>CAYUZN010000098.1:0-7188 GCA_964449295.1 uncultured bacterium | reverse complement strand
TAAGAACATTAAAAAGAACTTTCCTTGTTTTTACAAAAGCTGTCATTGAAGGAATTGATCAAGCAGATAGCTGTGATATTATATTCCCTGCATGCTTTGCTTGCCCTAGATTTGGTTTTATAAGTCCGTTGGTAAAAAAACAACTCAAACAGCGTTCACTGATCTATGCTTATCATTCGCATGACTCGCTCTGGCTTACTGATGGACCCAAAACAAAATCTATTAAGACTAAATTTTTGGATCGAAAAAGTACTCATCTCATTTTATATATCGTGATTACGATGTCTTCCTTGCTTGTTTTTCTTTTTTATAATAAGAAGCTCTTAAAGAGGTATGCGAGTATCCCGCGCTCTGAATAAAAAATCAAGGAATATGTCGTAAAAGACTTTAAGAGGACCAGATAGCAACAGCGGTTGCGTACTGTTTGCAGTGGCTGATAGAGAGTAAAATATGGGGGTTTTGAAATTTGGTAGACAATTTAGGGGATAAGAAGACCTCTGGTTTTCCTGCATCATTATTGAGGATTTCGATATCTTGCCATGAGGCAATTTTGCCAAAGCCGCAGCCGAGGGCTTTCACAATGGCTTCTTTGGCGGCAAATCTACCAGCAAAATGGAGGACGGAGTCTTTATGTTTGAGGCAGTAGAGGCGCTCTTTTGGGGTGAAGAGTCTGCTAAGAGCTCTTTTTCCGTGTGTGTCAATGACTCTGCGCAGTCTTGCAATCTCAAGGATATCGTTGCCAAGTCCCTTTATAGTCGGTTTATTTTCCATCGTGATAGGAGTCTTCGTCTGCGTAATGGGGTATAAGTTCTTCTTCTGTCGCATTGCAGAAGATCATGCGTCCAGACGAGGTGTGTTTGACAGATAAGACTTTAGCCTCAATTGTTTCGCTGATGTAGTCTCCTCCACCATTGATCACAACCATCGTGCCATCTTCTAGATAGCCGACACCTTGTCTTGGCTCTTTGCCGAAGCGTTGGACTTTAATCTTGATGACTTCTCCTGTCTGCATAAGAGGTTTTAGCGCATTGGAAAGGGCGTGTATGTTAATGACAGTGACACCTTCAATAGAGGAGGTTTGTACACGCGAGATATCGGCACTGAGTATATTAGCATCGGCAAGTCTTGCAAGGCGAACGAGCTTACTCATGGAATCTTTAATTTCTGGGAAATCGGTCTCATTGAAGCGCAGCTCGAGGTGAGAGATGTTCTCTAGCTTTTTGATCACATCAAGGCATCTACGGGCTTTGGTTTTAGAATGTTCATCTTCCATCTCATATTGAGCATATAGTTCTTTAATTAAAAATCTGGGAACGACCATCTGGTAATCTAAAATACCTGTACACGCAAGATCGATGATGCGTAAATCAGAGAGAACTGAGACATCGACAATGAGATCTTTTT
Organism: uncultured bacterium; assembly: GCA_964449295.1. Classification (GTDB taxonomy): domain Bacteria; phylum Chlamydiota; class Chlamydiia; order Chlamydiales; family Rhabdochlamydiaceae; genus CANJJB01. The sequence goes on along the minus strand of CAYUZN010000098.1, from coordinate 5,784 downwards.
TCTTTTGTGCCACTTGTGTTAGGCGCACAAATGGGATGCTGATGTGGAGTTCATCAGCAGATCTCAATGTCATAATGGTTCCTAAGTGAATGCCTAATAGAAAAAGAGCTGTTTTGACAAATTCTGCTGCTTGTGTTGGTAACATAACGGAAAAAAAGCTGATATGTAGAATAGAATCTAAGATGAGAACAAGGGATTTTCCCATTAAATAACCGATGAACATTCCCAAGAGAGCGACATTAAAAGAGCGGAGATTAAATCTACGTAGGAAAAAATCAATAGTAGTAAGTAACAGGCCAAATCCAAGTCCCAGACCAATTCCTAGGAGCGCATTGAGAAATGGCGGAAGACTTGTGACTCTTCCTAGCATAAAAACGGTCATAAAAATGACGCTTAAGCAGACGAAGAAAAACCTTACAAAACCTAAGGTGTTATTCATATTTTAAACCTTTGAGAAATAAGATCATTCTAGATCTGTACGTATTTTTTGTCGACAAACTTAAGGCTTAAATCATATACTAGGTGATTATGCAATATTCTCATCGTACGTGGATTACCATTTCTGGACTTGTTTGGCTTGCTATTGGTGCTCTTTTACTGATAAAGGGGCTAACTTATATTGTGGGTGCTGCCACAACTCTCTATGAGCCTTCAGCTTTATTAGATTTTATTATTAACTGGACAGGAACGCTTGAGCAGGCAGCTCTTTTAGTGATTTCTCTCGGCCTTTTAGTCGGTTTTGTTAAAGGGCATTTTGTGCTGAAGAAAACAGTGCGTCGAGTAGTTGATAGAATTCTTGCTCAAACAACACCTGTTCATTGGAAAGATGTGTATAGCAAAAAGTATTTTATACTTCTATTGTCGATGATGATGCTAGGGATGTTATTTAAATGGCTTCCTATCGGACTTGTCATTAAAGGTTTTATCGATGTGACTATTGGCTCTGCTTTAATCAACGGAGCTTTTCTCTATTTTAGAGAAACTCTTAAGGTGACAAAGTGCTAAAATGGGATCCATCACCAGAACTAACGCATTTTAATATTCCTTTGTTAGGGAGGCCTATTTTATGGTACGGCTTTCTCTTTGCTGTAGGATTTTTCTGCGGCTATCTGATTCTGATCTACCTGCTCAAACGAGATAAAAATCTAGAGATCAGAAAGCAAGCTAAATTTTTAGTCGAAAAACTCAGTCTGTATGTGATTGTTGGAGTTGTGATAGGCGCTAAGTTGGGAGATCTCATCTTTTATCAAGATTGGAGTTATTTTAAAACAGATCCTCTCTCTTTTTTTAAGGTATGGGAAAGAGGCCTTGCAAGTCATGGGGGTGTTGTTGGCATTTTGATTGCTGTCTTTCTGTTTATTAAAAAATATCAAAAAAAAATACCCGCTCTTTCGTGGAAAAGAGTTTTGGACTGGATGAGTGTTCCTGCAGGACTTGTGGGAGCTTGTATTCGAGTAGGCAATTTCATCAACCAAGAGATTTTAGGAACACCAACAAATGTCCCTTGGGCAGTCAGCTTTGGGCATCCGATTGATGGCAGTGGTACTTTTCCTAGGCATCCTGTGCAGTTGTACGAAGCTTTTTTTTATCTGTGTCTATTTGGCATCTGTTTTTTTATCTACCGTAAGAAAAAATGGCGTGAAGGACAGATGGCAGGCTTTTTTTTATTAACTGTGTTTGCTTTTCGTTTCTTCATTGAATTTTTTAAGGAAAAGCAGAGTTATTGGATTTCAGCGCAATCTTGTCTAGATATGGGGCAGCTGTTAAGCGTGCCTTTCGTTATTTTGGGGATTTATCTTCTCTTCTCTTCGTCTAAATAATTTAAGACAGTGTTCTTTATCGAAAGGAATCAGGAAGATCAATTTTTGACAGATCTCTTCAATTTGACTCATCATCACATCTTCTGGAAGGGCCTCAAGTCTTGTAAAATGCCACTCTAAGAAACGATCAAGAGAGGAGTCTTCAGGCGATGAGAAAAGAGCATACCAAGCGTATTTGTAAAGGATAGCAATTCTAGCTGCCACTTGAGGCGCGTAAGTTGTTTGAGCAGGATACTCTTTCAGATAGATCTGAGTGGCTTCAGAAATAAAGGCTTCATGGTTTGTAATGTCAGGTTTTTTTTCTTTTAAATCACAGATTAATTTTAAAAGAGAGTTGTCAGGATCTAAATGAAGCCATCTGCAAAGAAGATCTCCTTGCATTGTCCAAAGGGTAATCTTTTTTTCGATGGTTTCTTTTTGTTTTGATTCGGCAAGCTCTTTAGCTCGCTTGAAAAATTGCACAGCCGTACTAGCGATACTTGTGAAGCTTAAATTAGGATTATCGATAATAATATTTGTAATTTCCTCTTCAACTTTTTGTTCTAGTCTATAAACTGCTGGTTCCTCTTTGCCCAAGATTTTCCAAATAATCATTTCAAGGTGATCTGCCTGTAATTCAGGAAGATGCTCTGTTTCTCTGTATGCCTCATAAATAGCTTGAGAGCTCACTTCTTGAAGAAGCCTTGCTTCTTGCGAGAAAAAGGCAACCAAAGATTGATGAAGAGGAAATTGATCCTGGGTGAGATTTTTAGGGAGTTTAGAGGCAAGTGTATAAAAAGCCATCACTCGTCTCACACACTCTAAAGGGGTGAGCGCAACCAGGTTGTTTTTATAAAGAATAAGGTGTTTACGAATAAAGTTGAAAATAGCGCTCTTTTGTTCAGCACTATACAGTTTATGAAATGAGGAGAGGGGATAGAGTTTTTCTGCAAGAAGAGCTGAGATGTGAGCCTGACTTGGACTCTCTTGAAAAGTTTGAAGGGCTTCTTTCACAGACACTTCTAAGTCTTTGTGCGTAGCCTCAGGATTTTTGCTGGTGGTTTCTAAAAGAACTTTAATGATGAGTTTGTCCCATTTATCTATCTCATCATGGGGACTTCTCATTTTTTGCACGGCATTTGCAGACAGAAGATGTTTTTGAGTAAACCAGATGGTTTTAGCCAAATGATCTAATAGGGGTCTAACTCCATCTAACGTAGCTACACAGTCACTGATTTTTAGTGCTAGTTGGTAGGCGTACTGATAAGGATAAAAATCAGAACCACTTTTTAATTTGAAGTATTGCTTGAGATTTTCTTTAATCAGAAAAGAGATATTGAGTTTTCCTTCTTGAGTGAAGGCCTCTTTTTGGGACTGAATTTGTTCAGAATAATAGACGACTTTTTTCCATGTTTTATGAAGAGCATTGACCCCAAGTCTATATTTGGGAAATTTTTTCTGAAATTCAGGTGTAATTTTGGCAATCAATTTTTCTTGTAGATAAATCGACCATTTTTTGATCAAGCCACCCTCTTGGTATTCCTCTTTAATCTTTTTAGACAGAAATAAACTTAAATCAGAATAAGGATCATGAAAATCAGGAGCTTCATCTAGGGGATGAAGAAAATTAGTCAGATCTTCAGTTTTTTTAGATAAAGAAGAATGAGATTTTCTTATTTTAAAAGGATCTTGCCAGAAGTTGTCTGAAGAGGACTCTGAAGCAGGGCGCTCTGCCATAAGAATACCACCTTAATATCCTGTATTACTTGACAACAGTTTTTTTATTCAATCATTTTTAAATTTTATCGCTTGAAATGATTTGTGTAAGTTTATAATGTGGAGGTTGGTCTTTAAAAGGAGTGTTTAGAATGAATCAAACAACGATAGCAGGACATTTGGGAGCAGATCCAGAGGTACGATTTACATCTTCTGGAAAAAAAGTGACAACATTGCGCGTAGCAGCTAGAGTGAGAAAAGGTGGAAAAGATGAAACGATTTGGTGGCGTGTGTCTGTCTGGGGAGAAGAGTTTGACAAGATGATTCCCTATTTCAAAAAAGGAAGTCCGATTGTTGTTGTGGGAGAAATGAATAAACCAGAAATTTTCACAGATCGAGATGGAAGACCTCAAGTATCGATGAGTTTGACTGCGCTTAACATTATGTTTAGTCCTTTTGGAAAACCAGACTCTGCAGGTTCAGAGAGCAATCAGCACCATGACGCTCCTCAAGAGTATGCAGGTGTGGCGTCTGGACAAGCTAAAGAGATGGGCTCTTTCGGAGAAGGGCAAGGCAAAAAGCGAGACACTTTTGAAGATGATGAGGTACCATTTTAATGCAATTACTATCCGTCCCGAATTTCTCAAAAAGAAAAGAAGCGGATGTGCTTGTTTTGCCTTTTTGGCAAACGACTAAAGGAGCTGAGTCTGCCTCCGTTCAAGATCATTTTAAATCTGTCTATGCTCATGCGTTAAAGAGTGGTGACTTTAAGGGAAAAGAAGGGGAGGCGCTGCTTCTGTACCCTTCTCAAGAAAAAGAGGAGAGATGTCTTCTACTGGGACTTGGCAAAGAAAAAGAGTGTGAGCAAGAGACTTTACGTAAAGCTTATGCCTCTGTGATTAAATTGTGCAAACAAAAAAAGCTTAAAAACATCAACGTCGCTCTTCCTAAGATGAAACTTTCTTCAGCAGTGGCTGCTTTAGAGGGGCTACTTTTAGCTAATTATACCTTTGATCAACTGAAATCCTCTGTGCTCAAAGACGATCCTTCCGTCATAGTAGAAAAGATTGCTTTCATAGGTCTATCCGATAAAGAGTTTACAGAGTGTAAACGCACCTCTCAGATTATAGAAGCCGTGCACTTTGCAAGAGATCTTGTCAATGGAAATGCCGATGATGTCACACCACAAGCACTTGCTAAAGTAGCTGGGCAACTTGCAAAAGATTTTTCCTCTATTAAAACAACGGTATTTGATAAGAAAAGACTTGAGAAAGAAAAAATGGGGCTTTTGCTGGCTGTAGGTAAAGGCTCTTCTAAAGACCCTGCTTTTATCATCGTTGAGTACAAAGGTCATCCAGGATCTTCTGAAAAAGTAGCTCTTGTAGGTAAAGGTGTGACCTACGATACAGGAGGTCTTAATCTGAAGCCCACAGGTTCTATGGAAACGATGAAAGATGATATGTCAGGAGCTGCAGCGGTCTTAGGCACACTTCAAGCCATTGCAGCCTTAAGTCTTAAAGTGAATGTAGTAGGGGTGATTGCGTCAACAGAAAATTCCATCGGTCCTGATAGCTATAAACCAGGTGATGTCTACAAAAGTTATGAGGGAACAACTGTCGAAATCTCGAATACCGATGCTGAAGGAAGACTTGTTCTTGCCGATGCTTTGGCCTACGTTCAAAAACATTACAAACCTAAAACCATTATCGATCTTGCCACCTTGACAGGAGGTATTGTTATTGCTCTAGGGGAGGAAGTGACAGGACTTTTTTCTAACAGTGATGAGCTAGCAAAAGATCTCATTGAGGCTGGACAGACAACTTATGAAAGAGTCTGGCGCTTTCCCATTTATTCGGAATACAAAGAAGGTCTTAAATCAAAGATTGCCGATATGAGAAATTCAGCTGATAGAAAAGCAAGTGCGATTACAGGCGCTATGTTTTTACTTCACTTCATTAAAGATGCAGAGTGGGCTCATTTAGATATTGCAGGAACAGCTTTTTTGACAAACCCTCATCATTACCATCCGACAAGTGCGACAGGTGTTGGCGTTAGACTTCTTGTTGAATATCTGAGCCGGAAATGATAGAGTTTGTCAATCTTAAGATCGTTCTTATCTTAGCTATAGGGTTTTCTCTAGCAGCCCTTTTGGGCTATCTTTCCCATAAAATGCGTTTATCTCCTATGTTTGGATATTTGGCAGCAGGCTACGTGATTGGCCCTTACTGCCCTGGTTTTACTGCTGATCTTCAATTAGCTGAAGAGCTTG
>CAYUZN010000097.1:0-7190 GCA_964449295.1 uncultured bacterium | reverse complement strand
TCGGCTGCTCCTGCATTCTTCCCCACACAGAAGGTGTGGGTCCCCTTCCATGTCACTTCGCAGTACCAACTTTTAATATCACACATTAGTCTCATATGAAACTGCCACCCTTCGCTGTGAAAGCTTAATTGTAATGAATTTGGCTTAGACAAAGAAAGTACTGATTAGATGAATCAAAAAAAATGCAGAGAAGGTCCGAAACTCAGGTGGGCGGCAAATTATCGAATTCACAAATAAGATGGGTCTGCGAACTGACATGGAAGGGGACCCGCAACTCATTTGCGGGGAAGAGTGCAGGAGCAGCCGTTAGCCGCTAGGGCACAGCAAAATTGAAGCGAATGTTAATGAGCGGTCCGAACGAAAAAGGACAGTGCTCTGCACGGACTTTTGCGCAGAGGATCGATTTGGCAAAGCCCTAGTTAGGCGCAAGGGACGCGGGGCGCTTGTGCCCGACGTCTATATTTCGCCTCTTTTATTTCTTTAAGGTTAATTATTTTCCACTTGTCCATAATTTAATGAGAGCTTCTTTCTGAGCTTTTTCAATTATATCTCGGCCGGCTTCTATTTGGTAGATTCGCTTGAGCTCATATAAGAGAGCTTGACTTGCCAAAGACTCTTCATCGATGATGGGAGTGACATCGTCTGGTTCTAATCTTTTCACTTCGATCATTAAAGATGCGAGTTGATCGAAGTAGAGTTTGAGTTTAGGAGCTTTTTTTATGAGCTTGTCGTGTGTGTCAATTTCTCTAAGCTCTTGCGTGAGTTTCTTACAAATGGCTTCCCCTTCATGACGAAAATCATCTAAAGAAGAAGGAGAACACGCAGAGAGTAGCAATACAGCACTTACATACAAGTGAATTTTTTTTCCCATTTTCTAATTATATCAAACTCTAGAAAAAAAATCGCAGCCAAGTTTAAAATTAGTGGCAAGCTTGTGCACTATCGTGCTACAGTAATATTTTACAAGAGAGAGGATTTATGACTTTTAAACCCACACTGATTGCGCTGACCTTTATCTGTTCTTTTCTTTCTTATTCTATACAGGCAGAGTCTCAAACTTCTCAATTAAAACCCAAATGCACATGTTCTCCCGAGGAGATTGCGCAAGCAGTCTCTCAAGCTAGATCAAACATCGCTGAAAAAGCAATTCCTGGCGTTGTCTTTATTAAAGTTGAACTTGAAAATGGTGATGATAACTCTTTCCCTTTTGGTTATGGTGATAGCCCTTTTAATGCGCCTGATGATGATTTCAACCGCTTTTTTGGCAGTCCTTTTGGCAGACCTCAACCACCTCAACCACAAATAGGTCAAGGATCAGGATTTATTGTCTCTGCAGATGGTTATATTTTCACCAACTCTCATGTTGTCAAAGGATCAAGTAAAATAGATGTCACACTTAATAATGGTCAGATTTTACCTGCCACTCTTGTAGGAACAGATCCCAATACCGATATTGCCGTTATCAAAATTGAAGGAAAAAATTTCCCTTTTTTAAAGTTTGGCAATTCAGACGACTTAAGAATTGCTGAAGATGTGATGGCAATCGGCAGCCCTTTTGCTCTTGATGCCTCTGTCACGCATGGCATTGTGAGTGGCAAAAAAAGACAACTTCAAATTGCTGATTACGAAGATTTCATCCAAACCGATGCTGCCATCAATCCAGGTAATTCAGGCGGACCTCTATTAAATATCAGAGGAGAAGTGATCGGCATTAATACAGTAATCATCTCTCGTTCTGGTGGCTTTATGGGCATCGGCCTTGCCATCCCAAGTAACATGGCAAAAAATGTGATGCAACAGCTCATCGAAAAAGGCTCTGTCACACGAGGTTTCTTAGGAGTCACGTTGCAACCTGTTGATAAAGACATTGCCGAAGGATTTAACCTCGATAAAGTGGAAGGAGCTCTTGTTGCCGACGTCTCTAAAGGATCTCCAGCTGATCAAGCCGGCCTAAAACAGGGTGATATTATTTTAGAATATAATGGCACTCCGATTAAAACATTCCAAGGATTCCGCAATGATATTGCTTTGATGAACCCAGGTTCTGTTGTCAAACTTAAGATCAATCGGAAAAATCAAATTTTAAATATATCTGTAACCCTAGGAACACTGTCAACTAATAATGCTACTCCAGGTGTATTAGATCAAAAACTGGGTATTGAGGTTCAAGAACTTACTCCTCAACTCTCTAAACAATTAGGCTATACTCAAGGAGAGATGGGCGTTGTAGTCACCAAAGTCAAACCAGGATCTCCTGGTGCTAATGGAGGCATTCGCCCTGGTTGTTTGATTGTTGAGATTAATCGCAAAAAAGTTTCCAACATGACAGAATATAATGAAAATTTGAAAGAAGCTGCCAAAACCAAACGGATTGTCCTTCTCATGCGCCAAGGGGCTGTCGTCAAATTTGTCTCTATCAGACTTGAGTAGTAATCCCAAAATAAGCTATTATAATAGCTTATTTTAGGGATCTGGATGTCTATTATAGTTGTTATTTTAATGTATGGGCTGTGGTCAAGCATGTTCTCAATGGCAAAAGTTGCCCTTGCGTACAGCCCCCCTATCTTTCTAACCAGCGCACGCATGCTGCTGGCAGGGCTTCTTCTGCTCTCTTATCTTGCTCTGACAAAAAGATCCTCTTTTAAATTACAAAAAAAGCAGATTTTTTCACTCGCTCTACTGGCTCTTTTTAGCATCTATCTGACCAACATTTTAGAATTTTGGGCGCTTCAATATTTACCCTCTGCTAAAGCCTGCTTTATCTATAGCTTGTCTCCCTTTTTTGCAGCTTTTTTCTCTTACCTTCATTTTGGTGAGAGAATGAACATCAAAAAATGGATTGGGCTATCACTGGGAGTTGTTGGTCTTATCCCTGTTCTTTATTACCAAACAGGTTCTGAAGAAATCTGGAATGTCTGGGGATTTCTGTCTTGGCCAGCACTTGCTATGATGGGCGCTGCCCTTTGCTCTGTCTATGGATGGGTGATTTTACGTCTCACTGTCAAAGATCAAATGGTCTCTCCTGTCATGGCAAACGGCATGAGTATGCTTTTCGGAGGAGGTCTTGCTCTTGTCCATTCACTATTTTCTGAATCTTGGAATCCGCTGCCCGTTGCCGTGCACAATTTTGCACCTTTTATCGGATGGACACTCATCATGACGTTTGTTTCCAATATTCTCTGCTACAATCTCTATGGTATGATGCTTAAGAAATTCACTGCCACTTTTCTCTCTTTCCTAGGTCTTTTAAGTCCTATATTTGCTTCATTCCACGGCTTTCTCTTTTTAGGAGAGCCCATCTCATGGGTTATTTTTCTCTCAACAGCCCTTGTCTCTTTAGGTCTTTGGATTGTCTACTCTGCAGAACTCAAGCAAGGCTATATCACTCAATCCAAACCAGTTGCCATAACTTAAACAATCTTCCAATTTTGTTTACAACAAGGGGGGAAATGAAGTATTTTTTCCGCTTCTAAAGGAGGGTATTCTATGACTAATCCTATTTCTTTATCTGCATCTGCTCAGTTTTCAAACATCTCTAAAGGAGATTTGATGGTGGCTTGCGTAGTCGTTGTGATCATCAACAAACTCGTCATTCAAAAATTAAAGAAAAATACATTTACACAAATACAATCTCTCAGCTTAGATAAGTTCGAAAACTTAGAAAACCCCCAAAAAAGCCTAGAAAATAATAATAACAGAAATATAGAAATTGTTAATTTGCTTGAAAGACATAATCAGCATAAGTTTTATAGTCTTATAACATATTGTGCGCTTTTTGTTTTTTCTATTTCGAGACATCTTTTTCCCTGTCAGTATATCGCTATCGTCTTGGGTTGTATTGATTGGATACAGATCTCGGCAAATACATCTCTCATTAAGGAGTTAAGTAATACATGTGTTATAAAAAATTCTGGAACTTCCACTCCTCTTACTCGACAAGCACTTGCAGCAAACTCCTCTTGTAAAGTTCTCATCACAGATCTTCAGAAATCAACTGTGACTATTTGGAAATATGAAGTTACTTCAAATAATTTAGAGACAGATACTGCGTGCACAGGTATGCGGCCTGGAGTTAAGTTAGACAAAACACAAGAACAATCCAAACATTTTAACTAGGCAAGTGCGAAACAAACAGGTGGAAAGCAGGATCACTGCGAATGCCATCGAAGTTTTTACTTGTGATCACATTTTTGAGATCAACAACACCCAAAGTTAAGGCTGTTTCAAGCCAGCCGATGGCAGCCTTGACTTGATTTAAAGAAGCTGCTGCTTCTGCATTTCTTAAAGTCACTTCAACATCAGCAATCAACTGAAATACAGATCCAGACAGTTCCGAGACGAGTGCAAAATCATTCTCTTCAAAAGCAACTTTATGTAGAAGGCAGATGCCTTGTGGATCAAGCTTATCTTTGAGAGATTTTAGAGCCTCGTAAGCTTCTTTTTTTCTTCCTAGTTCATAATTGAGAAAAGAGGCGTATTGAGTTGCCATCACATAAATAAGCCCTTCTTTAGTCTCATCTCTTAACTTTTCAAAAGCTGTCAAAGCTTCTTGTTTGTGCCCTTCTTGTAAGTGCATCTCGGCATGTAAAAGCTCATCCTTAAATGCCAAATTGCGATCACTCTCTTTGAGATGGCGCGTTTTACGAAATCCATTAAAACTCTCAAAGGCAAAAAGAAACAAAATGGCACCAGCCAGTAGTTGATGCACTAAAAACAACCCTAAGCTGATAGTCAGAGCTGCGATCATACTGAAAAAAAATGCTAGTCTCACACCTTTAGCATGAAATAATTTTTCCAAGAGAATTCTTAAAAGCTGTCCTCCATCTAAAGGCAAAATGGGCAAAAGATTGACAGCTGTCCAAAACCAGTTGATATCTCTTACACTGATCAAAAACGCTTTTAAAGGAAGAGATGTGATCTGAGGAGCTGCTGCGAGAAAATACGCTGCAAGGCCAAGGAGAAACCCGAAAATAGGGCCATTCAAGGTGATGAGAAATTGCTTCCAAAAAGAGAGAGCCTCTCCATCATGGTGTGTTAGTCCCCCCATAGCCACAAGTTCTATATGGCATTGTCTTCCAAAACAAGAAGCCGTGAGAGCATGCCCAAGTTCATGACAAAGAACAGAGATAAAAATAACACCTACCCAGATAAACATCTGGAGAAAATCACCACCACTGATAAAGAGAGCGATTAAAAAAGAAAAAATCCAAAATGCAGGAAAAATCACAATCGGGATTCTTCCAGGAATTCTAATCATTTACTTATCTCTAGATGATAAGGCATCCATCATGGCTCTGCCCATATGGGCAGGGGTTTCTGCAATGACAACACCTGCTTTTTTTAATAGGTCTATCTTACCTTTTGCAGTCCCTTTTCCACCAGAGACAATTGCACCAGCATGTCCCATTCTGCGCCCTTGAGGCGCTGTCATCCCAGCAATAAAGGCAGCTACAGGCTTCCTGCTATGATTTTTAATCCACTCCGCTGCCTGCTCTTCAGCATCTCCTCCGATCTCTCCAATAAGGAGTACACCTTCTGTTTCAAGATCTTGGTCGAAGAGTTTGAGCACATCGATAAAATTTGTTCCATTGAGAGGATCACCCCCAATGCCAACACATGTTGTTTGGCCAAGCCCTAAAAGAGTTGTCTGCCACACAGCTTCATACGTTAAGGTGCCCGATCTTGAGACAATCCCAATTTTCCCTCTTTTGTGAATATAGCCTGGCATAATGCCAATTTTACAATCACCAACCGTGATAAGGCCTGGACAATTAGGTCCAATTAGACGACTTTTGCGAGAGGCTTTCATCACGCGTGACACTTCCAGCATATCCCGAATAGGGATCCCTTCTGTGATACACACAATGAGAGGGATGCCTGCATCTTCTGCTTCTAAAATGGCATCCGCAGCAAACGGGGCTGGCACAAAAATCATCGTCGCATCAGGCTTATGAACTTGCTTAGCTTCATATACCGTATCAAAAATAGGCAGCCCGCAAGCCTCTTGCCCCCCTTTTCCAGGAGTCACACCTGCGACAAAATCTGATCCATACAGAAGACATTGCTCCGTGTGGAAGCTTCCTGATTTTCCGGAAATACCTTGCGTGATCACACGCGTCTTTTTATTGATGAGAATGCCCATGTAATACCTTGACAATTTTTTCAGCAGCCTCTTCTAAACTATTTGCTGCCGTGATTTTAAGATTTGATTTTGCTAGCATCTCTCTTCCCTCTTCGACGTTCGTTCCTTCCATGCGCACGACAAGTGGAATCTTAAGAGATATGTGTTCAGCTGCAGACAGAATTCCCTCTGCAATTGTAGCACAGTTCATGATACCTCCAAAAATATTGACAAGAACCGCCTTCACATGAGGATCTGAGACAAGAATCTTAAATCCTGCAGATATTTTATCAGCTGTTGCACCTCCTCCCACATCGAGAAAGTTAGCAGGCTTGCCTCCACAATGTTTGATCAGATCCATAGTTGCCATAGCAAGTCCTGCTCCGTTGACCATACAGCCGATAGTGCCTTCAAGAGCGATGTAAGCAAGATCGTGGTGTTTAGCTTCCACTTCATTAGGAGAGAGTTGCGTAGGATCGTAAAATCCAGCCATTTCAGGTTGACGATACAGTGCGTTATCATCGACACTGAGCTTCGCATCGAGTGCCCACAGTTTTTTATCTTTAGATAAAACAAGTGGGTTAATCTCTAGTAAAGAGGCATCTTTTTGAATAAAGGCTTTACTAAGCGCCTTAGCAATATCTATCCCAGCTTTGGCAATATCCCCTGTCCATCCCATAAACTTGGCAAAATAAACCAAATGATAAGGACGTATACTGCCATCAAGCTCGATAGGAATTTTCAGGATTTTATCGGGGTGTTTTTCAGCAATCTCTTCAATTTCCATCCCCCCTTCGGGTGAGACCATCAAAATAGGACAAGCTTTATTCCTATCGATAATGGCACCTAAGTAGTACTCTTTGTCGATATCAACTGGTTTTGAAATTAAAACTTTATGGGCAATCACGCCTTTTGGACCTGTTTGATTATTGACAAGTTTCATGCTTAAAAGCTGAGTTGTGAATAGAGCAATCTCTTCAGGCGTTTTTGCAAATTTAACGCCACCTCCCTTTCCTCTACCACCGGCATGAACTTGGATCTTGATGACCGCTTCTTTCAAATTCAATTT
>CAYUZN010000096.1:0-7225 GCA_964449295.1 uncultured bacterium | reverse complement strand
TTGACGACATCTTCTGGCGTTGAAGCTCCAGCTGTCATACCAATCACTTCCACACCGTCTAACCATTTAAGATCAATTTCAGATTCATCATTGATCAAATAAGACGGGATACCTCTTAACGCAGCAACCTCTCTTAAACGATTAGAGTTAGAGCTTGAAGGATCACCGACGACTAAGACAAGATCAGCCAAATCTGTGATCTCGCGTAAAGCAATTTGACGATTTGTTGTCGCATAACAAATAGAGGAAGACGGAAGTGTTTCAATATGAGGGTATCTAGCCACAAGTGCTTTCACGATTTCCTCAATGTCATCTAAACTAAGTGTTGTCTGTGTCGTATAAAAAAGCTTATCATCTGGAGAAAAAGAGAGTTTTTCAACATCTTGTGCCGATTCAACAATTGTGGTCACATCAGGGGCTTCCCCTGCTGTGCCAATCACTTCGACATGGTTTTTATGCCCAATCAAAACAATTTTGTAGCCTTTCTGAGAGAATCTCTTCACAGCTGAATGAACTTTCGTGACAAGGCCACAAGTCGCATCGATTTCAATGAGGCCTCTTGCTTTAGCCTCGTCTCTCACTTTAGGAGATACCCCATGTGCTGAGTAGATAATTCTTGCACCCTCAGGCACCTCGCTTAATTCTTCAATAAAAACAGCACCCTTCTTTTTTAATCCCTCAACGACATGACGATTGTGGACAATTTCGTGTTTGACATAGATAGGAGCGCCCCAGAGCTGCAAAGCCTTCTCGACTGTGTCGATGGCTCTAACAACTCCTGCGCAGAATCCCCTCGGTTTAGATAGTAAAAGCTTCATGAAAACATAATAAAATAATCAGACTCCTTAAGCAAGACGATTCACTCTATTAGCAAAAAGACGATAAAATTCACCCCAGCCTTTGACATAAATACTCCTTGCTACGATCACTAGTAAACAAGCAGCTGCTACCATGGCCACTTTAAAAAAAATGGATCTCGATTTAGATGTCTCATAATGAGGACTATCAAATAGTGAAAGCTTCTGTATATCTCCTTTTTCATCATTAACTAGAAGATCTAACCCTGATGTCTGCAAAATTGTAACAAGAAGACTTGCTTCCGCTTTAAGTATAAAGCTTGCAAGAGGCAAAAACTTTGATTTGACAACTATATCTTGTGATGTATGTACATCGGTAAACACTCTTCTTAATCCTTCTACTCCTTCCGATTCAAAAATGCCTTTTAGATGTTGACGTAAATCATCTGTAAAATTTTCCAAAGCGTTATCGACCTTCTGAACTCCGGTACTTTGGTTGTTACAAGCAAAATTATAGATAGTATTCAAGACACGATCGGCTAAAAGAGAGGTGGCAATAAATATCAATACATCGTCTCGATCTGAAGATTTAGAAATAGTCGCCTGCCTTTTATTCATGTAATTGAATAAATCTCCTACTTGACTCCAGTAAGTCACAATTCTACCGACACATTGACTTAATCCGGTCTGTATATCTTCAGGGAGAAATTTTAATTTTGCGTGAATATCTTTATGTATCTCTTTTCTTGGTTGCGCAACACGAGCAAGCAATAGTGACAATTTTCGTGAAATGTTTTGATTTGCAGATGGCACGTCTACCTGGGGGACCTGTTGTTGAGGATAGAATAAAGGCAAACGCTCAACTCTTCGATTGCTTTCTGCTAACACACTTTGAAAATCTTTCTTAAAAAGAATTATAAGATCTCTACAGGCTTTTTGAACTATTTTTGATATAGCTGGCAGAAAATAATCTTCTATAGATTTTTTATTTGGATCATCTCCAAATAATCTTATTAATCCTTCGATGCCTTGTTGCTCAAAAACCGCTTTTAGAGAAGCCCTTAACCCATCATTAAAGGAGCTTAATTCAGTAATACCAGTCTCTTTAGAATTTGATAAATTATGAACCTGCTGCAAAATACGAGGAGCTAGAAGGCGGCATGTGATTAGAGTAGGTATAGAGTTTGGACTGAGCAGTTCTCCTTGAGTTACAGGAAATCCAAAAATATTCTTATAGGAGGTGTCTACTTTCGAAATTGTCTCACAGCACGCCAGAAAAGCACTCTTATCATTTACGATGAGGTAAGGAAAATCTCTTTCCAAATCATCAACAGCTCCTGGATCTTTAATCAATTCTCCATATGCTTTCATAACTAATTTATAATAGGATCTACTCTGCTCACCAGATGTGATCATGGCATTTATGAATTGTTGAAAATTAGCGCTAACTTTAAGAACAACTGAACAAGTATTGGTTTGTGATGGGACGACATCACGTTGACCTAGAGCGCGCAACTCCTGATCCATCACTTTTGCTAATGTCTCACAATTAGTATGGTTTGTTACACAGTGTCCACAGTTAGTAATTGGGTTCATATAAAAACTCCTTTAATTTAAGAGTACAATTTTACATGAAATAGGAAAAAAAAGCTAATAAGAAGGAACCCATACTGTTTTATTAACCATAGATTCGATATCTTGGTGTGACGTTTGGGTAGTTAAGCCTTCTGTTTGAGCTATTTGCACAACCCCTATAGCAATTTTTTGACTGATGAGACGCAATGATGTGACAGGTGGAAAAAGGGTGCCAGAAGGATCTTTTAGCAGAGGAGAATGTTCACTTAAAACCTCAGCTGCTTTATAAAACATCGTATCAGTTACCTGTTTGGTTTTACAAGCGACAACTCCCAAACCAATACCTGGAAAAATGCTCACATTATTGCACTGAGCAATCGGATAGGATTGTCCATTATAACAGACAGTTTCAAAGGGACTGCCTGTCGCAATAATGGCACGTCCATTTGTCCAAGCCATGAGATCAGCAGGATGAGCTTCACTTTTAGAGGTAGGGTTTGAAAGAGGCATGAGGAGAGGTCTTTCGACATATTTGGCAATTGTCTTGATCACCTCTTCTGTGAAAGCACCTGGTTGCGCAGATGCCCCAATGAGTATAGTCGGATGAACGGCTTTTGCAACTTCTAAAAGTGAAATATGAGTCACATCATTTACATACCACTTTTTGATTTCCTCATTATCTCGTGCAAAAGGTACGTGATGTGAAGGGATATTTTTTTGCTCTTTGTGAACAAGGCCTTCTCTATCGACAATATAAAAAGCCTTAATTGCATCTTGAGGCGAAAGACCTTCTTGAACCATAGCTCCTAAAATATGATGAATGATCCCCATGCCAGCAGAGCCACCGCCTAAAACCACAATCTTTTGATCTGACATGCGCCTTTTTGTTAACTTAGATGAGGCACTTATGGCAGCTAAGACAACAGCTGCAGTTCCTTGAATATCGTCGTTAAATGAGCAGATTTGATTTTGGTACCTATCTAAAAGAGGTTTAGCATGTGTATGTCCAAAATCTTCCCATTGAAGTAAAACTCCAGGGTATTTCTTTTTAAGTGCTTGCACACAGATATCGACAAAATCGTCATACTCTTGTCCTGAGACTCTCTCATGACGCCACCCCACATAACAAGGATCATCCAAAAGGGTTTTGTTATTCGTGCCCACATCGAGCATAATGGGTAAAGTTCTGGAAGGATGGATGCCGCCAAACAAAGTATACAGAGCCAGCTTACCCATACAAATTGCCATACCGCCTGCGCCTAGATCACCCAGACCTAAAATGCGCTCTCCATCTGTAATCACAATCACAGCAATCTCTTTGTAAGGCAGATCCTCAATAATTTTATGAATTTTATCTTTGAGAGGATAGGAGAGATAAAGCCCTCGATGAGGCGTATACAGGCTACTATAATTAAGTGACACATCTCCAATAGTGGGTGTGTAAATTAAAGGAAGCATTTCAGTGATATGCTCAGAGACAAGGCTGTAAAAAAGAGTCTCATTCTGATTTTGGATAGACGTTAGAAAAACATACTTAGATAGATCACTTGGTTGATCTTTAAACTTCTTATAGGTTTGTGCCACCTGCTCTTCGAGTGTCAAAATAGAGCACGGCAAAATACCATTGAGTCCTAAAGAGTCCCTCTCTTTTTGAGTAAACCCAAGCCCCTTGTTTGACAGAGGCTCATTTAGAATTTGATAGTAGGCCATAAGGCCTGCTATACCGCTTTTTTAAAGAATCGTCAAGCGATCTCTTTCTCTTCGACTGGCATCTTAATAGTGATCCAGCACCAGCCTATACAGAGAACAACCAAAAGCCAGCTAAAGAGTGACAGTGGTGCTTGAATGAGCTGAAAAGCTAAAATAAGAAAAGAGGCAAGAGCCTTAGATGATCTATAAGCAAAAACATCGATAAAAGATTTAGCTTGAAATTTCTCTTCTTTGCTTAAGGGAATATACAACATCTCTTTCAAGATATTAAATATTGAAAAATCAAAAGCCTTAACTGTCACATAGGAGTAAGTCATCATCGAAAAGACAGGAAACAAAAGACACCCCACAGCGTTGATACAGAGAATGCAAGGCACACAAAAATGACTCAACCTTAGACCCATAAAATGCACCAGTAAAAAAGAGCCGGCACCTTGTAAAATCACCGTAATAATGTTAGTCACTCCCAAAATCTTGCCAAAAAATTCTGTTCTTAAATCTTTATCAAAGATGGTTGCCTCAACTGTCTGATTAACCTGGTAATAGAGAATCGTCGAAGAGAGTTGCATGAAAACAACGACCACTAAAATAAAGATCAATACTTTTGAGTTACCAATCAGCCGAATCCCCTCTTGTAGCGAGCCTTTCTTTTTTTCCCAAACAGTTTGAACCACTTCATGACCATGTTTTAAAAGATACAAAAAGCTGACCGTCAAAATGGCATAAAAAGGAAGACCCATAAATAAGAAATTTTCAGAACCTAGCTGGACAGCAAAAAAACCGGGAAGAAAACTACCTAAAATACCACCTAATCCCCCAACTGCAAAAAAAAGGCCATAGAGGTATTTTGCTTGCTCAAACTTAATTGTAGAATGAATCACAGACCACAGCTGCTGAAACATCAAAAGCACATAGATCTCTTTCCAACAGTAGAAAATAAATGGAAAAGCACTCCACGTCTTTAGAAGAAAAGGCCCCACAAGATTAACCCCCATGATCAAACTCACAGAAATTAAAAATATTTTTTGACATCCAAGCCTGGGCAAGAATCGGTTATAGAGGTCGACTGCAAGAAAGTTCAAAGGGACAATTGACAGCCAAACCCAAGGAAAGTAGTGACTGCCGTAACTTGTCATAAAGACAGCATTACTCACCGGTCTAATGATCGCATACTCTGCACTGATGCAAAAACCGCAGATCATAGCACAGACAATAAAAATACGCTCCGACCGCGTCAAATTAAAAAATTTTTTTCTAATAGCAATTAATTTATCTAAAATCATGATTTATGATAGCGCACCTAAGCTATTTTTCTCTTGTAAATTTTACAGCACAGTAATACAATTTCTTCTTTAAATGGAGAATTTATGGACAAACTATCATCTATGAAAGCATCAATAGCTTCTTACTTGCCTGAACTAAAAGACCGGTCTGAAATAAAAGCCGATCTTTCATCGGCAGCTGGTGGTATCTGGAGCGTTGCCAGCACATATGGCATACCTGGTATAGCAGGGGGATTGGCCACAGGCTTTGCCTACAATCTTTTAACAGGGCAAAAAAGCATTAATCATATGCATATCTCAACAAATCAAAATGATAGTTTTACTTTTAATGAAGCTAACGAAGTATGTTTAGTCACAGGTTGGGCGATGCATGTTTTTAGCAACATATCAAAAGTGGCATTTACAAATTCATTGTTGCAAAGAGCCTCAACCATAACAGGATGTTTTATCCTGGCTGCTAACGCCTTAAGCTCTCATCCTGTAATTGCTAATCAATACAAAGCTGTATGGGAAAAATACTTTCCAACAACCAATAAACCAAAAGCCACCAACTCTACACCATATACACCTTGGGTAGGAAATATACGAAAGTCTTCTGCAAGAGCTATCGGAATTATGTTGATGGCTAGCGTCGCTCTTCTTTACCCCAAGATTTCAAAAAAAATTTTTACAACTCATCTGATTGCTGGTGTGTTCTTCGGCTTCGGAGTGAATTACTTAGAAGGGCAAAGTCCCAATTATCAAGATGAGACACAACAAAAGCTATTTCATCTAAATGCAATGAATGAGCTGTGCATTGTAACAGGGCTTGCCATGGGTCTATTGAGTAATACATCATCACTCGTTGGCAGAGTTTTGAATAATCAATCTTTAGCTACAGCCTTTAGAATTAGCGGGTATGTACTTCTTGTAGCAAATGCTGTATGTTCAAAATATAAAAAATCTAATGAAATAAATGCTTCTTCCGAGATACCAGCCGTAACTCTTTTTAAGACACAAGTCTTAAAAAACAACCAGCCGGCGGAAACAACGTATAATATAAGACCAGGAACTGCACGAGCAGGTGGCATTATGCTGGTTGGCATTGTGGCTCAATTACTGGCTGCAAGCATTTTATCACCACAAAAAGTATAGTTTTTAAGAGATGTGTGATATACAGGTGCTATGATTACAGTCACCATCTTGACGAAAAACTCTAGTAAGACACTTTTAGCGACACTTCTGTCAACGCAAGCTTTTCCTGAAGTTGTGATTTTTGATACTGGCTCTACTGATGAGACATTAGAAATTGCAAAAAAATTTTCCAATGTGAAAATTTTTGAAGGGTCTTTTAAAGGGTTTGGCCCTACGCATAATGAAGCTAGCTCACTTGCCACTTATGACTGGATCTTATCACTCGATAGCGATGAGGTGTTATCAAAAGAACTCTCTCAAGAGATTTTAAAGCTCACTCTCAATTCTGCCTGTGTGTATAGGATCAATCGAGAAAACTACTTCAATGGAAAATATATGCGGTGTTGCTCGGGATGGTATCCCGACCTGATCATCCGCCTCTACAATAGGCAAAAGACCTCATTTTCAGAAGCAGCTGTGCATGAAAAAATAGAAGTGAAATCTTTAGAAGTTAAAGACCTCTCTTATTCAATGCAGCATACACCTTACTTAAAGGTGGAAGATTTTCTGACCAAGATGCAAAACTATAGCACTCTCTTTGCTCTGCAACATCAAGGGAAACGGAAATCCTCGCTCTTTCATGCAATCTTTCACGGATGTCATGCTTTTTTTAAAAGTTATATCTTAAAACGAGGTTTTATGGGAGGAGAGGAGGGTTTTGTTATTTCCATGTACAATGGACAAACC
>CAYUZN010000095.1:0-7264 GCA_964449295.1 uncultured bacterium | reverse complement strand
AAAAGCGAAAAACAAGATTATTGGTGGGAGAACTACGAAAAGTGAATGATAGATTTGTTTTTACTTATGATCCTTACTATTTCAAAGCAAAACATGTTATCCCTTTGGGCCCTGAATTCCCCTTGACAGAGAGATCTTTTACTTCCTCTACTTTATTTCCTTCATTTGAAGACAGGCTGCCTTCAACGCGCAATCCTGCTTACCCTGAGTATTGTTTAGCTATGGGCATTGATCCTCAAGAAAAAGATCCTTTTGTCCTCTTATCAACTATCGGACAAAAAGGCCCTTCTTCTTTTATTTTTTATCCACTTTTTGAGCGATTGCTCCAAGCAGAAGATGTGATAAAATATAGGCATGCCTTGGGTCTAACAACGCGTGAATTTGCATCTGTATTTGAATTATCACAGGCCTCGCTCAATGCTTTAGAAAGAAAGCGTATTAGTGGATCTGAAATTACCAAACGTCTCCTCATACTCATCTACTTCCCAGCTGTTGCCCACTATTTACTTAAAATGAATGGTGGATGCCTTAGCTATGAAAAATGGCAAAAAGCTTTTGAAGTGTTACAAAAAATGCAAATTACTGCAACATAACACCTGTATAGTCAGTGCCGCAGATCCAGACTCTACAGCTCGATTCAGTGAGTATTTTTTCTGTGATTTCACCGACTCCTTTGGGAAATTTGGGTGTCGACTTCATTCTGCCTAGAATCACAAGATCATACCCTCGTTGGCAGATGATCTGCAAGATAGCCTCTTCTATATGTCGTGATCTGAGAAGCTCGATCGTGGCTGCCACCCCCTCATCTATCACAACAGCTTCAGCTGTTTTAAGAAGGGAGCTGCCTTTCTCTACCTTATCTGAAAAAGTGGCATCTAAGGGAAGGCTGAAAGGAATTTCGATGATGTGCAAGAGATGAATATGGGCTGTATGGAGTTTGGCAAGCTCGCAGGCAATTTGGATTGTCTCAAGCTGCGTGCCAGGGCCAACCGGCACCAAAATCTTGTGAATAGAGAGGGGCTGAAAGTTGGGGATTTTGATCTTTTCAATACTAACGTGTGATGAGACAGGGATATTTTTCTTTTTGCGATAGCCAAAAAATAGGGCAAGACCGAGTGCCATCCAAACACAGCCTAAGTTTCTTCCTTCGGGCTTTGTCAGCACAACAAGAAGGAAGACGCCAAGAGAGGCTAAAGCTCCTATGATGGCTGTGATAGGGATTTGCCTGCCTGCGATCGTCAAATTAAAAGGAACTTTAAAAAGTCTTCTCTGATGAGGTTTTTTGCAGCGCATGACAATGAGCGACATATGCGTTGCAAAAAAGGCAATTTGGCTACCAAAGTTATAAAGATCGGCAATAATTTCCATATAACCATGAGAGAAAATCACAACAGCGATAGCAGCCAGCGCGAAAAAAGCTAAAGCGACATAAGGCGTTTTAAAGTAAGGATGAATTTTATGGAAAAATCGTGGCAGCTGATAATAAGCGCCCATATTGAACGAGAGACGAGAGGCTCCAATTAGTCCAGAATTTGAGGCTGCAAAGAGTAAAATAACTGCCAAAACACTCACCATAGGCAGAAAAATATCCTCACCAAAAGGAATTTCTCTCGCAATTCCTTGGATGGGATTTTCTTTAAACTCCCCTGCTAATCTCTCAGGTCCTATCAAAGAGAGAGCTGTCACAGACAGTCCAATATACATCAATATTAACACAACCATTGTTAGCATCATCGAACGAGGCACTGTCCTAGCAGGCTTCCGTGTTTCAGAGCCAAGCTGCGCCATCGACTCAATTCCTGTATATGCCACCATCGCCATCGCAGTCCCTTTGATAAAATCGTGCCATGAGGGAGACCAAGACGTGCCCTGCACTCCAATTGCTAGATGTTTGAACATATCCCAGATGTGAGGAGCTACCGCAAGACCTACCCCCACCAAGATGATTTCAATAAGAAGCGTGCAAACCGTTAAAACAGAGTTGACCTTTGTTGAGTCTTTGATCCCTATAAAGTTAATGCCAAACACAATCAAAATAAGAATAATTGTGCACAAAAGCCTGACATCGAGATGATGAAAAACAGGAAAAAATGGTGTCAGATAAGGAATGATAGTAAAGGCAGATAGAGCAATTGTTACAATATAATCAAGTAAAAGCCCCCAGCCTGCCACAAATGAGATCGTGTCATTAAACGCGTGTCTAGCAAAGCTGGCAGATCCGCCTGCATCATGATACATCGAGCTCATCTCAGCATAAGAAAGAGCTGTGCAGATAAACACAATTCCTGCCAGCGCAAGCGCAATTGGCGTTGCCCCTAATGCAAAGACCGCTGTAATTCCCAGAGCATAAAAAATCGAGGAGCCTAGGTCGGCATAGCCCACCGAAAAGACTTGGAAAATGCCTAAAATCCGCTTGAGATGGCCCTTATCAATCTCAGGTATTGGAGAAGAAGTATCGTTTAGCCCCATACCTCTCTATATGAACCGCAAAAGAATTAAAAACAATCCCTACAAGCAAGTGAGCAGATAAGAGATAACCCCAAAAGCTAATCTCTATACTTGTTGGTCCATCATCAATTGCTGCCTTAAATCTTGAATTTCTTTCGATATTTTCAAAAGCTGCTGCATAACATCTTGGGACACTAAAGGCAGAACACTAGGCTCTTCTGACGTTTCATCAGATAAGTTCAATTCATTTGCTGTGATTGTCGCCCCATGTTGCTGCAAAAGCTTTTGATTAGTGACAGATAGTCCCAAAATATTTTCCCCCTTAATACCTGTTAAAACTAATCGTAACCTCTTTTTTCCTAAAACACACTCTAGCTTAGGGGTTTTTGGATTAGTGACATCCCAGAGGCGGATGGTGCTATCATAACTTCCCGTCGCCAGTATCTTTCCATCAGGGCTAAAGACGACACTACTAACATCGTCTTCATGTCCTTTGAGAGGCTCTCCGAAAGCCTCTCCTATGGAAGCATCCCAGAGGCAGATGGTGTTATCCTCACTTCCCGTTGCCAGTATCTTCCCATCAGGGCTAAAGGTAACACTACTCACACCTTCTTCATGACCTCTCAGAGGCTCTCCGAGAGCTTCTCCCGTTATAGCATCCCAGAGACGGATCGTGCGATCATTACTTCCCGTCGCCAGCCTCTTTCCATCAGGACTAAAGGCGACACTCATAACCTCTTTTTCATGCCCTCTAAGAGGCTCTCCAATAGCCTCTCCCGTGGTAGCATCCCAGAGGCGGATGGTGCCATCATGAATTCCCGTTGCCAGCCTTTTTCCATCAGGGCTATAAGTGATGGAATATACTCCACTTCCTACAATAATCTTAAGGCTCTCTCCAAAATCGATATCGCTTGCTTGAAGATCTGTCCAATTGCATCCTTCAAACATCGTTTGTCTCGCTGAGACACGGCTAAAGTTAGTGCCTGTGAAATCAACGTTAACAAAATAGCCTCCATCAAGTCTGGCTCCCGGGATTTGGATGTAACGCAACTCTTCATTTTGATAAAAACGTGATCCTTTGGCAACAATTAAGGTGATGGCATTGGCAGAGGCCTGTGCAAGAGGGCTTTTCTTAGGAAGCTTGCCTTCTTTTGCGGGCTTAATTTGAGTAGAGTGGATAATTTTTTCTAGAGCTTGGGTATCTTTGAGGGTCATGCCATCCATGATAAAACGTGCAATCGAAGGCTCGTCTTGGATAGGCAGCTGATTGATGATTGTGTCTGAAGGAAGCTCTTGTCCATTTTCAAAGGCTTTTAGATACTCATCTCGCATGGCTCTTGCAACTAAAAATTCTTGGATGGATTTATGGATAAAGGCAAAGCTGGCCTCTCCCATCTTCTTCAAAGGGGCTCCCGATTTAGACAAAGCGATCTTAGGCTCATCGGTGAGAAAATGGGCACCCTGCTCTTCAGTGGCTTTGAACCTACTGTAACTGGGAGGGTTGCCTTGGATAGTTTGCCGTCTGTGTGTATACATAAAGCAAGCAACAGCTGTGCTATACTCCCATAGAGAGGTTTCAGCTTGAAAGCCATCGGGGAGAGGTCCTCTGCGGAGCCTTGCGCCATTTCTTTCAAAGAATTGCGTTAAAAAAAGCTCGTAGATATCGTAGCGTTTGACTCGTGCCTGTCCTATCCCCAGGGCTTTTTCTTTTTGTTTGTTTTCTTTCAGACTAGGTAAGATGTCAACGATGATGCGGAGCATAAAGGGATGCTCAATGAGATCCTCTAGCCTAGCTTCTTTTATGTAAGATAGATACTCTTTGAGGTTAAAAGTGGGTGTTTGCTCTAGAGAGGAAGAGACTTCTTCGTTTTGTTTTTGCTCTAAGACTTGCGACACAAAGGTTTCTATTTGATCTTGATTAAAGGGACGGATGAAGATTTCTTCTAGGGTTCCTTCTTTTGGTTTAAAGTGAGTGTAGTAACTTCCTAGTTGTTCTAAATACTCTGTCCGAGAAGTGATGATGACTTTGATATTTTTCCAAGTGGCTAATTGATAGGCTTGATAGAGATTGATTTGTGTTTGGAGTTCATCATATCCGTCTAGGATGAGAAGGAGTCTGGGAGGATTGATTGGCTCTTTTTTGGATTCAACAAGCAGCTTCTTTGTGTCACTGTCTTGTTTGAGTTTGAGAATTTCGATCTCTTCTCCACCTTGCTCGTGGGATTCATTTTTCATTTGTTGAATATCATCGGGGCTAAACCCATACTCAGACAGGGCCTGCTCAATGCCTTGATGAAAGGGATCTCGGAGAGCAGGAAGAGAGATAAAAAGAGGGATAATAGCTCCATTTTCATAGCGATTCCAATACTCTCTTTCGACAAAACGACCGAAGAGAGATTTGCCTGAGCCAGCTTGTCCATGGATGAGAAGAACAGCGGGATCTGCCACGGTATCTGTGTGTTTACCTGCTTTAAGAGGCTGGCCAGCAGAGTCTTTTAGTCTTTCTCCTTTGGCATTGAGTAGATAGCCTTCATAATCGCGCCGTCTATTATCTCTGTGCACAAATTTATCGACATGTTTTTGTAAGAGAAAAAACCGGGTTTGATCTTTGTCTTCTTTACTATGAGCTCCTTTGAGAGGCACGTAAGTTGCCAGATCTTTATCGATCTCTGTTTTGCTTCTAAATTCCTCTACTTTTTCTCTGAGCCTGCTCGCTTTATGTTCAACAGGGAACGCTGTCTCTTTAGCTTTTTTGATAAGGGTATTGTCTTGGATAGTTTCTTGAACTATTTTGACCTCGCGTATCGCTAATGTGTAGATGTCGGGTAAAGAGCGCACAAGGTGCGCGCCTTGCGTGGGGTAAGTTAGGAAGGCTTGTTTATCTTTATATTTTGTACAAAGAGCTTTGAGTTGTTCTTTGGCGAGCTCTCTTACAGTTTCAGACGGGTCGGCAGCTGCTTTAAGGAGCATGTGAAGGGCTAGTTCTCTCACCTGTGAGGAGTCCGTGAACTGCTTTTTATCTTGGAATACTTTAGTGAGAAGGGTGATATAGTACTGGAGGTTATCTTTGTGACCACTTTTAACAAGAGGCTCATAAAGACTTGAAAAAGCTATGTACGCAAGTTCCCAGCTGATGTCAGATTTTAGCTGTTTAAGTATCTCTTCCAGAGAGTTGAGATAGACTCTATGTTTTTGAGGATCATTCTCTGCTTCAGCAATTAGGACATGGAGGGATCTGGCAGATTCATACCAAGTCTCACGGCTCATGCGCCCATCTTTCATCATAGCTTTAGCATGGTTGATGAGCTGTGTGTATTCTCCAAGTGCAGATCCTTGACTTGTGACAATGAGAGCCAGGCTCTTAGCTCCTAAAATAAGATGCATACCCCGTCTCATGATTTCAGAAAGGTCTGAGTCTCCTTTGACTGGAATTCTAGAGAGAGCTTGGATGTTATAGCTGGCTAAATAGGAAATCTCTTTATCGGAATCATGAGTCCATTTCTCTAAGGCTGATTTGATCTCATCTCGTTGATTTTTATCAATCCCATTGCCACTAATAAATTTTTGCTGAAAACTAGCCAGCCAAGTGGCCATATCAGCTCCGCTCATGCTCTCTTGAGTGCTGTTTAAGGTGGACATAATAAGGGAAGATATGTCAGTAGTCTCTGGCTCTAACTCTTCTGGGACACCTTCTTCAACTAATGCGCCTCTGAGCTGGCTTATAAGGTTACCGATTGATAATCTAGAGTCCTCTGTTGAAGAATCACCCTGAGCTTTAGGATTCATCTTTTGATTGGTCAAATATCTATTTTGTTCGTCGATAGTTTTTAATTGCTTGTTATCGACAAGAGCATCGAGAAGTTGCCTTTGGATATCTAAAACAGCTAGGTATTCTTCTTGGCGGCGGCTTGATTGATTAAATTTGTGATGGGGGTCAGAGAGCCACTGGCTCAATCTTAAGAGAATGGTCATGATTTTTTCGACATAACCCTCACTTAAAAATTGGGGAGGGAAAAGGCGGATAGCTTGAGCAAATCCTCTCACTTTATGAGGGTTGGGAAGTTTTAAAGATTTAGAATCTAAATGATCAAGCTCTTCTACAAGAGTATTAAAGATATCTCGGCTGATCTCTGCATCATTCATGGGAGAAAGACCGACGATTTCCTCGATCTTTTCCTGACTCGAATAGCGATATTTAGCAAATTCTTCTAAGAGAGCTTTGGCGACTTTTTTTAAGTTGGTCTCAAAACGATTTCTTCTTTCGAGATCTCCGTCGGTTGTCAAGTGATGGGTTTCAAAGATTTTTGAGCGGTTGTAGGCTTCTGCGAGCTGCCTCGTACTTGCGTAGGTTTGAATAAGACGCTTGATCTGGACGAGATCTCGGATGATCTGGTCAATGCGTGTACAAAAAGTTGTGATGTGTCTGTTCTTTAAGACAACACGCTCTCTTAAATAACGAAATCTATCTATAGCTGGGATAATTTTTGTAAAAAAAGTATCTGGCAAAAGTTTGAGGGCGATGATTTGTTGACTATGAGTAGAAATTTCCCCTGTTTTTTTGTTAAGGGTAATTTTTTGTGTGGTGATTCTTTCAGCGAGTTTCCCTTCAGGATTGTCTGTTTGTTTTTCTGACAAGCGCACATCGATAACGATGTTTTTTCCTTGAAGCGTGACTTGTTCAATCATTGCGACACGTTCATCTGGAGCCTCAACGTCTTGCCCTTTTGATAAAATTGTGACACGCTTGCGCACAAGACTTGCCCCATCCCACTTTTGCTGTTTCAGATAACTAATAATGTCTGCTGCTAAGTATTGA
>CAYUZN010000094.1:0-7384 GCA_964449295.1 uncultured bacterium | reverse complement strand
CCGCGAGGATTTTCGCACTAGTCCAAAAGGCTATTTTTCAACCGAGGCTGGTATAGTACAAACTAATATTCAGGGTGGAGACTCAGTATCCCTTTTATAGCGCTCAAAAAATTCCCTATATCCTTTAATCTCTTTTTTAGCTGCGTCTAGTTCTTTTTTTAGATAGACAAGACCTATTATTAGAGCAATAATGAGCAAACTCGAAACAAACAATTGAATTTTGACAAATCGCTGAAATCTCTCCATCAGATTTTCTTTAACCCTGCAATTAAAACTTCTTTATCAAGAGTGATGATTTTAAGTGACGAATCATTTTCTCCACAAGAAAGATGGATCCACTCTTTGCCATTTCTTTCTTCGATGACAAAGCTTGTCGGAAAAATGACACGTTTTCTACTTTCTGCTGTATTAAAAGCCACAGAATCATAAATCCCAGGAAATAAAATGGGGCAAGGAGATATAGCTGTAATGCGAAAAGGAGGCTGATTTTCAAATGTATAAGCTCCCATGCTGTACCAAATCAATCCATTATCTCCTATAAAAGAACTATGAAAAAAAGCAAGATACTCTTTTCCAATATTTATGGCAGGTGTTCCTCCTCTTAAAGTTCCCCATCCTGAAGTTGGGTGTCCCCAAGAAAGATTTTGAGTTTCTTCATTTGTACAAATCAAATGGTTCTCTTGAGGATCTGGGAGTAAAAGAATCTTATGAGGATTGAGGCTGTATTGAAAATAAATACGATCCTTATAGTCAAAGGGAACCCAATTTTTTTCAATAGAGTTGAAGTGGGGATCTAAGTTAGTGATAAACTTCAGTTTGTAATTTTCTAAGTCAATAGAAGCAATGTTGATTGTTGAAGTAAAAGGAGGATAAATCTCTTTCTTAAATTCACTTTTTGTATAAACAAGATAAACTTCTTTTCCTTGAGTAAAGATCCTAGGATCTTCTGAGTGATTGTCAAACGTGTCTATCTTAACAAATTCTTTGGCGGTTTGATCAAAGTTAGCATCTAATTCTGCACAACCAATATAGGAGGAATAGTCATGTTTATGTTTGATATCATAACGAAAAAAAATCAAATACCCATCACCCCGTTTAATGATAGAACCATTATGAGGAGCTGTTACATTGCGAATGGTAATTTTTTTAGTTTTCAAAATCAAATCGTGATTGTCTCTTAAAGAGAGATTTTTTAAGTTATAAGGAAGAGTAATTTTCAGTAAAGATTGCGCTCCTTCTCCTTCTTTTTTATATTTTTCAGAAAATCGCTTATAGACAGATTTTTGTTTCTTAAAATTATCGATTTCATTCTTTAAGGAAGAGATAAAAAAAAATAACCAAACAAAAAGTGCACAGCAGAAAAACAAATGAATTCTTATAGATAAATTCAAATCAATTCTCTCTCTGATTTTCAAAAGGAGTTCCTACTAGCGCCTTGAATTTTTGACATAATTCTTTAGAATCCGTAAACAAGCACTCAGGTGTGATTTTATTCATAGAACTTAAGATAATTTTTTTAGGACTAATCAATCCCAAGTAAAGAGTTTTCAATTGATCGTAACAACATTGCTTTACCCATGCTCTGCTGTCTTCTGCTTGACTAAGATAATCGTCATAATTATTGTAGACATCTTTTAAGGCTTGAGCAGCATCTTCTATATTGCAATTATGAAACATCCCATAATATGCATTAAAGGCAGGGTAAAAAGCAGGAATGCAATGAGGAGAAGGCACTACTCTACCCAGATGACTTTCACATATTGTAGATTGCCCTGTATTATCGGTTAAGATGACAGGAATACCCAAAGCCATAGCTTCTCTTGGTTGAATAGAAAATCCTTCTCCTGAGGATAGACTAACGTAACAATCGACATCTTGGAATACCTTCAAATAAAGATCTGCTTCCATGCGCATTTCTGTAAACTGAATGTTTGATGCACCGAGTTTATAGATTTCATCTTTAATAGCTTGGATATAGTCAGACTCACCAGCTCTACTATTTAATTTCAATTTCACATCTTGAGAATGGCCAAAAGCTTTATGAAAAGCTCTAATTAAACCAAGTTGATTTTTGCGCGGTAAACTAGAGCTTAAATTGGCAAAAATCATAGGAGATTTTTTGTGTTTTTTTAAAGGAACATTGAGGAATTGATCTAAATTCAGACCTAAAGGTAGCTCAAAAATCGGGATAGTCACACCACTATTTTTATAGCAGTCTATTAAAAACTTATCCGGCACAGCTACCGCATCAAAATAATGATTAAGAGCAACAACCCATTCTGATGGTATAAGAGTTGATTCAAACATAGAATAAGCTATACGGATATGATGAGCGTTTTTTAAGCCTTTGATGACATCTTTAAAATAGAGACCACCTATTCCTAAAAAATTTTCATAAATAATTACTTTTCCAAGAGGGAGTTTTTCATTTTTGAGAATTTTATGTATTCTCTGAGGAGCTCCTTCTATAACCGTTTTAGCCGATGAAGCCTTAAATCCAATAGATAGATCATCCTTTAGCATGTCTATCAGTTCAGCGGCTTGTCTTCCAAGCCCATCTGCCATCAACACAGGGCCTACAACTGTTAAATAGGGCTGTTTATTCTTTTTTAAGGGGGAAACAAGCAAGAACGTAGCAATCCCTACAAAAGCAAGCAATGCAATAAGCAGATACTTTCTTTTAGTCATGACCTAACCGTAAACAAAAATTCTTTAAAATAGCCGATTTGATGGGTGAGAAGAGCCCCGATTTCTTTTTCAACTTTCTCTAAGAGCATCTGCTCTTCTTCTAGGCTCATAGAGGGCAGCTCAACTACGACTTCTATCTTCTTTCCATGGTGTAAGAGCACATCGGTGCTTAAGTCTTTATCGGGAAATAAGCGCTTCCAGTAGAGCTCAACACTTTTGCGCAAGAGAAGCAATTCAACAGCAGCTGTATGTTTGTCATGCTTCATCTCTAACTGGTAATAAGACTGGCGATTCATGAAATAAAGACCTATGCAGAGAAGCAGCCCAAACCCTAAAAATCCAGAGCCTATGAGTGTGAATAAATCGACTCTTTCAGAGATGAGAGAAATCAGCTGAAAGCGCGTGCGAGGAGCCCAAGGCAAGAAAAAGAAAAAACTACCCACGCACAGTAAGATAGCTACAATGAGAAACTGAACAGCAGAAAAGAGCACATGGCCGGGTCTCATGTTAGAACTCGTCGTTATAGATGACTTCTTCTACTCTATCTTCAAGAGGTGTGGCGACAATTAAATTCTTAAAGACAACATGGACAGATTCGACATGAAGTCCTGAAAAACGACTGACTTCTTCTACAATTTTCAATTGAATCTCTTCAGCTTTTTCAGGAATTGAAACGCCATAAGCGACATTGACTTCTACTTTAATATTGACGGAGTGGTTTTTGGGATTTTGCTCGATATCAATACAGCTAATACGCTCAGAGGAATCTCTTCCAAACAGATAATCGATTAAATTGCCTTCAGCTAAGGCAACTCCTTGAATTTTTGTGAGGCATTGAAGGACCATAGCTTGGAATACTTTTGTGTCAATGTCTCGAATGAAAAGAGTCTCTGGTAGTTGAACCTCTTTTGTATCCATTTGCTTTAATTGATCATACATACCGCTGCCCTCCTTCTTATGTACCTTATGGTGGATTATATCTTATACACTTATTTATGTGCTGAATTTTTGCTTGATCTCAAAAAAATAACGCGTATGATAAAGCTCTATGCAGCAGATACCAACAGGGTTTATTTTTCTTATTAGTTTTGTGATGGGAGCTCTCGCTTATTATTTGGCCAAAAAGAGAGGGAAAAGACCTTATTTATGGTTTTGGTGTGGCTTCTTTTTTGGACTTTTAGGGGTGCTTTTTCTCTATTTTCTACCCTCAAAGCAGAAAGCACAAGAAGCTCCTGCAAAGGCTCTTCCCGATCCATTTGCTAATAAAACTTGGTACTATTTGGATCAAGATATGAAACAATTAGGGCCAATGAGTGCATCAGCCCTTAAAGAAGCGTGGGAAGATGGACTCATTACCACCACTACTTATCTCTGGAATCCTGAGTTAGATGACTGGAAACCATTAGAAGACTTTCTTCCCAAGACTACCAACTCGCTTTAAAGATACCTGGAATGAGACCTTTGTTGGCCATTTCACGGAAACAGAGACGAGAGAGTTTAAATTTTCTTAAGAAGCCTCTTGCTCTACCAGTGATTTGACAACGGTTATGGAGACGGACAGGTGAAGAATTTTTTGGCAATTTATCTAGAGCTATTTGAGCTTCTAGCTTCT
This sequence comes from uncultured bacterium, assembly GCA_964449295.1. Classification (GTDB taxonomy): domain Bacteria; phylum Chlamydiota; class Chlamydiia; order Chlamydiales; family Rhabdochlamydiaceae; genus CANJJB01. The sequence goes on along the minus strand of CAYUZN010000094.1, from coordinate 3,084 downwards.
CTTCATCACTAGCTGAAAGGTTCATAACTACTTTTTTAAGTTGCGCTCTTTTATCCCAATGAGATTTTACAAGGCGCTCTCTTTTTTTCTGTTTTGCGATTGAACATTTCTTAGCCATTATTTCTTTCTCCCTGGGCCTTTTTGTCTTTGTTTGCGATTAGGATCTGTTTTATTGATCACGTAGATACGTCCTCGTCTACGCACGACTTTGTCCCCTTTAGAAGGGTCAGCTTTAATTGACGCTCTGACTTTCATGAATATCCCCATTCTTCTATTTTCAGGAAATTCTAAAGCTCACTATGATTTCTTAGCAACAAGTTTCTTAAAAACCAAGCGTTTGTCAACTTTTCAAAAATTTATTACTCTTTTATGTAAAAAAATAAATTTTTAATTTTAAATAAATCAGTGCATGCTGGTATAATCTCTTGGAAAAAGGAGTGTTTTTTATGGATAGATTGAGCAATTGGCTCCAAAAATGCGACGACGCTATAATAAGAGGGGTTGAGCAATTAGAAACAGTATTTAACCAGAAGGTTTTTAGTGTCTCGAACATATATTCTAATGCAGAAAACGCATGGAAGCAGGACAAACCTGAACGAGACTCTATGTTTAAGACAATTAATTGTTTTAGTGCAATCATTGCAACTCTTACAGCTATAACCTTTATTTCTCAGAAAATTACGTTGAGTCAGCTTCTGATTGGCTTATATGGATCTGCTGAAATGTATATGGTCTCCTCTGCAGGTAAAAATTTCTATAATAAAAGGGCTGCTATTCCTTTTTATTTTGAAAGAGGAGGACTTAAAAGGGACGATTTGGAGAAAATGCGTCAATTTCTTGAAGCTTCTCAAGAAGCGCGTTCTATGTTTATATGGAAAAATTGCTTAACGGGCAAAATTTTTACGAAGATTTCCGAAGCGCTTAACTGAAGTTTTCTTGAAATTTCATTTTTAACTTGTATCTTTTATAACTTTTTGCGTAGACTACAGACATTTTTGTGAGATATAACTATGAAAAGAACGTACCAACCTAGTAAAAGAAAGCGTCAAAAGACATGTGGGTTTCGAAAGAGAATGAAAACAGCCAAGGGCAAAAAGATCGTGAACCGCAGACGTCGTCAGGGTCGCAAAAGACTCTCTGTCTAAGTTTTAAGTTCCCTAAATCGGCTCGTTTACGGAAGCGCTTAGACTATCAACGTCTATCTAGATATGGCTTCCGCTTACATGGCAAAGTTATTTCTTTTGATTATCGTCAAGAGGGCGGCTTCTCTCCTCGATTAGGCATCACCGTTTCTAAAAAATATGGCAATGCTGTTATCCGGAGCTATTTCAAAAGAATTGTGAGAGAAACCTTCAGAGAGCTCCTTCCCTCTCTTCCTCAAGGATTAGACATCAATGTTCATCCCAGATTGGGACGTCAGACAATTTCAAAAGAAATACTCTTAGAGGATTTTAACTCTTTACTAACCAGGATCAATGGTAAGGAAAATTGACTTAAATCATTTTGAGAAAAAAATTTATAGTCAAAATGGGGAAGATGGCGTCATTGAAAAGATCTTTGAGTTAATTGGCACAGACTCTAAATACTATGTCGAATTTGGCGTCGAAGATGGTCTTGAAAGAAATACCAGAGCTTTAATGACTTATCACGGCTGGAAAGGACTACTGATGGATGGTAGGTTTGAAAATTCTTCGATTAATTTAAAACAGATGTTTATTACGAAAGAAAACATCAACCAACTCTTTAACACATATGGCGTACCTGTTAATTTAGACTTACTCTCTATTGACATTGATTATAACGATTTTTATATTTGGCAGGCTATTGATGACCGCTATAAGCCACGTCTTGTGATTATAGAATACAATGCCTCTCATTTGCCAAAAGAAGACTGTGTTGTTCCCTATAATCCTCTAGGCTGTTGGGATAAGACAAATTATTATGGAGCTAGTATTCTTGCTTTGTATAATCTAGGAAGAAAGAAAGGGTACTCTCTTATTTATGCAGAGACAATGGGGGTGAATCTCTTTTTTGTAAGAGATGATTTATTGAAGGATAAAGCCTTTCATTTTAAAAATACAAATGATGTGATCAACCTCTACGCGTTTCCAGAGTATGGCGATGGCCCTTTGGGAGGACATAGACAAGATCCTCATCTCAGACAATTTATCAAATCTACAGACGTTATATGCTAAATCCTGAACAAAAAACAGCGGTTCATACGACACAAGGGAAAGTTCTTGTGCTAGCAGGAGCTGGCAGCGGAAAAACAAGTGTCATCACACACCGTATTGCTCATCTTATTACCTCATGTCATGTGCCACCTGACAAGATATTAGGACTGACATTTACTAATAAAGCGGCTGAGGAGATGCGCAAACGTCTAGAAACTCTCTTAAATCCAAAGCTTGCTAAACAAGTGACTCTATGCACATTTCATAGTTTTTGCATGCAGGTGTTAAGAAAAAACATTTTTCATCTAGGGTACACTAAAGAGTTCAGCTTATATGATGAAAAAGATGTCAAAAGGCTTGTGTCGCAACTTGTGCGTCATATGCTTCATCATGAGGGAGAGCTTCCTTCAATGGAAAAAACGTTAGAGTCTCTCAATTTTATAAAAAACAATGAGAGTGGAGAGTCTACGCAGTTTGTCAAAGATCTCTCTGATCGTCTTAAAATCTGTATGCGCGCCTATAATGCTGTTGACTTTGACAGTCTTTTATCATTGACGCTGCAACTCTTTCAAGAGCATCCGCCGGTGCTTGAGTTGTATCAAGAGCGCTTCCATTACATCATGATCGATGAGTATCAAGACACTAATTCTGTCCAATATCAATTAGCTGCTCTCCTGTCTGGGAAATACAACAATCTGTGTGTTGTAGGAGATGATGATCAATCGATCTATGGATGGCGCGGGGCTGACATTAAAAATATCCTATCTTTCCCTGCTGATACAAAAATTAAGCTTCAACAAAATTATAGATCGACTCAGGCGATTTTGCACGCGGCTAATGCCCTTATTCGCAATAACAAAGAAAGGCATGACAAAGAGCTCTGGAGTTCTCATAATCCAGGTAGTCCAAT
>CAYUZN010000093.1:0-7422 GCA_964449295.1 uncultured bacterium | reverse complement strand
CAGGGTCTGCTTTGCTGTTTGGAACGTCGATTGCTTTAGGAGCCTTTATTGCAGGGATGGTGATTGGGCAAACACCTGTGCGTCATCTTGTCACCGATAAAGCAACTCCTTTAAAAGACGCCTTTGTTGTGATCTTTTTCATCTCTGTTGGGATGTTATTTAACCCATTTGCCATTGGAGATAATCTCTCCCTTTTCTTTTTAATTTTAAGTATTATCTTGGTGGTCAAACCACTGGTTGCTTTTGTAATTTCGGTGCTTTTTAAAAAGCCGCTCATGACAGCTCTCATCATTTCTTTAGGCCTTGCTCAAATCGGAGAGCTCTCTTTCATCCTCTCTGAAGTTGCGATCAAGTTTCATATTTTATCTGATGAGGGCTACGATATTATCGTTGCCTGCGCACTTGCTTCGATGTCGATTAACCCACTTCTCTTTAAGCTTCTCAAACGTATTTAGAGGTAGCTGCAAAACTCAGGTTCTGTCGAATTTCGGGTTCTTTTGAGCTGATTTTCGTTTTTTTTTCGTGGGGGTAATATCAACTTGCGTATATAACCCCCACGAAAAAAATCAAAAAGCAGCCAAAATAATCCCGAAATTCGACGAACCCTGAGTTTTGCAACTACCTCTTTAAATTAGTTGAGATAAGAATGTCTTTACAGGCACAATCACAGGTTCTTTAATTGTAAAACAATTTCGATCGACATAGGGAAGATCAAACCCAAGTTGAAATGCATGAGGAACTTTTAATTTCTCCCAAAAATAATAGAGTGACTTAGAAATTCCTTGCTGTCCTGAACTCTTAACTTCAACCAGAAACCAAGGTTTTTTATCTTTGGTCACTAAAAAGTCAACTTCTCTTTTATCTTTATCACGCACATAGTAGAGACCATAATCTCCCCATCCTAAATCTGTCCAAAATTGAACAGCTTTATAGAGATGTGAGGCAATAAAATTTTCATGACGCGCTCCATTATCTTCAATAAGAGCCCAATTCCAGAGATAAATTTTGGGTTCTTTAATCAAAGATCTTGCGATGTTCTCTTTCCAAGGTTGCAAGGTGAAACAAAAATAGAGATTTTTTAAAAGCTCTATCCAACGCTGCAAAGTGGGAGCTGAAACTTTAATTTTAGCTGCAAGCATAGAATGATTAAGAGCATGAGAGGCTTCTTCTTGTAAGATTTCTGCAAGCAGCTGTATTTGACTAATTTCTTGGATATGACTTAAATCACGCAAATCTTCTTTGAACAATTGTTCTGTACGGAGTCTTTTCCATTGATTGAAGAAAAATTTAGATCTTTTCAAATAAGGTTCAGGAAATCCTCCATAAGTAATAAGAGCTTCATAATCATCTATCGATATTTCACAGGGACTCTGGATTTCTTGCATTGGAAGACTAGGATTTGCAAGTTCTCTTAGGGAAAGAGGGTGTAATCTATAAAGAAAGTAGCGTCCCATGAGACTGTCTCCTCCTCTTTTATAGATATTTAATCTGGCACTTCCCGTAACCATAATACGACATTTTTTTTCATAAGTGTCAAAAAAACCCTTAAGAAATCGTTTCCAATTACGATATTTGTGAATTTCATCAAAGACAATGATAGGAAGAGTCTCTTGGAAAATTTCTAAATCAGAATGAAGAGCTACAGCAGAGGGGCCTTTAATAATTAACGCTTTATGATCTTCATTGTCCCAATTTAAATAAATATGGCGAGAGGTTTGAGTTGCAGCATCTAAACTAACAGTAGTTTTACCTGCTTGGCGGGGTCCAGACAAGAAAATCATTTGCCTGAACTGAGACAAGTGATTTTTAAGAACAATTTCATAGGTTCTTTTCATACGACCATTTTAACATGCATGTTATTTTAGTCGCGACTAAAATAACATGACCGTTAAATTAGTCGGATGTAAAACCTTTAAAATCAGACAATTAATGTTTTTTAAATAATTAATTTGTCGAAAATCGACGTTGTGAGATTTTTGTGTTGGATATACATTGTAGTGACTAAGAAATTTTATCGTTGTAACGTATGGAATATCTAAAAAAGAGAGGGTATATGATTAAGTCGTTGATTCATCATGGAAATAGTAGAGCCTTGCTGATAGATAAAGCTACTTTAGAAGCAGCTGGTCTTGATGAAGATAAAGCTCTGTTTCAAATTACTGTCAATCCAAACGGAGGTATTGTTATTTTGCATAAAGAAACCTTTAGGCAAGCCCTAAAAGAAAATGATGCGCTTATAAAAAGGCTTGCAAAACGATGATTTTTATCACAATAAAAGAGATTCTAGAGGATCATGCTGAGGTTATTCGTAAATACGGTGGAGTTAGGGGAATTAGAGATCTAGGACTACTTGCCTCAGCACTTGATATGCCAAAATCTGCTTTATTTGGAGAAGATCTTCATCTTACAGTTTTCGATAAGGCGGCTGCTTATTTGTTTCATATTATTTGCAATCATCCTTTTGTAGATGGAAATAAAAGAACGGGAACAGTGGCAGCTATTACTTTTCTTAGACAAAATCGTGTCCCTATTAAGCTATCGAAAAAGCAATCATTAGATATGGAAGAGCTTGTTGTTAATACGGAAAAAGGAATGGCAACAAAAGAGCAAATCGCTAGATTTTTTAACAAATGCGTTAAATAAAAATGGTACACATTGCTTTTTGACAAGAAACATGTCTCATGTTACGTGAACAGCACTTAGGCCGCTTGATGATCCTCGTAGACCGTCTGATTATGAGCCCCGCAATGGCTTTTGGGAAAGTCGGGGTTTTATTCAACATCCAGAGCTCGTGGGAGAGATCTCTTATCAAGAAATCGGTGAAGAAAAAGAAACACCCAAAAAAATGGTCTTTTGGATTAAAAAATTATAGGAGTTAACAGTGGAAAAAGAAGCAATTCAGATTATTCAAAAATATTACGACGCTTTCAATAGAGGTGCTCAGTCTGATTTTTTAGCACTTCTGACAGATGATGTTGTTCATGATATCAACCAAGGCAAAGAAGAAAAAGGCAAAGATACTTTTAAGGTTTTTATGGACCGCATGAACAAGCATTACAAAGAAAAAGTAGTGGGTCTTGTTGTATTTGCTAATGAAAAAGGCGATAGAGCCGCTGCTGAATTTTTTATAGAGGGAACGTATTTAACAACAGATACAGGGCTTCCTCCTGCCAAAGGACAAAAATACCGCCTACGTTGCGGTGCTTTTTTCGAACTTAAAAATAAGAAAGTTTCACGAGTGACTAATTATTACAACTTGAATGAGTGGCTGATGCAGGTCAAGTGAAGTATTTTAAGATGTACTATCAATGATTTAAAATTCATTGATTTTTTTGATTTATTTTTTGATAATCTTTTCTAGATTTTATGTGATTGGTTTTTTAATGATCAGCAATTTACTTAAAGACTCTCTAAGCGTAGATGGATACGTTAAGTTACTTAACAAACTCAAAGATAAGATTCGTTCTTCTCAGTTGAAAGCTTCAATTTCAGTAAACATCGAATTAATTCAGTTATATTGGGAGATGGGAATAGAAATTCTCAAAAAGCAAAAAGATGAGGGATGGGGTACTAAAGTTATAGAACGATTAGCTAAGGACCTGAAAATAGCCTTTCCTCAAATGGCTGGATTTTCTCCGCGTAATTTATTTTATATGAAGCAGTTTGCTGAAGCGTACCCAGATTTTACAATTTTGCAGCAAGCTGTTGCAAAAATTCCATGGGGACATAATATGATCTTGATTGACAAGCTGGGAGAATTAAACAAACGCCTCTGGTATGCCCAGAAAACTATTGAAAATGGTTGGAGTCGTAATGCCTTGGAAATGTGGATTGAGTCAGATCTTTACGGTAGGCAAGGGAAGGCAATAACAAATTTTTCAGCTACTCTTCCTCATCTCCAATCAGATCTTGCAAATGCCGAGTTAAAAGATCCTTATTGTTTTGATTTTCTTATGATTCATGAAAAAGCCAATGAATTAGAAATCGAAAGAGGATTAATTGAACATATTCAGAAGGTCCTTGTAGAACTTGGCTCTGGCTTTGCTTTTGTAGCACGCCAATATCGAATTGAAGTGGAAGGAGAGGAGTTTTTTATAGATCTTCTTTTCTATCATTTCAAGTTGAAACGTTTTATTGTAGTTGAACTCAAAAGTGGACCATTTAAGCCTGAATATGCTGGAAAAATGGGTTTTTATCTCGCTGCACTTGATGTACAGCTCAAACAGCCGGGCGATGAACCATCAATTGGAATGATTCTATGCAAAACTAAAAAAAAGCTTTTAGTTGAGTATACGCTTCAAGAAATCTGTCGCCCAATTGGTGTGGCTAGCTATACAACAAAAGTCATTGAAGCTCTTCCAAAAGACTTAAAGTCTAACTTACCTACTATCGAACAGATTGAAGCAGAACTTTCTAAAAGTGACTCTTTCATTGAGAAATATGAAGAGAATGGACTTCTTTCAAAATTAGACAATGCAAGAAAATAAGTAATTTTGAAAGAGCTTCTATGCCCAACAAACGTTTATCATTTCGTTTTCAGGTCTCTTCTAGAGAAGCAGGGATGAGGCTTCTTGCGTTTTTGCGTAAGCATTGCAGTGATCAGTCGTCTGTCAAAGGCTTAAAGAGAGCAGTCGAGAGTAAAGGGTGCAAGATTAATGGGCGTGTCGAGACTTTTTCAACACGAGTGCTGGCTGCAGGTGATGTGGTGCAGCTGGAGATTGCCCCGAAGGAGAAGAGGGCTCATCTTGAGTTTTTATATGAAGATAAAGATTTAATCATCTGTAATAAGCCTGTAGGTGTTGTGTGTGAACAGAAGAATTTTCCTGCAAAGCTTGTCCATAGATTAGACAAAGAAACATCAGGTGTCCTGATTTTGGCTAAAAGAGAGGAGGTGTATAAAAAAATGGTGACTCTTTTTTCTGAGAAAAAAGTCAAAAAGCAGTATCTGGCACTTGTGGACGGAGAGGTGGGAAAAAAAGAAGGGAAGATTGAAAATCGTCTTGCCAAACAGCACGCCTATCAAGGGCAAACTATATACGGTTCTGCAAAGCAAGGGGAGTCTGCAATCACTCTGTGGAAGTGTCTTGGAAAGGGTAAGCATGTCTCATTGCTATTATGCGAGCCTATCACGGGAAGAACGCATCAACTGCGTGTTCATTTCAAAGAGATGGGGCATCCCATTTTGGGTGATTACCAATATGGCAAGATCTTTAAGTCGCAGCTTCACCCTAAGCGCCATCTTTTGCATGCGCTTAAAATCTCTTTTCCTCATCCTCAGACCCACAAGCCTGTAGAGGTTGTAGCGCCTCTTGCTGAAGATTTTTTAAAGGCTTTAGAGGCTGTTTCTATGGCACATCTTGCCAAGCTTTTTGACCAGAAAAAACAGCAAGATAGCCGGGATAAATGAGGCCAGTACGAAGATATCAAAGAAGTTAGAGATATGCTTCATAGACGACATGAATCCTCCTAAGATTCCTCCTGTATAGAAAGCAACCCCAATGCAGACATACCACACGCCGACAAGAAAAGCTGTATATCTATGAGGAGAGAGTTTAGTGACAAGAGAAAGTCCAATAGGCGCTAAGAGCATTTCAGCAATAGCCATAAATCCATAAGCATAGACGAGATAAAATGGACTGACAGATGCCGATTGAACACCCTCGGGGATGCCTCTGGCTCCTAACATCATGATTGTAAAACAAATTCCCATAGAGAGTAAACTCATCGCTGTTTTTGTAGGAGCTGAAGGGTCGAGATTGCGTTTTGAAAGCCACAGATAGAGCCAAGAGAGGGGATAGGCAAGCAAGATGAGATAGAGGCTTTCTAAAGAGAGTAACAGAGAGCTAGGAATGGTGAAATTGCCTATCATAGGCTCTGTGTATCTTAAGGCAAAAATGCTCATCGATGACCAGCCTTGATTATAGGCCATCCAAAATAAAATGGAAAAAAGAGCTAAAGCAATAATGACAATGACTCGATCTTTTTCAACTTTTTTAAGAGGAGGAAGCTTCTTGTCAAAAGTGAATTGTTTATCTTTGATATGAAGGTGTGCAAAAGCTCTTGCTTTCATCACTCTAAAAAAGACAAAAAGACCCAAGAGCTGGACGCACCCTGCAATTATAAAAGCGAGCGTCCAATGGTTAGACTGCCCGATAGCTCCTAAAATTAAGGTGGCCAAAAAGACGCCGAGATTGACAGCTGCGTAATAAATGGAAAATCCCCCGTCTCTTAGCTGATGCTTATCGGTATAGAGTTTTCCTAAAATAGTGTAGATGCTTGGGGTAAATAAGCTGGCTCCAATAGCTGCTAACATAAGAGCTAGATAGAGAAAATGAATGACTCCACAAGTGATCAAAAAGCAGCCAGCTGCTGTAGAGAGAGATCCTAAAATAACGGCTAGCTTATGACTTGTTTTGTCAGCAATGTAGCCTCCTACAAGAGGAAGGGCAAAAGCTACTCCTGAAAACAATCCGTAAAGGTGGGAGGCCTTGATATCAGAGAATTGATAAAACTGCACAAGGTAGATGACTAAGAGGTTACCGATGCCCCAAAAGGCAAATCTTTGACACATCTCAATGAGGGCCAAGCTATACATTTCTTTAGGATGTCTCATAATTCCTACATTTTAAGTCTTTTTTTGCATCTTATCAAAATCAGATTAATGTGCTACTATTAATAGAAAATGTCTAAAAAATTTTTAATAGTTAAAGCCTCGTCTATCGGTGATATTATTCAGTCTTTTGCTGTAGTTAGCTATCTGCATGCCAGATTTCCTGGATGTCAGATCGATTGGGTCGTTGAAAAACGCTATGAGCAGCTTGTTACCACTCATCCTCTGATTACCCGAGTATTGCTGATGGATAGCTATAGTTGGAGGAAAGATTGGTACCGCCCTAGTGTGTGGAAGAAAATTTTTACTTTCAAATCGGAGCTGCAACAAACTTTTTACGACGCTGTATTTGATCTTCAAGGCAATACAAAGTCGGCTTTGATCACAAGTTGGGCTAAAGGGCAAGCAAAAATTGGTTTTGGGTGGAGGTCAGCTCCAGAAAAGCCCAATCTCTTAGTCATGACGCATAGATTTAATGTCGCAGATGATCTACCTATTGAAAAGCGCTACCTCTCCCTTGTTCAGCAGTATTATCAAGACAAAAATACATTTTTGCCTCAGGCAGTTACACTTAAACTCTCACTTCAAGAAGAGCACGATCTGGCTGACTTGATGGGTCATTCTTCGTGTGATGTGAACATCATGGTAGCCTTTGGCTCTCACTGGAGCAACAAGCAACTAGCAGATCAGACGCTCATCAGCTTTTTGAAAAAAATAGACGGTGCCATCCACCCCTATTTCTTTTTTGTTTGGGGAAGTGATAAAGAGAGGCAAAAAGCAGACGAGCTCACGCAGCTATTTCCTGGAAAAAG
>CAYUZN010000092.1:0-7509 GCA_964449295.1 uncultured bacterium | reverse complement strand
TATTTTTTTTTTTATTATTTTTTATTTTTAAATTTTTATTTTTAGATCATTATCAAAATCATTATCAAGCTCCTCCTCCTGCTCCAGCTCCAGCTCCAACTCCTCCTGCTGTTCCAACCTCCTCACAACTATTTATAAATCCTCATCACGTCCAGAGAGGCCTGCCTTTACCTGATGTGAGCGGCGCTGATAGAAGCTTAGAGGAAAGATTTGTATTAGAGGCTCTAAAACTGGAAGGCTTTACGCAAGAAGACAAAAATCTTATTCTAAAAGCTAGACAACCTCTTATCGGGTATTTAACTCCCTATTTTGAGCTTGATGACTATGGGTATATTTCTGGAATAAAGAATAAGAATATAGAAGGGGTTAAAAAAACTTTTAAAGAAAAAGAAGAGGCTTTAGGTCAATTATTTTACAATGTCAGCCAAGCAGGGGATGCTGCTTATGCAGAAGATATTCGCACAACTCTTGCGGGTATGGATATAGCATCACAACCTATCAATAAAGATGGAACTGCTTTCACGGACTATTATGTCAGACCCTATAGCTACACACCTACAGGATTTACTAGCTATTCTTCAAAAGAACCTAAGTCTGTTGGAAAGAAAAAACTAAGGCCCGCTTACTTAGGACTGTGGGGGTATCAAATTTGGAAGGGATATAAAGACCTACGAGATACTCAGGGAGGAAAAAAAGGCGATAAGAAATGCACGTTATTTCAAAGAGTCGATTATTTTAGACGGCTTCAAAGGATTCGAAGTTTACACCGCCAAGGATTATTAGTAGGCCGGGTTGCGCAGACTGAAGAAGTTAAAGACTTCATAGGTCATAAATACCATATGGGAAATGACATTTTGTCAACAACTCTGTGGCCTTCAGAGAATGATTTATTAACCATTCAACTTTTTAGTGAATTTGGAACGAATACAGTAGGCATTTTGCTCGATCCTGCGCGTGTTGGAAAAGAAGATTTTGGGGTTAGTTTTTCACGCAATGCAGGAACTGCAGGCTCTGGATTTAACAAACATAAAGAAAGGCGTAGAACGGATGGAACTACCTCTATCTTTGCACAGCAAGCTTTATTGAAAGCCCACTCAACTGTTTTACAAGAGGGCGGTTCTGTGTATGACATAACCTATGCAGCTAAAGAGGATCATACAGGTTATGAAGTCAAAAAGAAAGATACTCGAGACAGCTCAACTACTCCGAAAAGTAAAACGATTCTCTGGAATGAGCAGACATATTATCGAGGTATAGAAAGAGATTTTTTTCAAGCCCTTTTTGTTAAAAGTGACTCTGATAGTTTTTCTAAGGAATTGATCGATCTCTTTTTATTGCAAGAGAGAATTCGGAGATCAAAAGGCCTTTATATTCCTGTTTTTCAGTTTAAAGGGCAGACAAATGAATTAGAAGAGTTGGTACCCGATCTGATGCTCTTAAATATTCTTGGATTAGCAGATTATGTAGAACCTATGTTAGATCGTAAGAGTAACTTTTCAAAAGCACTTCAAGAGGCAGGTATTACGGAAGAGATGGCTCTTAAAATGTCAAAAGCTCTTTCATCTGAGCAAGGGTCTATTAAATCGCTGTTTGAGCTCCAATTATTGATGTTTAACATGAAAAATATCTTAGGTCAGATGTCAGTAAAAGTTGAAGAAGGTCATGGTTTTAAGTTCGAAGCTGTACGCATGATTGATAATTTACATTTGGTATTCCCAACAATTTCTAAAACTCAAAATTCTGAAGCTAAATTGCCCGATCTTTTTTTTACAAAAAAAGATGTCGATACTATCAATAAAAATTCTGATTTAATTGAGTATCTAAGAACAACATTAAACTACAATCTCCAAAGATTTTTGGGTATTTCAGTCAAAAAAGAAGGTGTCATATTTGATCTCACAAACATCTCGTTATTCAATGAAAATGACCTTAAAAAATCAGATTTTGCTAAAGTCCTATCAAGAGCTGTACAATCAGCTATCCTTTTCCAAATTTATGGGGATCAAACAATTGCCATAGTCAAAGAGATTATTAGAAAGATTAGAGATATCTATCCCTATATTGGAAAAACTCCTGGCGGAGTTGATATGATTTTAGGAAGCCTAGAAATGCAGGAAGTTTTGACTCTTCATAAATTAGATAAAAATGCCTTAACCTCAGAGTTAGAAGATAAAAAAGGCTCTAAAGAGAAACCTATTCCAGAAGTTCCTCTTAATGTTGAAGGATTAAATCCTTTAAATTTGAGTCTAAATCTAAAAGATGAGTTGCTCGCTTTTTTACCTGAGCTCGGGATCAAGACATCAGGAGAGATCGATGAGGTTATTTTCACTCAATTCATAGAATCTGATCCCCATCTGTACGACTATGAGCAGGCAGTCATTAAAGTTGTTCAAATGGTTTTTCTTCTTAAAGAAGAGGCGTTAGCCAAGGCAATTGTACAAAACATCAGAGCGAGATTTAAAGCCTTTGGATATAAAGCAGATGGCAAAGATCTTTTCTTACCAGAAAATGATAGATTAATGGGTTGGCTCCAAGAACATGTTGCAGGTAAACTCCATAAAGCAGAATTTCCATTTCCAAGTAAACCTAAAGCATCTCAATCACAACCTCTAAAAAGAGGCCATTTAAGGGGAATGCCGCCAGAAGAACCACAGGCTTATAAAGGAATAGGAGGTCTACCTATCCGAACTGCTCCTGCAAAAGAACTCTTCAAGCCTACTAACACAGATCTTCTACGATTCATAAATAATCAGCAATTAATACCACCTTTTTCTGAGACTCAAAAGCAAATAGCTAAAGAACTTGGACTTGTTGATTCTCAAGGCAATCCCTTATGGACAATAGAGCCTACTTTTTATGCAGGAGATAAAGGAAAACCAACAGTTCCCTACATTAAATGTACAGATGTTCTTGGGGTATATGCTCACAACCTAATGACAGGTCCTGCCATGCATCCAGATGTGCTCAAAAAAGACAGGGGGTCATTTAAATTACATCTATCTCCTTCAATTGATAAAAAAACGGTTAGTAGATTAATAACCCATACTCTGGCTGTGACAACAGAGGGAGATGAACAAGTGCTTCGTCCCAATGGGCTTCAGTATTCCCGGTCCGTAAGTGTTCCTTATGGTGGTAATATCAATTATAACGGTGGCAATGAAAAACATCGATTCCGAAGCAATAGTCACAGACATTATCTAAAGCCAACTTACAGTGGGTTAGGTGGTTATACAAATACTGACTTAGCAGAAGTTGAAAAGATGGATAAACAATTGCTGTCAGATGAAGAGCGCCGCCTTAAGCGTGCCCATGTTCTTCAGTCGGCTTATGTCACTGTGACTGCTCAAGGTGGGTATGGTTCAGAGCGTGTACCTCTTGATAGAGCTTGGCGTGTCTTGTATCTCCAAACAGCTGGTGCTCAATTTGAAAAATATGGACGAGGTGCTTTTAAGTATCAAGACGGCACCATTGACTCAAATGAATTAGAAGCATCAGATTTCATTATCAAGAAAGAGGCTCTCTCTAACCAAAAGCCGCTTTTTCCAGAGTATTATAAAGGTAAGATTATTCCTGCTTATAAAGATGTGAAAGTAGAAGATTGCTCTCAATTAAATGATGGCAATTTTGACAAAGATTTTGTGACTCTAAAAGATGGGTCTTTATTTAATCGTAGCGCTTTTCAAGAAGCTCAAGATAGCTATATGAAAGATCTCGTTCTGCCAGCTATTTTAGAGCATGCAGAGAACAAATCTTTCTACTTAAAGGCAACTTTGTTTGGAGGTGGTTTTTTTGCTCAAGCAAATAAGGCAGGTAACCTTCGCAGTGAAGTTGTGTTTTCTATGATAACATCCTACATTAAGGCCATTCAAAATAAACAAATTCCTCAAGGTAGTGTCATAGAGTTTCCTCGATATGGGGAAAAATCATCCATTCCTAAAAAATTAATCGATCAATTACTGGAAGTGGCATTATCTAATCATGTTGAGATTGTATGGACCCCCGAGGGCGATACCTGTGATTTTAGTTCGAAAATAACAGAAACAGGTAAGACTATTGATTTAAGCGACTTTGAAAAAGATGGCAAACTTATTGTCTTAGGTGCTGGAGATGTCATGTCTTGGAGTGGAAATGAGTCTAGTAGTGCAAGCGTCGAGGCTGCCTTTGCCAACAATTCAAACTTGCGCCTTGTTATGAATTGGTGGGCCAATCCGAAAGTATTAGAGGATTAAAAGAAAAAAAATGGATGCAGATCTTTTTCTAATGCGAGTTTCTCCATTGTTAAGCCTTCAGCAGATAAGGGCTTTAAGATGTGTTAACTCTCGGTGGCAGCAAATTGTTGATGATTGTCTCGATCCATCTTTAAATTCTGTAATTAGCCCATTTGCTCAAACTTTAGGAACAATTGAGGACCTGTCTAAGATAAGATTTGGTCTAGATATTAACTATGATATTGGAAATCGTACCTTTGAGTTAAAATTCCATTCTTGTGGTGTATGCTTAAGTTCTAATACTCCTTGTCCAGATGAGAGAAACGCGGCTATAATTTTAGAGTTAGATAAAGTGACTTCTTCCGGTAGCATGCTAGAAAAAAGACAATCTGTTTTAAGGGTTTTCCTGGCTCTACACCTTATTATATCGAGAGTCTTTTCTTTAGAGCCGCCCAAAACGTCTTCCAGATATAGTTTAAATGTTTATACTAATACCTTTAGGCTAGGATTAGAATCTCAAACGTGTATAGATGAGCAGGGGGTTATCAGTGGAAACGGCTCATTACTCCTACTTTTATTAAGAAGATTTTGTTGTTTTTTATACGAAAGAGAAGATTCCTATGAAGCTGCCTATGTAATAATTAAGCAAGTTCCAACCATTGCAATTAGAAAGCAGCTTCTCTTAGATTTAGTAGTTCTTTGTATTACACATAAGAAATGGGACTTAGTTTGGAGCGCAGGTCTAGATCTAGGACAAGGAGATCAGGTACTCTCCGATTATTTTGGTCAGTGCCAACGCTATTATAACATAATTCTGACATCTCCCGATGACTTGAGAAATGAAAATGTATCAGGTCTTTTTAGTCAGATGGAAGGTGTGACTGCTAATAACACCGACTATCCTCAATCCTCTAGCGACTTACATATGTTAGTTTCCTCCTTAAATGGGGAATTAAAACGTCTTATTTTAGATAAAATGAAGTTTTTAACCGATCTTTCACAGGAGAATTTTAATTTCATTTATGGTCTTTTTCCAAACAATCAAGATTTTTGGAATTTTATTACGACCTATTTAAAAGATCATCCTTTTTCTACAGATATTCAATGTGGCAAATTCTTGTTAAGGTTTTTACATCGAAACATTAATTCTACAGATGTCCCTCTTCTAAAAAAAGTGATTTGCACTATAGGATCAGAACAAGTAAAATTTGCCGGCCTCTCAACACAAGAAAAAGAGTTACCATCTCAGATCATAAATTTTGCTTATGAAAATTCTAGAGATGTAGATAGTTCAAGTATTACTAAGAGTGTGCAAAATATACTTCAGAATACTGATGAAGAGATAGGGGTCTTTAAATCTTTTTATATAAAGTGTTTCAATCCATCTAAGACTCAATTCTATTATGAACGGGACTTTTTACAAGCTATGATAGTTGCGATTAACGACAATACACGTTATTCTTTGGAGCAAAAAACTTCCTTTTTTCTAGATATTTATAAAGTTATCGCGTCGCAAAGCTTACTAAAAGCTATAAGGTGGTTAAGTAAGATCCCCAATTTGCAATGCCAGCTACCCAAGTTGCTGTGGCTCGCAGTCTCTTTCTTTAGATTGATTGGGTGGCTTTTTAAATCCTAAAGAGCAGTTTTTTAGCCAATTAGGCCTATAACAAGTGGTAATTGGCGAAAATTCGGGTTGTGATTTTAGCCAATTAGGCCTATAATAAGGGGTAATTGGCTAAAAATTAAGAGGTAGCCTTCATGGTAGTTGCTAAAACAATCAAAAAAATACCCAGTTTTGTTGGACGTCAGGTTGAATGGAAGCGCCTGACAATTTTAGGTCAAACTAAAGAGGCTGCTATTCTAGTTGTCTATGGGCGTAGAAGGATTGGCAAAACAGAGCTGCTAGAGCAAGTGTATGCAGATCGTCATATTTTAAAATTTGAAGGGATTAGAGGAAAATCACAAGAGGAGCAAAAAGCCCACGTCTTGTGGCAATTGTCTGAATATATGCAAGAGCCTTTGATTGCTAAGCTTAAAGTTGATACATGGGTAGAGATCTTTAAGCTTATTTACGATCGTATTCCAGAAGGGAAGTGGACGATCTATTTTGAAGAAGTTCAATGGCTTGCAGGCTATGAAGATGGTTTTATTTCTGAATTAAAATTTGCTTGGGATAACTATCTTCGCCATCGAGAAGGGTGGGTTGTGATTTTATGTGGATCTGCTCCTTCGTTTATTATTAACCATGTTATATACTCAAAATCTCTTTACAATCGCTCTCAGCATGAACTTCATTTGAAAGAATTTAACTTGACTGAGGCTATGCAATTTTTATCTCCTAGATCACATCGTGAAGTCATGGATGCTTATTTGACAATAGGAGGAATTCCAGAATATCTCAAATGGTGCAAAACGTCTTCTTCGGTATTCACAAGTATTTGTCAAAATGCTTTTACCCCTGATAGCTTTTTTTCAAGAGAGTATGATCGTATTTTTGTCAGTTCTTTAGCAGATAATAAACACTATAAAGAGATTATCCAGTTTCTTGCTGGTGTTCGTTTTGCAACAAGGGAGGAGATTCTTAAACATTTAAAACTCTCTTCTAGCGGAACCTTAAGTGGCCTTTTAAAAGATATGGAACTGTGTGGATTTATTGAAAAATACTCACCCTATAATCTCAATAAAGAGAGTCTTTTATCACGGTACTGTATTTCAGATTGTTACATGCAGTTTTATTATAAATTTATAAAACCAATTGATTCAGACATTCAAAAAGGCTTTTTTCAAGATAATCCCGTAGCTGCTATCAAAATGGATGCCTATCAAAAGTGGCTGGGATTTGCCTTCGAGCGTTTTTGCCGCCATTGTCATAGGTTAATTGCCAAGATTTTGGGATTTCATGGGATACATTATTGTGCAGGCGCTTTTTATAACAAAAAGACGCAGAAAAATGAGCCTGGTTTTCAGTTCGATTTAGTTTTTGATCGAGATGATCGTGTCATAACTTTGTGTGAAATGAAATATGCGCAAACAAAAATTGGAATTGGAATCATTGAAGAATTTGAAAGAAAGCTAGAGCTATTTCCTAATCAAAAAAACAAGACAATTCAAAAAGTTCTTGTTACAACCGAGGGTGCTTCTGAGGCCCTTATCACACGCCATTATTTTGATCATGTGATCACTCTTGATGACTTGTTTATAGCGGATTTGCCTCTCTAAAACAAAATTACTATCGCTTAAAATCTTTAAAAAAATTTAATACAAAAATACGAACTTTTTTGCTAAAATAGTACCAAATTTT
>CAYUZN010000091.1:0-7616 GCA_964449295.1 uncultured bacterium | reverse complement strand
GGCTCAAAAGAACCGAAAAATCGACAGAACCTTAATTTCGAAAGAGGTCTATTATGAAGATGTTTGTACGCAGTTTTATTGGACTTGTCGTGATTGGGATTTTAGGCCTTATCATTGTGATGTTTGTGGCTAAAATACAACTTCCCGATATGGTTGCCAGTAACCTATCGAGTAAATTAAAAGTTCCTGTGCAAGTCGGTGATATTGATCTTTCTTTCAAAGTGATTGAAGTACAAAAATTAGAAATAGAAAATCCTCAAGGTTATAAGCTGCCAATTGCTTTTGCTGCAGACACAATTACAGTCCGTGCACCTTTAACAGAGTATCTGCGAGATCAGGTTGAGATTGAAGAGATTGAAATTAATAATGTCTATTTGGGTTTTGAGTTTGAATCGGCGACAAGCACACAAGGGAATTGGACAGATATTATTAAGCGGGCTCAAGAAAGAGCAGAGGGCATGCCTGCTAAAGCAGGGGAAAAAAAGAAAAGTGTTCTGATTCGTCGCATCATCCTCAATCATATTCAAACCGATCTTTTGTACCGTCATCAAGGTGGCAAAGTGAAACATCTGCCCGTCATTCAGCACATTGAACTCGTTGATATCAGTAGTGAAGGGGGATCGGCTCTTGATCAGATCATGAATAGTGCTTTAGGTGCTATGCTCAAACAAGTGTTTATTGAGCAAAATCTCAAAGATGTCTTCAATCAATTCTTTGATCCTAACAACACTCTCAAAAATGCCCTCAAACCTCTCAAGGGACTTTTTAATGCACTTCCTAAAGAAATGCGTTACCCATCTGCTGAGATAAAAGCTTAAATTTGTTCTGCTAATTTTTATTTTCTTCCTCATAAATGGAGTCTCATACAATTGAAAACACTTGAATTTAAGTCAAACATGCCCGCATTATCGAAAGGATTGATTTTTTAATATAAGTTTAAGCTCTAACCACATAGGTGGCACAATGAAAAAAGGACTCTTTGCAAAAAAAACAGTTGCGTCTCTCTTAAAAGAAGCAGCAGACAATAAGCATGGATTGAAACGCACACTAGGCCCAATGAACCTTATTGCTATAGGCATTGGAGCCATCATAGGCGCTGGACTTTTTGTCATGACAGGAGACGTAGCTGGTACGGCAACTGGGCCTGGATTACTATTCTCTTTTCTCATTGCTGCCATTGTCTGTTCCTTCGCAGCTCTTTGCTACGCTGAATTTGCAGCTCTTGTCCCAATAGCTGGCAGTGCTTATACCTATGCTTATGTAGCAATGGGCGAGTTTTTTGCTTGGTTAATGGGGCTGGCTCTTACACTTGAATATCTCTTCTCTTTTTCTACGGTGGCCGTAGGATGGTCAGCTTATTTCAATAGTTTAATGCATGATCTGGGAGCTGATTTGCCTAGCATTTTTGCAAAGGCTCCTTTTCTTCATGATCACCAAATTGGATGGATTCAATCGGGAGCTATGGTTAATTTACCAGCCATTATCATTATTCTCCTCATGGGTTTTTTAGTGTCTCGTGGTGTTCAAACAGCAGCCATTCTCAACAACCTTTTAGTCTGCGTAAAAATAGGCGTAATCCTTCTCTTCATTGGATGTGGTCTTGTTTTTATTAAAGGAGAGAACTTAACACCCTTTATTCCTCCTAATACCGGTTTTTTTGGTGAATATGGATGGAGTGGTATTTTTCGTGGTGCGGGTATCATCTTTTTTGCATTTTTAGGATTTGACTCCGTCTCTACACTAGCTCAAGAATCAAAAAATCCTCAACGCGACATGCCCATCGGCATGATTGGATCATTATCAATTTGCACGATCCTTTATGTAGTATTTGGGCTGATCCTTACTGGCGTTGTTAATTATAAGTTTCTTGGAGTTGAAGATCCTATTGCTGTAGCCGTAGGAGCTTTTGGCCCCCATTTTCAGTGGTTAAAATACATCGTGAACATCGGTATTTTGAGCGGCCTTACCACTGTTATTCTCGTTATGCTTATGGGTCAGGCTCGGATTTTTTATGCCATGGCTCATGATGGACTGCTTCCTAAGCAATTTGGGAAAATCCATGACAAATTTCGAACTCCTTTCTTTTCAACCATTGTTGTCACGCTCACCGGTGTTGTCCTAGCTGGATTTTTCCCCGTGACAATTTTAGGCAAGCTCACTTCAATGGGAGCTCTTTTTGCGTTTGGAATGGTTTGCTTGGGGGTTCTCATCCTTCGATTTACTCAACCAAATCTTCATAGACCATTTGCAACGCCGTGGTCTCCTTTAATCCCAATCCTAGGAGTTTTATCCTGCTTTACGCTCATGTTACTCATGCCAGCCGTCATTTGGATACAACTACTGGTTTTTTTGATTCTTGGTTGCGCAGTATATTTCATGTATAGCAAAAATCACAGTAAAATTCGCACTCGCAGCGAGTCTTAAAAAGCTATGACATGGTAGAAAAAATCTGCGTGTTATTCACTAGCAGCCTCAACTGAAAAAAAATCTTGCTTTATTTTGTCATAACGATAAAATAAATTTGTAATCTTAAAAGGAGGTTGCTATGAGAAAGATGATTAGTTTGTCTGTGTTAGCCATAATTTTGTTTTCGGGAGCGGTTACTTCTATATATGCTTTTAAAGAGCGCAATGAAGAAACTCCGTACCAGATAACATGTTCAAAATGTGGAGAGAAGTACTATTCAACAGATCGTCACGAATGTTCAAAATAATGAGATCCTTTTTAAAAAGAGATTTTTCAATTGAAGTAGGATCTTAAGGGTACTGGGCCTCTTTCGAACTTTAAAGTTTCGAAAGAGGTCTAGAACTTTTTTTCCAAGTTACCAATTGAGGCTGGCTGCTGATTGGTACTCTGTGACGCGTGTCTCAAAGAAGTTTTTCTCTTTACCAAGGTCGATGGTTTCACTCATCCAGGGGAAGGGATTCTTGGAGCGGTAGATGGGTTTAAGACCTATTCTTTCGAGGCGTCTGTCGGCAATATATTGCACATATTCACGGAACATGGGAGCAGTCAGGCCCAGGATGCCACGAGGCAGGCAGTCAGCTGCATAGAGATATTCAAGTTCAACGGCTTGTTTGATTTTTTCAACAATATGTTTTTGAAAATCCTCTGACCAGAGATGGGGATTTTCTTCTTTAATACTATTGATCAGATCAATGCCGAAGTTGAGATGGACGGTTTCATCGCGCAGGATATACTGGAACTGCTCGCCAATGCCTGTCATTTTGTTTTGACGGTGGAAAGAGAGGATCATGACAAATCCGCTATAGAAGAAGATCCCTTCCATAATGATGTAGTAACCGATGAGATTTTCTAAGAATTTCTGAGCACCTTCAGGTGTGGCTGTTGTGAAATTGGGATCCATAATATCTTGAGTGAGTTCCATCTCAAATTGGTCTTTATTACGGATTGTATTGATCTCATTGTACATGTTGAAAATCTCACCCTGATCAAGGGCTAAAGATTCAACGATGTAGTGGAAGGTATGGGTGTGGATCGCTTATTCAAAACCTTGACGGAGCAGATACTGACGCACCTCTGGGTTGGTGACAAACTTGAATATTGCAAGCACAATGTTATTGCCCACAAGGCTTTCTGCTGTGCTGAAGAATCCAAGATTGCGCATGATGACAAGTCTTTCATCAGGGCTTAACTGAGAGGATTTCCACAGTTCAATGTCTTTTCCCATGGGGACTTCTGTCGGCATCCAGTGGTTGGCACACCCATTTAAATAGTGTTCCCATGCCCATTTGTATTTGAGAGGCATGAGTTGGTTGACATCAACTTGGTTACAGTTGATTAATCGTTTTTGATCTGCTTCAATTCTTTTTTTTATAATGCTCATATATACCCCTTAAAATTATTGGCAGCTTTCGCAGCCTTCTTCTAAATTACATACTTTTGGTTTATCACTGACTGACTCTCTCTCTACGGTGATATTGCTAGAGGCAGATTTGTTCTTCATCCAACGAGGTTGTAGGCCTCGTTTATTGATATCGGTTGTTGATTTTTCAATCTGGGTGGCACTTAACGTGCGCAGGTAATAGTTTGTCTTAAGCCCTTTTGTCCAGCTAAATAGATACATTTGATGGAGTTTTTTTCCTGAGGGCTCTGCCATGTAGAGGTTGAGAGATTGCCCCATATCGATCCACTTCTGACGTCTGCTGCCACATTCAATGATCCACTCAGGATCGATTTCAAAGGCGGTGAGATAAACCTGTTTAACATCAGCTGGAATTCTTTCGATTTCTGAGATACAACCATCGAAATATTTAAGATCATCGAGCATCTCTTTATCCCAAAGACCTAGAGATTTGAGTTTTTGAGTGAGGTAAACATTGGGGATGGTAAACTCTCCGGAGAGGTTCGATTTGACAAAGAGGTGTTTATACATCGGCTCAATTGATTGTGTCACTCCTGTGATATTCGAGATTGTCGCAGTAGGGGCAATCGCCATCGTGTTACTGTTGCGCATGCCATATTTTTTGATGTGAGCTCTCACAGGTTCCCAATCTAATTTAGACGAGGTATCCATATCAAGATGACCTCCACGCTCTTCTGCGAGTAGTTTGATGGAATCTATTGGTAAAAGACCTCTATCCCATTTAGAGCCTTTGTAGGATTCATAGACACCACGCTCTTTAGCGAGCTCTGAGGAGGCTAGAATGGCATAGTAAGAGATAAGTTCCATCGATGTATCTGCAAATTCAACGGCTTCATGGCTGGCATAGCTGATATTTTGGATATACAGACAGTCCTGAAAGCCCATGAGACCAAGGCCAATAGGGCGGTGTTTTAAGTTCGAATTGTGCGCTTCTTTTGTAGGGTAGTAGTTGATCTCAATCACGTTATCGAGCATGCGGATGGCTGTTTTAATCGTCTGAGAGAGTTTTTTCTCATCAATCCCAGTCTCAGTGCAGTGAAGGGCCAGGTTAATCGACCCTAAGTTGCAGACAGCTGTTTCAGTGGCAGATGTATTGAGTAAAATCTCGGTACAGAGGTTAGAGCTATGGACAACGCCGACATGATCTTGAGGTGATCTGATGTTAGAAGGATCTTTAAAGGTGATCCACGGATGACCTGTTTCAAAGAGCATGCTGAGCATCTTACGCCACAATTGAACAGCTTCTACTTTCTTAAATAGTTTAAGTTTTCCCTCCTCTACCATTTTTTCGTAGTGGGTGTATCTGTCCTCAAATGCTTTCCCATACAAGTCGTGCAAATCAGGAGTATCAGACGGGCTAAAAAGAGTCCACATCTCGCCTGCGATCACACGCTTCATAAAAAGATCGGGGATCCAGTTAGCTGTATTCATGTCATGCGTTCTTCGTCTTTCATCGCCTGTGTTTTTACGCAATTCTAAGAAATCTTCAATATCGAGATGCCATGTTTCAAGATAAGCACACATCGCACCTTTTCTCTTGCCCCCCTGATTGACAGCCACAGCTGTATCATTAGCGACTTTAAGGAAGGGGATTACACCTTGGCTTTTGCCATTAGTGCCTTTAATAGTAGCTCCGGTAGCTCTCACAAACGACCAATCGTTGCCAATACCTCCTGCCCATTTAGAGAGTTGCGCATCATCTGCCACAACTTTAAAGATATGCCCCAAATCATCCATGATTGTGGAGAGGTAACAAGAGCTCAGCTGTGAGTGGCACGTGCCTGAATTGAAGAGCGTCGGAGTGCCCGATGTGAAGAGAAATGTCGATAAGAGGTTGTAGAATTCGATCGCTTTATCATTTTTTGCCTCTCCCTCTTTCAGTGAAAGACCCATAGCTACCCGCATCCAGAAAATCTGAGGTGTTTCAAGCCGTCTTTCTTTATCGTGGATAAAGTATCTATCATAGAGTGTTTGAAGCCCTAAGTAGGAGAAAAGATCATCCCGTTTTAAAGTGAGAGCCTGAGAGAGTTTGTCTAAATCAAATTCCAAAAGAGCGGGACTTAAACGTTTAAGGGAAATGCCGAGTTGAATGTATTTTTTAAAATAATCTTTATGAATCGTCTCTAGTTTGTCATCAGGAGCAGACGTACTCATTGATTCTCTATAAACGACATCACAGAGAAGGCGGGCTGCTACTTTTGAATAAGCATCTTCAATTTCAATGCGGGCTCTTGCCGACATAATCATCGATAGATCAACTTCATGCTCTTTCATCCCTTCATAGAAATTCAAGATAGTGCTTTCTAATAGCTCTTCTACAGAAGCTTCAGAGATATCTCTACAGGCCCACTGCAGACGTTTTCTTAAGAGCTCTTCATCTAAGGTGTGTTTTGTGCCGTCCTGAGAGAGGATTTCAAATTGCCTTTGCTTTTTCTCATCTGCCATCTCTTCTTCTTGAACCGATTGCTCTCCAATAGAGGCTCTATACAGAATGTACCCTTTGGCAACATCAAAAAATCCTGCCTGCATCAGAAGATTTTCAATATCATCTTGGATGTGTCCTACATGGAGAGATCCCCCTTGTTTGGCATAAGAGACAGCTTTATCAACCACTTTTTCTGTGAGCAAGTTCACAGATTCAACAATTTCTGGAGAGGAGAGCCCCTCTGCACGCCACGTGCGTCTAAAGGCTGCTTCAAGAGAAGAGGTAATTTTCATAGGATTAAAGCGCACTAAAGAGCCATCACGTCTAAACACTTTGAGATTTTGTGGAGAATCAGCTCTTAACTGTTTGTGGTGATCACGGTAGATAATATAGTCACGAGCGACATCATGATGCCCTAATTTCATAAGAGAGACTTCAACGACATCTTGAATCCCTTCAACCGTAAGACTTGTTCCTTTAGAGGCCATGTTTTTTAGTTGTTCAACGACTTGATTTGTGACATCACTGATAATTTCATTGAGATCACTCGGAAGGGTGTCCTCTGCTGCAATTTTTCTCGTATCACGAAAAGCTAGCTCAAGAGCTCTAAAAATTCTATCCTGTCTGAAAGGAACCATTGTTCCATTTCTTTTTACAACCGCTATTTGTACAAGATCAGACACTGATTGCTTTAAGTGTTTGATGGAAGATCCTTGGGAAGCTGAGTGAGTGACCATATAATGCTCTCTTTTTATGTATGTTAAGAATATCCGTAAGTACCATGGATAGTAGTTTTGTTTCCATAAACACACCATATATAGTAGTTGAGTTCCAAAAGTCTACAGAAAAAGAAAAAAAAATTCAAGTGTAAGAATCACAAGATTTTAAGAAATGATAGACGAAAAAAAAAGCCGTGAAGAGACTCTTCACGGCTCCGGAGGATGCTTGATATCTCAGAAATTAGTGGCTAGCTTGCTGAGCAGCTTTATAACTTTCAATAGCTTGCTCCAGCTTTCTTGCAGCCTCTTCATATTGCTGTTGCGCTCTTGATTTACTTGTATCAGCATTACTGATCACAGCTTGAATCAATTGTTTGAATGCCTCTTCTCTTTTAGCTTCAGCTTCATAGTAATGAGATGCAATACTTCCACCACCTATCATCATATCATGCACAGCTTGTGCCAATATTTGGTAGCGAGCACCTATGCTTGTAGCACTCTCTCCTGTTTCTTTTGTTGGATCTATTCGCGGTGTTTCTTTAGACTCAGTAGTCGTATTTTGAGTTCCTTTAACTTCACCTTCAGC
>CAYUZN010000090.1:0-7620 GCA_964449295.1 uncultured bacterium | reverse complement strand
TTTAAGTTCAGAGCAAAAGGCAACTTCTTTTTTCTCGAGTAATTTGTATACCCGTGCGATGAAATCTTCGAGCTCTTCTGCTGAATACGTATTGGCAAGAGAGAGCATGGGAATTGCATGAGAGATTTGCTTAAAGCCTTGTGTGAGTGCACCACCCACACGTTTAGTAGGTGACGTCGGAAGTATCCACTCAGGATGTTCCTCTTCTATTTTTTGGAGTTTTTTGTAGAGAAGATCGTACTCGTAATCAGAAATTTCTGGCTTGTGTTCTGCAAAATAGAGTCTGTCATGATGGCGGATTTCTTCTACGAGTTTTAAATAGTTCTCCTTAGTCATTGCCTACCTTAAAAATCATCGTTGCTAGAGGTGCAAGCTCAATTGTAAAACCAAAACACTCACCCTGAGGATCGATATTTTTCTGAACCTTATGCGTGATTTTGCCAGATCCTCCAAATTCTTCTCTATCTGTATTGAAAATTTCAGAGATAACACCTGTATGTGGGTATCTGATGACATAGTTTTTATGGTAATTAGGTGTAAAATTATGCACACAGATGAGAGTCTCATGCGCACTTTTTCTGAGATAGCTTATGACAGAGTTAGCAGCATCGTGAAAATCTATCCACTCAAAACAACTCTCCTCACAATCTTTTTCCCATAATGAGGGGTGTTGTTGATAGAAAAAATTAAGCTCTTTAAAGCAGCGTTGCAACTCTTGATGTCTTTTGTGCTGCAAAAGATCCCACTGCAGCTCTTCTTGAGAGTTCCACTCTTTCCACTGTCCAAATTCCCCTCCCATAAAGAGAAGTTTTTTTCCCGGCTGGCAAATCATGTAACTGTAGAAAAGGCGCACATTTGCAAATTTCTGCCAATCATCTCCTGGCATCTTAGAAATCAAGCTTGCTTTTCCGTGAACAACTTCATCGTGTGAAAGAACTAAAATAAAACGTTCCGTAAAGGCATACACAAGACCAAATGTCAGATCATTTTGATGAAATTGTCTGTAGATAGGATCTTTAGAAAAATACTTAAGCGTATCATTCATCCAGCCCATGTTCCACTTAAAGTCAAAGCCAAGGCCCTCCCAGTCTACAGGTGTCGTCACTCCAGGAAATGAGGTTGACTCTTCAGCACACATCAAAACAGTGGGGAAATATCTGTGCACAACTGAATTTAAGTGTTTGAGAAATTCTACCGACTCTAGATTGATATTGCCGCCCCACTGATTGGGAATCCACTCCCCTCTCTCCCTGCCGTAGTCGAGATAGAGCATCGAGGCAACAGCATCAACGCGCAGTCCATCAATATGCATTTTCTCACACCAAAAAAGTGCACTCGCAATCAGAAAGTTGGCAACTTGTGGCCTTCCGTAATTAAAAATTAACGTGTTCCAATGAGGGTGAAACCCTTTTCTCGGATCTTCATGTTCATACAAACAAGTGCCATCAAATTGAGAAAGTGAAAACTCATCGATAGGAAAATGCCCTGGCACCCAATCTAAAATCACACCGATATCATGTTGATGAAGATAATCGACAAAATATTGAAACTCTTCGGGCAAGCCAAAACGACTTGTGACAGCATAAAAGCCCGTCACTTGATAGCCCCACGACTCATCAAGCGGATGCTCTGCAAGTGGAAGAAGTTCAACATGAGTAAATCCCATCTCTTGAACGTACGCTGCTAGCTCTACGGCTAGCTGCTTATAGTTAAGCCCTCTCTTCCACGAGCCTAGATGCACTTCGTAAATGACCATTTTCGATTTTTTGTCATATCTTTGCTCCATCCATTGACCATCATTCCAGACATGACAATCGACACTAGCTAAGCGAGAGGCTGTCTTAGGCCTTAGCTCACTGAAATAAGCGTAAGGGTCGGCCTTCAGAAGCAGAGTCTCTTTGTCTGTAGAAATCTCAAATTTGTAATTTTCATATTCCTTAAGACCTGGAACAAACAGCTCCCAAACACCTGAAGATCCCATAGAACGCATCGGATTTAAAAGACCATTCCAATGGTTAAAATCCCCGACAAGAGAAACTCTCTTGGCATGAGGCGCCCAAACAGAAAATTTAGCGCCAGAAAAACCTTCATGTGTTGCAAGCCTTCCTCCCATCACATCGTAGAGTTTATAATGCACCCCTTGATTAAAGAGATGCGCATCAAGTTCTCCAAACGTTGGCAAAAACGCATAAGGGTCTTGCTCAAGCCTGCCATCTTCATAAAACACTTTGTAATCTTTGAGAGTTGTGTCCTTCGGTGCTACGCACTCAAAAATACCTGGCGTTTTGCCAGGTGTCATCGCTACTTGCTTTCCAAAAAGCTGAATGAAAATAGATGTCGCACCGGGGCGCCACAGACGAATCACTTTCTTTTTACCCTCTGTGTGCAACCCTAAAAAAGCATGGGGATCATAGAGGCAAAACATATTTTAGGCCTCAAAGCGATCTAAGTAGAGCCGTTTACCCTCTTCAATGAGAAAAGGAAGGTTTGAAGGAAGTTTTTTTCCTTTTTCTTTTAAAGAGCGCCTCAACCGAAATGATTTGAGAGATTTTTGAAGATCAAGGGTGATTTGCCTGGTACGCTTTGGAAAAATTTCTACTTTTTTCAAGAATTTTTTTGACCATTCAAAGGAGATCACATCGCCTGCCTCTGTCATCACACTCACAAATCTTCCTTCATGAAAGTCAGGTGATAAAATTGGAAGAAAGGAAAAGGTGTCTGCAGCTTCTTGGAAAAAGAGAGAGCGAATGAGCTCTGCTCCTTGAGTGAGCAAAATCAAAGGAGAGTGGTGTGAAACAGTAGAACTTGGAACAATTCCCTGATACGTATCATCAAATAGCCTGGGACTAAGCATGCTCTTAAAGCCTGCTAAAAACAGCTTGGTAAAATGGGAGACAACGTCAAGCTTGGGACACTCTTTTAAAAGAGAGGCAACCCCTTCATAGGTAGGCTCAGTTGCAGGTGTGATCTGTCCCAGTCTCAACCAGACAGGAAAAATCTCTTTCAAATCAAGCCGTCTACAGACGAGCTCCCAATCGAGTTGTTTATGACTTCCGAGCGAGAGTCTCTCGGAACTTGCAACTCCTTGTTTCCAAAAAACAGGCACAATCTCTGTGAGTTTTTCTTTTTCAAGAACAATGGCAATCCCCTTCTCTTCTACACTCACGATATATCTACGGTAACCACGCGCTGTGTGACCTGAAATTTCAACACGTAACTTTTCTAGATTAAGCTGCACTGTAAAATCGCGCACAGGCCCTTCAACATCAACCGAAAAATGTTTCTCCTCACCTGAGATCAAATTTTTAAATTTAAAAACTGTAGGAAAAACTTGAATTTGCCAATCACTTCCAGGAATCAAACACTGTGTTCCTGGCAAATGACAAAATGGGTGCAGCCTGCCTGCGATCTTAATAGACATTAACATCCTTAAATCAAAGAAAAAGAAATTCTCACCCTTTCTCTATGGTGATAAATTTTCTTTTGATCTGTTTTTTACCCAGTTTAGATGACTCTGTTATTTTTTCACAGCTCGATAGCTCTAGAGATAAAAAATTACAACTCAACCTAGACAAGAGGGTCTATTTGAAGTATACTTCACCTGCAAAGGTCAGGAAAAAGACTAGATGAGAAGCATTGTGGTGAAAGATGCGGTTATTTTCATAACGGGTGCTAGTCGCAAGAGAGGCATAGGACGTGCTCTAGTAGAAGAGGCGGTTAAAAGAGGCGCCAAAAAGGTTTATGCAACAGCCCGAGATATCTCTCAGCTAGATAGTCTAGCTTCCCAGTACCCAGGAATCGTTGCAGCCCGTCAGAGCAAAATTGACACCTCATGACATCTCAGTTTTTGGTATATATCCCGGACCCATCGATACAGATATGGCAGATGGGTTGAATTTTGAGAAAGAGACTCCTGCTAATGCTGCTGTTCGAATCTTTGACGGGATCGAACAAGGAATTGAAGATATCATTACAGATGATTTTGCTGATAACTTTGTTAAAAAGCTTAGACTCGATCCCAAAGACGTTGAAAAAGACGTTGGGAATTATGTCCATCAGATGCCAGAGAATTTTTGACATGTAGAGCAGGAGAGAACTAAGAGACTCTCTCCTGCTCAATCATTTCTTACTTTTCTCTGCCTATTAGCCTGGTATTTAAACGCAGCCAATCGTTAATCGTAGCTATAACTTGAGCAATATGGGTGGATAGACTTTCAGCATTCTCTGCTCGTAAATTTTTTAAATATTCATTCCAAAAATTTTGCATTTGCTTCATTTCACCTTCGGTATAAGTGATTGGTAAAGTAAGAGGGGTTTTTCTATGCTCAAATACCAATCTTATAATCTCTTCTAGATTGTGAAATGATGATAAATGTGAGGAAGATATCAAGGAATACAGATCATGAAAGTCTTTCATACGACTATTGAACGATCCTCGATAGATAATGGTCTCTAGTTTTTCGGCAAAAATGAACTCTTTGGGATAACAAGATAGCTTGACAGTGTTTTCAAAAAGGACTCCTTTGGAAGAGGCCGTAAGTGGAATCGCATATTCAACAGGATCGACAATATCTCCAAAGCCAATATCGATGGCAACTTTAAATCGAGTTTTTCCAAAATAGGCCATCATAGATACTTCCGCTCCTTGATATCCCATATGAGGATGCCTAAGTTCAATTATTTTAATCTCTTGAAAGACAAAGCCGTCTTTGAGATCACTGTTTGCAATTTCCTCAAAAATAGCTTTTAATCCAGCAATCTCATTATTTAATTTTCTTGCAAGAAAATCTAAATCCATTGTTTCTCTGCCAATTTCGATATATTTGGAGAGAAGAATTCCCCCTTTCAAGACAAAATGTTCACGATATTTCGAACGAGCCAAACGTACTAAAAAACGCTCAAGTGTAATACTTTGCCAAAGATCAGCAGGATCTCGATTTTTTTCTTTTGCGATAGCTCGCAGCTTTGCTTTAAATGATTTTTCTAAATCTGATGTCATGTTGTGTACGATAAAATGTAGGGGGTTATGTTAACACGTAGGGCTTTTGCATAGGCGCCTAATTTCTTAGGATCTGGTTTGTATTGGGGACTTTGAAAGTATCTCTGAATTGCTTTTATGGCTATTTCCTTGCTAAGATAGCGAAATGCATCAACAATAGAGCGCTCTCTATCAAAAATACTGACGTTATATTCACCAAAAACACTGTCGATTTTCCCTAGCTTAACATTGCGCATTCTGATGATTTTTGTGTTGGGTCGTTTAGGCGGATAGGATTTGTGCGGTACAGCAATCCAAACCTCTCGCATAACTTGATCCGTCAGATCATAGTAACACAGCGCAGAAATTAAACAAATGACTCCATCGGGAATACTGGCTGCGACTAATCCCAAGTTTTCCCACTGAAACTCAATTTCGGGTTCATATTGAGAGAAACGATAAGCCCCTGGATAAATTCTTTCTAAGGTGCCTCTTTTTACCAAATAAGCCAGAGACTGCCTAGGAACACCCTGTTTTTCTGCCTGTGCTGAGGTAAAAAAGGGGGCATTGATAAAAGGCTCCAATTTTTCTAAGTACTTTAATTGTCTCATTTCCTAATTCTACAAAACCTACCCAATTAAGTCAATTGGGGAGGTTTAGAACAATTCATTTTAACATTCTGAATTTTAAACACTTAAGATAAAAAAATATTTTGAACTTATAATGAGGTAGTTGCAAAGTTTTTACAATTGAATTAATTCTCTAGGTAAAAGCATAATCATTTACCTTATGAATAAAAAATTTAAAGTGGCCACTCTTGGCTGTAGAACAAACCAATATGAATCAGAAGCGTATGCCAGCCAATTGCGTGCCATGGGCTACACAGAAGCAAAAGAAAAAGAAGAAGCTGATATTTGCATTGTTAACACGTGCACAGTGACAGCCTCTGCAGACAGTCATAGTCGCCACCAAATTCGTCTTCTTGCAAATTCTAATCCTCAAGCGAAAATTGTTGTCACAGGATGCTTGGCAGAGAGTTTGCCTGCAATTGATGGGGTCACTCATATCGTTCCTAATGCCAATAAAGAAAACCTTCTCCAAGTCGTATTTCCTGAAGAAGAGATGCCCGAATTCAAGATCGATCAATTTGGAGGACACACCAGGGCGTTTGTGAAAATCCAAGATGGCTGCAACTCATTTTGCACCTACTGCATTATCCCTTATGTGCGCGGAAGATCTCGCTCTCGAAAAATCTCAGACATTATAGACGAAATTAAAGGTCTTATTGCCAGTGGCTACAAAGAAGTTGTCTTAACTGGCATTAATATCGGTGATTTTGTTGGAGATAATAACGAGAAGCTAGCTGATCTTATACGTTTAGTTGACAAACTAGATGGTCTTGAGAGAATCCGTGTCTCATCGATCGATCCTGATGAAGTAGATAGCGCTCTTATCGATGCGATTCTAGGCTCTCAAAAAACATGTCACTCGATGCACATTGTCCTTCAATCAGGCTCGAATGTCATCTTAAAACGGATGAATCGCAAATACACCAAGCAAATTTTTTTAGAGACAATCGAGCGCCTTAAACAAGCAAGCCCTCGCTTTACCTTCACAACCGATGTTATTGTGGGATTTCCTGGAGAAACAGAGAGTGATTTTGAAGAGACCTTAGATGTGATGCGCACCACTCAGTTTGCCAAGGTCCACATGTTCCCCTACAGTGAAAGAAAGCGCACAAGAGCAGCTCTTTTCCCAGGCAAAGTGCCCCACACTGTGATTGCTGAAAGAAAGCAACAGATCTTAAGAGAAGCAGAGAAAATAGCTTTTAATCTTAGATCAAATTATGTCGGACAAACACTTAAAGTCCTCATTGAAACAGAGAGTCCAACATCAGGTCACACTGATAATTTTTTACCCGTCATCTTGCCAGATGATCACGTCACGCGTAATCAAATTGTCGATGTTGTCTGCTTTGACAACTCACCCAAAGGTCTTCTTGCTAAAAAAGCATAAGGTAGCTTAAGATTTTTTTCTAATAAAACAGGAATTTTAATATGGATGCTCTTTCTAAACTTGTCGATGCTTTAACAACTTCAGATGGCAGTACTCCTCCCCCCTTTTCAAAAGCCAAAATAGCAGTAGCTATCTCGGTAGTTGCAGCGGCTGTTTTCGGATGGCGCTATGCGCCTAAGCTGACACTCACACTGGTAGCTGGTGCATCTTTCTATTATGGAGCTAAATCTATTTATTCATGGTACTTTTTTAAGCCAAAGAGCGATGACCTCATAGAAGAAGACTCAAAACCTCCTCAAGATGATTTGCCACCTCCATCAACAGATCCAGTGCAGCCTTTACCTTCTCAGACTGAAGTCACGCCTGTTACGACTCTTTCCTCTCTAGAAGAGGTCACGGTTTGGATAGAGCAACTTCTTGCTAATTCTTCTTCACCACCCGATATTTTTCCTGTTCTTTCTTGTTTATGGACACTAAAACCAGCAGAGGTATCTAAATCTTTGGACTGTATATACTATTTTGGGTCTCCAGAATATATGGCCAAAGCCCAAAGCCTTATACAAAAGCAAATGTCTAATGATCCAAAAGCTTGGATTATGGGGATGCTGGCAGAAACATTGAAAGAT
>CAYUZN010000089.1:0-7702 GCA_964449295.1 uncultured bacterium | reverse complement strand
TTTAATTCATAATTCAGGTGTAGCTTATTTAGATCCTGCTGATTTATTAGATGAAGAGGAATATCGACATATATTTGAAGTTAATTTTTTTGGACCTATTTCTTTGACTAAAAAATTTCTGCCTATGATGAGACAAGCGAATGGGGGTAATATAATCTTTATAAGTAGTATTGTTAGTATTGACCATTGGCCATATTTAGGTGTTTATGCTGGTTCCAAAGCGGCTATTGAATCTGTAGCTTTTGAATGGGCTGTCTTGTTAAAAAAATGGAATATTCATGTATCTGTTATCCGGCCTAACCCATTGCCAACCAATATGCAAATTCTTAGATCTAAAAATGTCGATAATAGTCCTTATCCTGAATTGCAGGAACGTATTTTAAATTGGGAAAATATAGATGATGTTTGTTCAATTATTGCTTCCATTTTGAGTAGCCCATTACCTTCTTTTGCTTATCAGACAGGACCATTTTCTGAAGAAACAGTAGAGCGTTTTATTAACAAGGATGCTTATCAGAAAGCAATAGAAAAATACCAGAGCGATTTGAAATTAAGATAATCTAAGAAGCTGCTTTGTATGCTTGTCTGTATGCAAAAAGAAATAATTATACCTTTCTTTATTTGTAGATCTTATGCATTCCACTTTATTTAGTTTATGATTAGATACCTCAAAACAACTATAACCATGCTGTTTCAAAAGATTGATAATGTCTCTGGATTTATAACCACATTTTTGACACCATTCTTCACAAATTTCAATGAAAATAATAGGCTTAAAATTTTCCAAAACTTTTTCTGCTCCTTGAAGTATAAATAGGGCGGATCCTGCTACATCACATTTAATAAAATCGATGGAATTTATTTCTAATTCGGCTACGACTTTATCTAAAGTTTTCATTCTGCATTTTATTTCTACAGCATTCTTATGATTAATAGGATTTTCTATAGATGAGATATTTGAATCATCTTTAAAACAATAAAAAATTTTGTCCGCTTCACTGTTGAAAAGACCATAATTAAAAGTAGTGCAATTTTTTATGGTGTTCCTGTTTATATTTTTCATCAAGACATTATAAGTAGCGGGAATGGGTTCAAAAGCATAAATTGCGGACGAGGGAAATTTTTTTGCAAGATTTATTGTAAACCATCCAAGATTAGCTCCTATATCAAAAATGGTTTGACCATTTTGAATGAGATTATAAGCTATATACTCATCCTCAGATTGATAATAGCCGAGATTTAAAATCTCAAATGGTGCTGATCGTGCAGCACCATCAGTTTCCAATTTAACATGCAAAGGAGAAAAAGTAAAAACTAAAGTATTTGGAAGAATTTCTATAGACTCTATTTTCGATTTATTGATTTCTCTAGAATATTCTAATAAAATTTTATTGAATTCATGACGTTTAGATATATATTGATATCTATTAAGCAATCCTGCATTGAATCGTTCTTTAAGGGAAGAAAAAATATATTCCAACCCTTTTTCATGTTTACTTAATTCTTCAGGAGTTGTGAGCGAGAGACTTCTTGTTAAGTGATTTAGATGGTGATCTATCGAATAGATAGGTTTCGAAGCTGCTTTGTTTCTTCCTTCAGACTTTTTCTTATCTTCTTTATAATCTTCTCTTATTATAAGACCACATCCAAATGCGATCAATGAAGATGGAATAAAATTAACAGAATAAAAAGTTAATTTATTTAATAATAATTCAAAGATAATTGTAAATATTGGGAGGGAATAGCCAAGAGGTGCAATTATTACTGGCCTAGTAAATAAAAAAGCTCTTAAGAAACGGTATACTGCAATCGCATATAAAGGACCAATAATTGCTGAATTTATAATCGTCTTCAAGGAAACAGAGGGAAAAGAAAAGTCTTTTTTATGATTAAAATACAATAAAGTAAGCAGAAATATAAGAGTAGTTATTGCTACACCAGCAATACATTGATGAAATGTTACTCGAAGAGGTGTATCATGACGGACAATAATGCTTGTCATAACAAAGATTATAGAGAAAGTAATAACAGAATAAAGAGCTGCACTGCCACTTATCCATCCTCCAAGCTG
The DNA here is from genome assembly GCA_964449295.1 of uncultured bacterium. GTDB lineage: Bacteria > Chlamydiota > Chlamydiia > Chlamydiales > Rhabdochlamydiaceae > CANJJB01. The sequence goes on along the minus strand of CAYUZN010000089.1, from coordinate 5,631 downwards.
ATCAAAACTTGCTAAATCCTGGAATAAGATAAGAACAATACCGCAAATAGCTGATATTATTCCGAGCACTGCTTTCCACTTATATTTTTCTCCAAACCACCAAATAGATAAGAGAGTAAAAATTAATGCATCTGCTCCAAAAATTTGAGTATTGTCAATAGGTTTGAAATAGATACCTGCAACATTCAATGCACAATAACCCCCGGTAGCAAGCATACCTCGAATGTAAATGCTAATACGTCTTTGCTTTACAGTTAAATGTGCCCGTTTATCATATGCTCCTACGTCTGTATTTTCAGAGATAAGTAAGCCTTTGAGCTCTTGCTTTAACTGAACTTGCAAAAGACCTTTGTACAAAACATATAGAAGTGTTCCAATTGTAGCTGATACGTACATGATTACAAAACTAATTTCTAGTATAAGAGGATCTTGAATGTCGTCCTTAATAACAGCAATTAGACCAATAATAGCCCAGCCAATCAAAGTATCTTTGATTCCTTGCAACGTTAGACCAGGAATAATATCGATCCGATATTCTTTAATACGAGTGGCAAGCTTTTTAAATTTTGATTCGTTAGAATACTTCATTTTTCTGCTACCATCTCATTTTTAAATTTATATCCTCTGGGAATAGGTACTTTTCTTCTTTTGGGAAAATGATCCTCATGAGACTCTCTTATTCTTAAAATTTTAGATTTAATTCAACATACCAAAATATTATCGAAGACTGCAACAGAAATAGAAACAAATATTTCAGAAATGTTGACAAATTTGAATGGTTTTAGCACTGTGTAAAAAACCAATCAAAAAAAGGAAAGATATTGAATGGTCATAAGCACATTGTTAGAAAAAAATTCCATCGAAGAACTCAACGAATGCATCGCTAAAGCGATGAAAAAAGTAGATGTTCGAAAAGAAACGGATCTCAGTCGATACCTTCCTGGAGAAAAGGGACATCTTCATCATTTTGCTCTTGTAAAACTTAAAAAAACCAATCCAGCTAAACTACAAGAGATGATTCAAGAGTATATCTTAGAAAAAGAAAACCCTGAGTTTGTTTCGTCTCACTCAAAACCTGGGCTAAGAATGAGAAGAACAGTAGATCTTAAAATCAAGAAATCGATGGTCAACCAACTTCTTAATGCTTTGAAAGTGTCTCAAATAGAGGGAGCTGAGACTTTAATCGCAATGCTATCACCTCATCAAACAATTGGACAGGTTCAAAAGCTTATGATAAAAATGATTCGGGCAAAAAAAGTTGATGTTGAATTATGGGAAACATATGTAGAGCTTATTAAAGAAGAAAAGGCTGCTATCCAGTAAAAGCTTGTTCTGAAATTAGCAGAATTCTATAGGCAATTTAAGGTTTTGGCAAGGACCTGAAACTAAAAGAAGGGCTTAGAAAATCTCAGGGAAGTCTTTTCAGCTTTCATAATCGAAGCCGTTTTCAATTCGATGAAGTTCAAATCAGCTCTTAGAAATTATGATGTTACAAAAAAAACACAGACCATCACTATCTTCATAACAAATTGCATAGGCCTGTCCTTTCGTTAAAATCAGTTTTTTACTCTCTTCTTTTTTGTAAAATATTGCAATTTTTAAGCAACATAGACTTACTATTTTGTATAAAGTTCATCTCATTCAAAAGAAAGCTTTGGAATAAAGTTTTTATGATTATCTGCTACAGCAAGCTATTATTAAGTAATTTCTAAAAACAACAACAAATATAATCAAGACAACCTTTTTGCTCTATACCATCTTTGTATGTCCATTCAGATGTATGATAGGGAGTGCTAATCGAACTTTTGCCTGTCCATAAATGACCATTTTTAAAGATACCTACATTATTATACCCACCGATCTGTCTTCCTTGACCATGCCATTCATCATTTTCCCAACTTCCTATATATGTATATCCATTAGATTCACTGTTAGGAACTTTTTTAAAAGTCCCTTGGCCATGTCGGTTTCCATTTTCCCACATTCCTTCATAGGAATCTCCATTAGCCCATTTATATTGACCATAACCCTCCTGAAGCCCATTAGCCCAGTTTCCTACATATGTGGATCCATCATCATATCTTATAGTGCCCTGACCGTGGTAGTTACCATTAATAAAACCTCCTTCATACTTGGCTCCGCTGGCAAAAAATTTAATGCCTTGACCATGTAACTTTCCCTGATTCCATTGCCCTTCATATCTATTTTCATTAGAAAATCTCAAAATACCTCTTCCATGAAATTGCCCATTTTCCCATTCACCTTCGTATTTCTTGCGTTCACTGCCTGGATGATATGTCAGTGTTCCCCTACCATGAGGTAAGCCATTTTGTACATCTCCTATGTATTGACCTTCTGCTAGTGCCAAAGTTTGTTGAGTTGTAACTCGTGTAATTCTAGGAATTGATTGCTGTTGAGTTTGAGTGGCCGCCATTTGGTTTGCAACTATTTGCATTGTACGTGCTAAGACAGCTGGATCTACTTGAAAGGAAGTCTCTCTTTGAGAGTTTGATTCTACACTTCCATAATTTCTAGTAAATGTGTCCATAAGATGTTGTGACACTCCTCCGCTTGGTTGATTGCTAGTGCATTGTTCCATAATTTCTCCTAATAATTATTCTAGTTTTTCAAATAATAGATCCCTCTCATGCTTTAGACTTTAGACAAGAGGCCATGGATTGTTTTCTCATAAATTGCCTACAAGATTTACTCATCTAATAGATGAGTCCTTTCAATAAAAGCATAATTTTAATATCTATTGCATTTATTTTACAAGATTCATAATCTTTTCTAAGATTTATGAGAAGATATCATGCAGCTTGACTCTCAAGGCCCGCAATAATAAACAGGAAATCTTAATAATTAAAGGAATTGTCTTCTTAGTAACACCTCTCAAATAGAGAAAAACTATGGCAGCTTCAACTGATCATTGTGGTCATAATCTTCAACTTTCAGCATTAGATAGAGAGTCCCTGGCATTGTTGATAGCCCTTCGAGACAATGCTGAGGTTCAAAAAGACCATTCGCTTGTTGAGATGTTTAATAATTCTATTTCTTTTCTATTAACATCCGCGTCTACGTTAGCCCCACCCCCAACAGTAGCAACGCCTCTTACAAACTCAGCTCTTGCGCCTAGAACGGTTTCTATAGTGCCTTCTATTCAGATCGACACCAGTGGTGAGGAAGGAACAAATGGCTATCCTGGCACTGCCGTCTCATTTGTTGGTGGAAGGGGATTGAATGGTAGTGAAGGTACTGATGGAGAAAATGCTCGTGACATTAATTTGCACTTGAAATCAGACGATGAAACTGTAGCTGTGCAGTGGGATAACGGTAGTTCTTCTATAAAATTAGGAGATGCGTCTGCGTCTATTTTTTTGCGTGCAGTCGGTGGTAATGGAGGCAGGGGAGGAAACGGAGGTAATGGAAAACCGGGAGCTAACGGACTTCCAGGAAGAGATGCTGATCGCTGTTCTGCAGGAACAAATGGAGGTAGAGGAGGTCCTGGAGGCATGGGTGGTGACGGCGGATCAGGAGGAAATGGAGGGAAAGGAGGATCTGTTAAAATTTACGTAAGTCCAAGAGATACCGATTTACTTATGCTTTTGAACCCTCCTAAATTGACAGGAGGCGCAAGAGGCGAAGGGGGTTTTAAAGGCAGAGGAAATAGCGGTGGTCGAGGAGGAGAAGGAGGGAATCCTTATTCATGGACTGAACTAAGAACCGAATCTCGGAGTGTCTCAGACGGTCGAGGCGGCATGAGTTTAGAATCTTATAGTTATTCAGTTTACAAATCTAATCCAGGTGGATTTAGGGGTAGTACAGGTTGCGATGGTGATGATGGGTGTGATGGTGATGTTGGCAGAGCAGGTGTAGACGGCTCTTTTCAAATGATTGTTGGAGAAACGCCTTATCACACTCTCTATGATCTTACAATTACCGTTTCAAAAATTATTGATTTAGCAAAAGGAAATCCTTTCGAAATTTATGAACCTGGAGAACATGTTAATTTGGCAGTCTCGCTTACTAATATAGGAGGCATGCCAACCCCACCTCAAGACATCGATATCTCTCTTTGCCCTGCAACATGGATAGAGCAAGAAAAAGCTTCTCTTAATCTGAAAGCTTCTGAGCATTTGCCAATAGGAAGTACTCACTCTTTTTCTCTTCCTTTTTCTTTTTATGTTAAAGATCAATACTCCCCTTCAGAGGAGCCCTTAAACAAACAAGAAACTCTTACCTACCATGCTCTTCTGAGTCGTGTCAACAAGTCATTTTATCGTGTCAGTCAACAAAAAGACGTTTTCACTATTAGGTATCCTGTGCAGCTTTCACCGTGGCAAGGCAAGACCTCAATTGTTTTTAATGAAAAAATCACTCAGAGTTTATTCATCCAAAACATTACATCAACTAGCATGGGGGAATTAGGCCGACAGAAGAGAAGGCTTTTTGTAACTTTTGAGATATTGAAAGATGAAGGCATGAAACTTAGCGACGTAGAGCTTTTAAAAATAGAGGAAAGAGATTATCAAGAGCATAATAAAATAATAGCAGAAGTAGATTGTCTTGCTCCTAAAGGCAAAAAAAGTCTTGCCGTTTCTTTCCGTTTTACTAAACCTGATTTACGCGTTCAGTCAAAAGTTTGCCTGGTCGCTTCATTATATCTCGATTATTTTAATTCGGAAGACAAAAACGGCCTAGACCAGACACGGTGTATTCAAAAACGCACTGTTCAACTGGAGTTTTGTGGAACTGGGAAATAACCTTTTTATAATCTTAGCTGCCATATTTTTTAAACGTATCGTGTATCGCCAATAGAGAAAAAATAACAGATCATACAAGAGAAACATCCAGTATATTCCGCAGAAAATTCAAGAGCAGGTTTTGGACAGTTTGCAAGTTCTAAGATATCGTTGACTGATCAAGCTATTTTTTGAGTTTTACAAATTGCTTCACTTTGTAATACGCCTGATAATAGAGCAAAAATCAAAAAATATAATCCTCTAGCTTGATCGGAGTATCCTTTATCCATTCGAGTGCTTGCTGAGAGTATGTTTTAAATAGAGCGGAGAAGAAATAATACCGACTATCAAATTCCCCTAAGATATAAAATAACTACCATCAATTGCCATTCTAAGTTGAGATTGTTTGACTTTATGTTATTAATTTGTCTAGGATGAGTCAAAAGATGTAACATACAAATGAACCCTCCAGATCCTATCTCTAATAACATTTTAGAAAAAATGATGCAGTCTTTTTCGGACAAAGAAAATCATGCTTTATACATGATACTACTCTTTATTGGAGGAATAGTCTTAGTTTCTTGTTTCCTTTCACTGATTTTGCGTAGATATAAAAAGCAGAGAAAAATTGCCGAAAATATATTCTTGGGTGGATTAGGAATAGCAGTCGTTCTATTTATTTTATGGTTTCTGCTCTTACTCGCATTCATGTTAATAAATGTAAGTGGACCAGGCAATACATTTTGGGTAATCGCCCTTCTTCTGCTTACTGTATTTCTTTTCTGGTTCATGCCGTTTAAGATAATATTGATCATCGAAAATCGCAAAGCATCTAGTAAAGCAAGTGTTTGGGCCCAAGCGAATATTTGGATCTGGCTAGCGCTTTGGA
>CAYUZN010000088.1:6480-7754 GCA_964449295.1 uncultured bacterium | reverse complement strand
AAGATTAAAAAAATTACGCACTGATTGCGGCACATAAAATTCCTCTTCTGGAAGACCGAGTGCTTTTTTCGTTGCCGCAACTTCTTCAATCCCCAGAGGAGATCCATGAGCTTTAGATGTGCCTGCTTTATGAGGAGAGCCTTTCCCTATGATTGTATGTAGAATCACAAGACAAGGACCTTTCTGCGTATCTTTGATAACCTGAAATACTTCCGCCATTTTATCAAAATCATAACCATCCACTTCGTAGACATCCCAGCCGTAAGCTTTATAGCGCATTTTTGTGTCTTCTGAACAAGATTCACCCAAATTTCCATCCAAAGTAATCTTATTTGAGTCGTAAATCAGCACGAGATTATTAAGGTTCAAATGCCCCGCCAAAGAAGAGACTTCTGATGAAACCCCCTCCATCATACACCCATCTCCTGCTAGACAGTATACTTTATTATTGAAAAGCTCAAACTCCCTTGTGTTGAATTTCGCAGCTAAAATTTTAAGGCCAAGCGCTTGCCCGACTGCATTACCGATACCTTGTCCTAAAGGGCCTGTTGTCGCCTCAACCCCTTCTGTCAAGCCATACTCGGGATGACCAGGCGTTTTAGAATGAAGCTGGCGAAATCTCTTAATCTCATCCAAAGAAAGATTATATCCCGACAAGTGTAAACAAGAGTAAAGCCACATCGATCCATGCCCTGCAGACAAGATAAAACGATCACGATTGAGCCACTTAGGATTTTTAGGATTATATTTTAACAGACACCCATACAGATAAGCTCCAAATTCAGCGCACCCCATAGGAAGACCGGGGTGTCCAGAATTTGCTTTCTGTACCGCTTCCATTGATATTTCTCTAATCGTGTTAGCAATTTTTCCCAGTTCTTTTTTAAGTTCGTTATCCATTTATCAGCCTTAAATTCAGTTTTTCCGGCTATTTTGACTCCTGAGGTGATAATTCAGCAAGAAATTTATATATCCTTGCTTGCTTTTTCCTAAATGAGTATACTCTTACTTTTATTTGAGGTCGTACAATGGAATCTATTAGAGCTCTTGGATCTACATTTTTAAGTTATCCGTTTGTTAACCCAGTTCTCCAATTTGGCTTGGCTGCCTTGTTTCTCAAAAACCTAGAACACGTGGATGTTAATACTGCAAAGCCTCTAAATTTTTTTAACACAACCTTCAATGCAGATGTTGCAAAAAAAGTCGCAACAACAGCTGCTTTCTTATTCACCTCTGAAAGGAGTTTATCTAGTTTTATTCCTGCTACAATAAGG
>CAYUZN010000088.1:0-6470 GCA_964449295.1 uncultured bacterium | reverse complement strand
TCAATTGTTAAAAACGCTTTTAACCGGTTAGCGACCTACTCTCTAAAGCGTTATTTATTTTCATCACAAACTTTAATTATAGCTCCTCTAGCAATAGGAGCTCTGCAATGGATAGATCTTTATTACAGCTCTACGCCAACAGAGACAAAAGTTCTTTTAAAAACTCCTCTTGCAAAAATTGGATTGGCTCTCTCTGGAATCTGCTTTGCTAAAACAGCTCTGATTGCTTTCACAAAGATCGGCAATTGGAAACAAACAACTCTGATACTTCCTACTTTAGTTGCCTTGATTTGGATCGGTACACAACATATCACCGGCGAAATAAGTGATCACAAGGAGACGGTTGAGGTGGCTGATATAATGAAAGCCTTTCTTTTTTCTAATGTCATTCTCACTAGCTTCATCTTAGGGTTCAATCATTGGAGTAAAAATGTATCTTGCCGTATCGATGCAAGTGCTTATGCTAGTTTAACTCTTATAGGGGCCTTAAATTGTCTATTGAATACTCTCAATTTAACAGAGTAGTAAAAACTTATGCCATCTTCTGACAAGCAATCAGCGGTTCCCGCTAAAAAAGACGTAACCTATTGATTATCAAAGAAAATCGATTTTAACTCCGCGAAAAATTGCTGATTTTCTATAGAGAAGCGGGAATAGCTCCTCAACATTTCAGCTAGCTTCTTTTGGGCTTTTTGAGTAAAATCGATTCTCATTTTTGGAGGTTACCATGGTATCTGCTCTTATATCTCAAGCATCAAGATATATCTTAAATCCCGCCCATTTTCCTACAGTTGCCTGCGGGGCTGCTGTTGGATATACCTATATTTCTTTTTATTTTAATGGGCCAGAGCAAAATAAAAATACAACGTCTCAAAAAAAATCTATTCTTTCCTCTTTATCTAATCACTTAGTCGATTCTTTAACTAAAATAGCTACAACAGTTGGGTTATTTGCTCTCTCACAAACAAAACCTATTCAAAGATTTTTACCAAAATCCTATTCTTACCGTGTTTTAGTCCTATCCTCCCTCTTAATTTTAAAATCAGTTGATGTCTTGGCAAACGCTTGTAACATTTATCAATTTAAAAACAAGGATAAGACGATTGATTTGTTCCGCCATAGGTTGCAGCAATTATCCTCCCTCATCTCTATCGTAAGCTCCTTAGCTCTTATGCGCGTTGCTCTCACATACACGGACAGTGTAAAACGGGGATTAGGCTCGTTTGCTTTAGGATTAGTTGGTGTTGCATTAAACTTTGTTGTTGCAGGGCTTTTATCTGGAAATAAAATGGGAGGAAATAGAGAATTGACATCTTGGGTGGTTTATGGGTCGCCTTGGGCTATTCTTGGGACGGCAGCTGTTGTAAATCGCTGCTTTGGCTCATCTTGGCTTGTTAAACATGCACCTCTTACCAGCTGTATAATGTACAGTATATTCAATATTCTTCTCGAAACATGTTGTTATAACTCCTTAAAGCGCTCATAATTCCCCTAAGTATGCTGATCTGTACATCTACGTGGGATGAACTGTTAGCAACTACCCACTCAGAACATTTCAGCTAGCTTCTTTTAAGCATTTTGAGTAAAATCGATTCTCATTTTTGGAGGTTACCATGGTATCTGCTCTTATATCTCAAGCATCAAGATATATCTTAAATCCCGCTCATTTCCCTACAGTTGCCTGCGGGGCTGCTGTTGCGTCTATCTACATTTCCACCTTAAGACACAGCAAATGGGAAACTAAAAAGACAACCTATAAGAAAGAATTTATTTCTTCCTATTTACCTATTCACTTAGTAGACTCTCTATCTAAAGCGACTACAACAATTGCTTTAATGGCTCTATCGCAAGCGAAACCTATTCAAGCATTTTTACCCAAATCCCACTTCTGGCGTTTTTTAATCCTATCTTCCCCTTTAATGTTAAAATCAGTTGATATCATTGCAAACACACTTAACCTTTATATACATGGAAACAGTGATGATACTATTGCTTTTTTTCGTCATAAGATACACCAGTTATCCTCTATCATCTCTATAGTCAGTTCTTTAGCTCTTATGTATGTGGCTGCCACGCATAGTGAAAGTGTGAAACGAGGACTAGGCGCTTTTGTTTTAGGAGCAGCTGTTGTGGTATTAAACGTTTGTTTGGCAGATCATTTTCTATTTGATAATGATCAAGATAAAACAATCCTTTATACTCTCTATACCTCAAACTTTGCTATCCTTGGCACTGCAGCTATTGTAAGCCGCTGCTTTCAATTACCTTGGCTCTTTAAGAATGAAGTTGTGATGACCTCTATATTTTATAGTATTTTTAATATTTCTTTTACAACGGCTCACTATAACTCCTTAAAGCCGTAATACTTCTTCTAAGATATAAAGGTAAACTTCAATGCTCTCACAAGACATACGCCGCAAGTTCTTAAAGTACTTCAAAGAGAAAAAACACACCGTTGTTACCTCTTCCCCTGTTGTGCCTCATGATGACCCCACACTTCTCTTTACGAATGCCGGCATGAATCAATTCAAAGATGTTTTTTTAGGTACAAGCACAAGAGATTACACAAGAGCTGCCACATCTCAAAAATGTATTCGCGTAGGCGGCAAACACAACGATCTTGACAATGTTGGTCATACAAGTCGCCATCTGACTTTTTTTGAGATGCTCGGCAATTTCTCTTTCGGAGATTATTTCAAAGAACAAGCAATCCCCTATGCGTGGGATGTCGCCACGCAAATCTTCGAGTTTGAGCCAGAAAAAATTTGGATCACGATCTTTGAGACCGATGATGAAGCTTTTGAAATCTGGAAAAAAATTATCCCCGAAAAAAAGATTGTTCGCCTAGGAGAAAAAGATAATTTTTGGGCAATGGGTGACACGGGCCCTTGTGGTCCTTGTTCAGAACTTTATTACGACAAAGGCCCTAACTTTGGCAGCGCCTCTTCTATCAAAGAAGACACCTCAGGTGAGCGTTTCTTAGAATTTTGGAATCTCGTCTTCATGCAATTTAACAGAGATTCTAGCGGCAAGATGACGCCCCTTCCCAATCAATCAATTGATACAGGCGCAGGTCTTGAGCGCGTGATCTCTCTCAAGATGGGCGTGAACAACGTCTTTGAAACCGACATCTTGCAAAGTCTGATCAGACAAATCGAGACTATCAGCCATCAAAAATATAACCCTCATGACAAGATCCTAGCACCTGCCTTTCATGTGATTGCAGACCACATCAGATCGCTTGCGTTTGCTATCAGTGATGGTGCACAACCAAGCAATATCGAACGGGGCTACGTCTTAAGAAAACTTCTCCGCAGATCTGTCCGCTATGGCAAGATGCTCAGGATGCAAAAGCCATTTCTGGCAGAGGTTCTCCCATGTCTTATAGAGACAATGGGTGATGATTACCCAGAGCTTGTCTCTTCTCAAAATCGCATTGCTGAAATTCTCACCCTCGAAGAGGAAGCTTTCTTGCGCACTCTCAAACGTGGTGGCAATATCTTAAGTCAGATCATTGAAACAGCCAAATCTCGTCCTCTTAAAGAAATCACAGGAGAAGAGGCCTTCAAACTCAAAGACACCTACGGCCTTCCCCTCGAAGAGATTTTGCTGATTGCTAAAGATACAGCGCTTCAAGTCAATCTAGAAGCCTTTCAACTCCTCGAAGAAAAAGCGAAAGAGACCTCTCGTGCAGCGCATGTCACCCACACGCAAGAAGCCAAAGGAAATATCTATAAAGACTTTGCAGAGAAGCACGGCACCTCTGAATTCACAGGTTACGCCACCCTCTCTTCCAACTCTCCTATCATAGGCATTCTTGTGAAAGGCGAGTTTGTCTCTACCATCCAAGAAGGAGATGAAGGAAGTCTCATCTTAAAGGCGACACCTTTTTATGCAGAAAAAGGGGGGCAAATCGGCGATACAGGGAAAATCTCTCTCAAAGAGAACCTCTTTGCTGTAACAGATTGCACATCTCCCTATCCAGGCCTTATCCTACATAAAGGCAAATGCGTTGCTGGTTCTTTTTCCCTATCTGAGACAGTTCAGGCAAACGTCGAAGACAAAAAACGTCAAGAGATTCAGAACAATCACACAGCCACACACCTTCTTCACTTTGCTCTTCACACCATTTTAGGTCCTCATATTCAGCAAGCAGGCTCTCTTGTTGAAGCAGGACGCCTTCGCTTTGACTTCAATCACCATAAACCTCTCTCGAAAGAAGAGATCCAAAAAATTGAAGATCTCGTGAATCAAAAAATTAGAGACGATCTTCCTGTTAACTCCTATGAACTCTCCTACGATGATGCACAAAAGCGCTCCGACATCAAACAATTCTTTGGCGATAAATATGGATCTAAAGTTAGAGTCGTCGACATAGATTTTTGTAAAGAGCTCTGCGGGGGAACTCACACTTCGCGTACAGGCAAAATTGGATATTTTCGCATTCAGAAGGAATCTAGCATTGCAGCAGGAGTCCGCAGACTAGAGGCCCTCTCTGGACACACCGCAGAAGAGTTTGTCCGCTCTAAGGAAAAAGAATTTGAAGAGAAACTTCTCTCTCAACAAGAAGAGATGAAAAAACTCCTCCAACAATTTAAAGCCTCAAGACGCCTTGTCTTGAAAGAGATGGCACGCTCACTCTCTCAAAAAACAGTATCTACAGGCACAATTCTTTTTCTTTCTGCTATTGTCTCAGTAGAAGCTGATGAACTCCCACTTCTTTCAGATGATCTCATGGAGAAAAATTCTAACCTCGTCTTGTTACTTGCTACAAAAACATCAGACAAATGCCAGCTTCTTCTCAGAGTGAGCCCAGATCTTGCCTCTAAGGGAATCCAAGCCGTTCAAATCATTAAACAAATTGCACCTCTCATTGGAGGCTCTGGTGGAGGAAAAGCCGATAGCGCACAAGCAGGTGGCAAACAGCCAGATGGCATTGAAGCTGCCTTCGAAAAAGCACAACAAATTCTTACAAATGCTCTATAAACTTTAAAAGAAGATTTTTTAACACAGAGATCACAGAGTGCACAGAGGAAGACAAAAAAAAGCAAATCTCTCTTCCTCTGTGTACTCTGTGATCTCTGTGTTGAAAAATCTTTGTTATGAGTTAACCAGTGTTCAATAGCCCGTCTTTAGAGCAATTTAGCACCTTCATCAAGCAAGAAAAGTCTCTTGTCATTGAAGAACTATGGGATGCTCCCAAAGCAGCTCTTCTTAAACTCATAGCTCAAAGCACACACAAAAACATCATCCTCATTGCAGCTGAATCAAGAGACAGTAAACTCTTAGATGATTGCCCCTATTTTAAGCTCACAGATATATTTGACTTCCCCTCTTGGGAAACCCTCCCGGGAGAAGAGATTGCGCCCAATCCCGATATCGTTGGCAAGCGCTTTCAGATCCTTCATCAACTTCTCTCTACAAACTCTCCTAAAATCATTTTATGCTCTCTTCAGGCTATTCTCCAAAAAACCCTCTCCCCTACAACTCTGAAACCCCTCTTGCACACCTGGAAAATAGGTGACACCCTTCCCTTCTCCTCCCTGCCAGAGCTCCTGTCCAACCTGGGATACAAACGAAAATCCGTTGTCGGTGATAAAGGGGAATTTGCCGTGAGAGGCGGCATTATCGATCTCTTCCCTTTAGCCTCAACAGATCCCTATAGACTCGATTTCTTTGGCGATACACTAGATCAGATCCGCACCTTCGATCCAATTGGACAAAAATCGACAGGTAAAGTCACCTCCCTTTTTCTGTCTCCTGCAGAGGAACTAGCCCTACTGCGCAAAGAGCCCCATCTCTCGACACTCCTTGATTTTCTACCACAAGATACCATCTTAATCTTCGATGATCTGCTCGCTTTAGAAGATAAAGCCATTGCTCTACAGAAACTCTCTCTATCCCACTCCCGTTTTTTTCTCACACTGGATGATCTTGTGAAATCTACTGAAAAAAACACATCTCTCTATTGGACAAAAGAGGCTTTAAAAGATCTATCCGATATACACATTGAAAAAAAAGTGGGCAGAGATTTCTATTCCGGTAAAAACCCTCTCCAGCCGTTGTCTTTCGAAATTTTTCACAGAAAAATCGCTGCCAGCAGATGGAAACACCCCTTCCTGCCTGTGCAAGGACTCTTGCCAACCATCGATAGATCACCTAATTTAATTCCCTATTTTATCTGTTCAACCGAATCAGAAGAGCACTCTCTCAAAGAGAAAATCTCTATTCCTAAAAATGCTCATTTTGAAAGAGGGTATCTCTCTTCAGGATTTGCTCTTACAGATAGCACGACCGTCCTCATCCCCATGACAGAATTCACTCACCGCACTAAAGTACGCAGAGACAAATGGCGCTCAACTTTTCACACACCAGCCTCCGATTTCCATGAACTTCTCCCGGGAGATCTCATCGTTCATTTTCAACACGGTATTGGCAAATACCTCGGCATCGAAAAACAAAAAAATCAC
>CAYUZN010000087.1:0-7776 GCA_964449295.1 uncultured bacterium | reverse complement strand
GCCAGAAGATGTCGTCAAACGGTGTATATCTCATTTACAAGCTAATGGAGTTGATGAGGTGGAAGATGTTGTGCTCATCGAAGAATCTGTTTTCTTTCAACTTCCTAGAGAAGTATTAACCTGAGACTTCAAAAAAGATGTAATAATTGAAACACAGAGACACAATTGTGAAACGAATGTTCTAAGCGAAGCTTACAACATTCGTTTCACAATTTTGTCTCTGTGTTTCAATCATTTTGTCCGTTAGGAAAACTTGCACATAGAGTCAGGTTATTATTGAATAGCTCTGATTAAAAGACCTGCGAGCACATAGCGATTTTTAGGGTTGCCATCTCGGATAGCGTCAATCAGCAGATCCAAGCTTTTTTCATCGTGACGATCAGCAAGTGCTTCATAAGCTTCAATGAGAAGGGAGGAGCGCTCTTCGGGTGTGAGTTCGTACTTGGTTTTCTCATATTGCCGCATTGAAAAAGGCACGAGAGGCTTAAATCTGAAAATCGGAGTGTCTTTCACGTTACTTGTCCACTGACGTATGATCTCTTCATACCCTTGTTCTCGATGCATGCGATAAAGAGCAAGAGTGCAGTAAGCTCTGATATAGGGCTCTCCTGCTGTTTGAGATTTTTTCTTGAGTAGTTCTAAAGTAGCCTCTGTTTGGTGATTTTCTAAAAGAGAGACTAACGTGGGAATCAGCTCTGTTTGCCTGCTATCAAAGATTTGACGAGCGATATGGAGAAAAGCATTTTCTGGGAGTTCGAGGCACTGCACTAATAAGTGTTCTCTCACTTGCGCTGTAATGCCGAGCAGATTGAAGGGGCTGCCTGTTGCCATATGACTATGAATGGAAGGGATAACTTTCCAAGCAAGAAGAGAGTGTCCCACAGAGTAGTTGGGCTGAACTCCTAGATCTCTAGAATCTTTGATCAAAATCTCTTCGATGACAGATAAACATCTAGGATCTCGCAGTTTAAGAAGAGAGATGGCAGCGTTCCAACGAATCTGCAGACTTTCATCTTTTAAAAGATCTATAAGAGTCTCAGAAGAGCCTGTAAAATCTCCTAAAAGAGCGATCGCAAAAACATTACGCGCTTTAGCCAGATCCTCGATAAATGATTTGTGCGAGGTCTCTCCTAACATATAGAGAGATTTAGCAGCTGCTAGTTGAATATTAGTTGAAGGGGCTTGAAGTAGTTTTTTCAAGCGGGGAATCGATTGTGAATCTTTCAGTAGCCCTAAAGCTGCTGCACACGCTTCTTGCTCATCGACACTCGAGTGACTAGCATGGGCTCTAATTTTGGGAAGAAGATCGTCTCGTCCTGCTCTTGCTGCACTTAAAATAGCTTCAATACGTACTAAAGAATGGGGATCTTCGATGAGTTGTTTTAAGACAATCATCGCATCTTTTGTTCCAATAAGAGCAAAGAACTGAGGAAAGTAGGCTCGTAGTTCATCAGGCATTTTATACATGAGAGATTCAATTTGTCCGGTTGCTTTTAAATGTTTGCGAAGGGAGAGGTGGTAGCCAGCTTCCAGTCTTGCCATTAAAAAATTAGAGGACATCGCTTTTGTTAAAAGCTCATCACACCGATCATCTTGCATGCGTGCTAAAAATTGAATAGAGGCCATCTGCGTGTCGGGATTTGGGCTTTTAACTCCTTCAGCCAAAATATCGATGGTAGATGTCAGGCCTGCGATGCTAGCGCCATACAAGCTCATGAGCTGCACTTCAGGATCGCTGCTGCGAATCCCTTGCTCTAAAATAATGGTAGCTATTTGGGTGAGCACTTCAAAATCGTGCCTTCCTAGTCCGGTTTTATACTCGTCATAGAGTTTAAAAGAGGCGGGCAGATTGTTTGACTGCATGAGATAAAAAATATGATCGGAGTCTATGGGCTCTTCTGCTAAGAGAGGGGCTATGAGAAGAAGAAGGCCTAGTGTTGTTTTAAAAAGTCCCATAAATTAATGCCAACCTTAAGAAGAAGTTTGTAGACAGTGTTTATAGGAAGACCCATCACAGTGTCATAAGATCCTTCAATTTTAGAGATCAAAAGACTACCTGCTTTTTCGATGGCAAAGCCACCTGCTTTGTCAAGTGCAAGGCAATATGTATGAAATTTACGAATCTGGTCATCAGACAAAGAGTTAAATAAAAGCTTTGTCTCTTCATGACTCGAAAATACCTCTGTTCCTTTTTGAACAGTGACAGCTGTAATCACCTGTTGCCACTTGCCAGAAAAAGCTTTGAGAAACGCAAAAGCCTCTTCTTGACTTCCAGGCTTGTTATAGAGTTTTCCATTAAAAAAGACAACTGTGTCTGCTGTCATGATAATTTCACTCGGAAATTTTTGAGCCAAAACCTCTGCTTTTTTCTGAGATAAAGTGATGGCATACGTAGAGGGGTTGCCTGAAAACGGCAGACTCTCTTCATCAAAATGAGCTGGAATTTGGTCAAATGGAAGAGAAAAAAAGTCCATGATCTCTTTTCTACGTGGAGATTGGGACCCTAAAATGATCTTCATGATTTCTTTTTAACTTTCTTAACAGCAGGAGCTGCTATACCATCGGAGTGATCGACCCAAATCGGAGAGCTCCAAGCCATATGACCATCTGTTTGGATCACACGCAAGTAATAGAAAACAAAAGGAGGTCTGTTATCAGATGATGAAAGTGTAACTTTAGAGAGATTTTCAAGGTCATCGATGGCAAAATCAAAAAAATAGCTTTTAGTTTCAAGTTTTTTAAAAGGAAGTCCATTTCTAAAAATCATCACTTCTTCAAGAGGTGCTGTGCCAGCGACATACCCCGAAATATGACGATTAATCGCAAGGCCAGGTTTTGCTTTTGTGTTGAGCTCAGAGCCCATCGGTGCTCCTGCAATGTTAAAACCAAGAATAATGCGCTCTCCTGTTGTCGCATAGCAGCTTCTATTTTGCAGAGCTAGCATAAGTCCTTCTCGTGTGTGGGCTGTTGCTAGAATAGCAGTTAGCCCTGGACTATATTGAGTTTGCATCTCTTCATAGAAGGAGCTATAGATCCCTCGATCATCAAGCCCCCCTGCCACGAATCCAAACCGGCAGTTATTTCTTAAAGCTTTTACAATAGAGCCATCGTCTGTAGATTGCACGCCTTTCTTAGAAGGGGATGAGATGGGGCGAGGATTGCCATCTTTGGCACTACACTCAGAAGAGCCCCAAGCATTGTAAATTTCCACAACACGTTCAAAGTCAGGCTGGAAATTAGTAAAATCAGTCTCAAACCCTTTTCCCATAGTGAAACACGGAATAGAGAGAAGATCTTTGCTACTTGTTGTTTGATACAATTTTTTAAGAGTGTTTGTCTTTGCTTCTTTTTTGCGAAGAATCGGTTTATTTTCTTTGAAATAGACAAGCTGTCTTAAGCCCTCATCTAAGCCTTTAGAAAAAAATTGAAATCCTAGAAAAGTGTTGAAACGTTGCTCTTCATTAAATTCTGTAATTTGCAGGCCAATTGCTTTCCATTCCTCATTTGAGGTCTCTTCAGCACTTTCAAAAGGAGAGACAGCGAAAAATTGCAGTGCTTTTTCATCTCTAAAATAACGAAGACTTGATTCGATATTTTCTGTCGAATCAAATTTGTCTGATTCTCCATGTAAAAGGCCCCAAAAGAGAGTCGTTGGAGTCTCCACTAAACACTTAATCGGAGGAGAATAAAAGATTTCCTCTGTTTTCATATTGCGCAATTTAATTTTATAGACACCTGCTTCATTGAAATAGAGGTTGGGAAGGTTGATAAAACCTGTTTCTGGTACAAATAATTTCCAGTTGAGGTTTTCTCTAAGATTTTCGTAGCTGAGTTCAATGAGTGTATTTTCAATCGCGTTATTTGTTAAATTACCATAAGCATCTTCAAAGCGAACGACCACATCAAAGCGTTTGTTTTTTTCGACAATAGAAGGTGTGATAATGCGAATGTTTTTTAAGACATTTCCTTTGATATCGACATGGAAAACCTCTTGCTCACGAAAATCATTCTTCCCTCGTGGATCGATGTAGAGGTAAAAAGGGCGCCTTCTCTGCACAATTGTTTGAGGACGACTGCCACACTCTTTATCTTTAAGAGGGGAGCCTAAGAAGATCGTAAAATTTTCACCCGATTTAATTTCAGATGGAAGAACAAATTCAAATAAAGGCGCAAAAGACTCCGTCTTTTCAACAACTTTAGGAGTCAGCGTTTTTCCATTGGGAAGTTCAGCCCAGATTAAATTCTTTTTGTCTTTTCCTTGAATTTTAGGAATTTCCCAGTCAATAGGCCTACTTCGAGAAGCAACATCAAACCTAATTTTAGCATTTTTAGGAAGATTTGTTGCAGGGGTGTAAATGAATTTAAATGTCTGAGTTTCGGCTGCTAAACAATGATTGGGTTCACTAATACACAGAGATCTACGCATAGGTTATCTTATTTTTTAATTCGAATGAGCACATTCTGCCGGAAAAGCTCTTTCGGTGCAAGAATCCATTTTTTTCTTTTCATTTGAAGAGTTGCTGTGCTACTTTAGATAATATGTTTATGTCTACAAGATATTTAGATCCGAGGAATGACTTAGCTTTTAAAAAGATTTTTGGGTCTGAAAAACACAAGCGTATTCCTATCGACTTTTTGAATGCTGTATTTCATCTTGAAGGACAAGAGAAAATTATTTCTTTGGAATTTTTAGCAACGACTCAAGTTCCCGAAATTGCAGCTCGTAAACAAAGTATTGTCGATGTACTTGTGCAAGATCAAGCAGGTTCTAAGTATGTTATTGAAATGCAAGTTGCCAAAGTGGAAGGATTTGAGAAAAGAGCTCAGTACTATGCGGCAAAGACCTATTGTGCTCATGTTGATAGAGGAACAGATTACAGCGATCTTAAAAAAGTCATTTTCTTGGCTATCACCGACTATATTGTGTTTCCGAAAAAAGAAGGTTATAAATCAGATCATGTTGTTTTAGATAACAAGACATATGAGCATGATTTAAAAGATTTTTCATTTACGTTTGTTGAGCTTCCTAAATTTACCAAAACGCTTGATCAATTGGAAACAGTTGAAGACAAGTGGTATTATTTCTTGAAACATGCTGATGAGAGTAAAGATATTGAGAAAGTGCTCTCTCATCATCCAGAAATCAAAGAAGCCTATGAAATTTTAGATCGTTACCAATGGTCAGAAGGAGAGCTTGAGTACTATGATAAGCTTCTCTTAGATGTTATGGATGCTAATAATATCATCAAAGCTGCTAAAAAAGATGGTCGTGAAGAAGGCCGCCAAGAAGGCCGCCAAGAAGGCCTTAAAGAGGGGCATCAAAAAGGCTTTGAAGAAGGTGTCCAGCAAGGGGTCCAGGCTGCTAGTCAAAAAATTCGTATTAATATTGCTCAGTCTATGCTTGAGTCTGGGATGGCTCTAGAGCAAGTGATTAAATTAGCTGAATTATCGGAAGAAGATACTCAAGTTCTTCTATCTTTAAATACCATCCAATAGAGATTAACTTATTGTTAATCAGTGTCTTAAATGTAGGTTTTTTAACGGTTGCGTTAATGGCCTATGTCTGCTATAATTATATAATTATTTTTAATATAAATGGTTAACTTATGAATCATATGTGGAATAGGGTTTTTGCCAGATTTATAGACTACGGAACTCTCTATCTATCAGGAATTCTCCTTTGCCTAATGCTTCCCCTAGAACTAGGAGAATCTTTTTACGTCTTTTTTGCATTAGCAGTTCCCTTGATTTCACCTTTCATTGAAGCGATCTTTATCAGTAAACAAGGTAAAACCTTAGGCCAGAAGGTGTTTGGGATGAAGATAGAGGCTCCAAAAGGAGGCTTGCTCTCTTTTAAACAAGCCCTTCAAAGAACTCTTTTTTTAGGCACAAGACCAGGAGTCGTTAAATTTAAATCCCTCAATAGATACCGCTATCTCATTGCTCTTTTACTAGCAATAGGGTGTATAACATCTCTTTTTTTAGGAGAGGAAATCTCGAATGTCGCTATTGAATATGAGCAAAATATGACAAAAGAAGGGTGGATTCTCTACACCTCAAAAGATGAGACATTTACTGTTAATTTTCCTAAAAAACCAGAGCTCGAAACCCACACATTTGATGTGCCTCATACCGATAAAGGACTAAATTTACAAGAAGTCAAGACAGTCGGAGATGTCGAATTTTCAGTCAGTTATCTCGAGCTTCCAAGAAAATGGCGTATTTTTAGTGCTGCGACACTTCTAAAAGGAGCCATGAATGTGATCGCTGAAAAAATGCCAGGTGCCAAAATCATACAAAAAAGTCATATCAAATATAAAAATTACCCCGGTATGGACTTTCATATGACACAAGAGGGCAAAGAAATAGAAGGCAGATTAATCCTCGTAGGAAGTACTCTTTATAAACTAACAGTGACTCGGCCTCATGAAATAAATCATGAAGTAGAGCACGAAAACTTTTTAAATTCATTTGAATTAGTAGGAGAATGATGAAAACATTAAATATCTCAGAAACAAAACCTCAATTCATTTCTCCCTTACAAAATTATTTACCAACATCTGCAAAAAAAATAGGCTGTTATGTAGCCCTTTTATTTGTCATTTTAGGTGCTGTCTACTATGCTGTCTCCTCTCTTAAAGGACGTGCTATTCCAAAACCTCCAGAAAAGCCTCCAGTTCCAGTTTTTTCTCTTCCTGCTATTTTAGAGGCTTTATTTGATAAATTAAAAAAGACACCACTTGAATTAGAGAAATTTTGGAATGTTTATACAGCTAAATATAAACCGCAAAAAAGAGCACAAAACATTTCGGCATATTTTAGATCTCCTGCTTTTGGTGCAGATTCTAAGACGGCATGCGTTTATCATTCTAAAAAATTAAGTACATCAGAGGCAATGGTCGCAGCTGCTATACGAGAACCTGTTAATTTGGGAATGAAAAGACATTATGATCAAAACAAATTGTTGGAATTAGTAGGTTATAAAGTCAGTGCTTATTGCGACCCTAATTGTGAAAAAGAAGATGGTGCCTCATTCTCACAAGAACCCACTACGGTTGCCATTTACTCAGAGACAATCTTCTTCTCTCCTAAAGGTCAAGATTTGCAAATAGCCTGTCTTTCTGTTTCAGCTCCTGCGTTAGATTCTAAAGATCAGCCCCATTACAAGCTGTATGCTGATGAACAAGGTAGATTAAACGTAGAGTTATATCAACAACAAATGGATCTTTTATTTAAAATGATAGAAAAAGCAGTGAGAGACCATGCTAAAACAGCTTTCGAAGGTCAAGGAATAAAGCGGATTATGCTTTCTAAATTTGGCCAAGATTCTTTTTTAGACGAGTTACTTGAACTTTCGGATCGGGATTTGGCTCATGACTGTTATAAAAAATCTATGAAAGCATTTATGGAGAAAATCAAAGATTTGGATATACCCGTTGTTATGAGTGAATATTTAGAAAAAAATGATCAAGGCCGTTTTAATTTTGTAACACTCCAACTTGAGCCTCCCTATTTAGAGGATGAACACTGCGTTTTTGGTGATTTTATTAATCACGTACAGAAATTTGATTTTATTGTGAATCCTGCTGATTATCTTACTCTTATAGGAAATGGAAATGATGGAGATAGGAGTTTTGATGGTGGAATGGGGGCTAATTCAGGTGTAATGCCTGTTCAAACTCCTTTATTTAATCCGACATTGCGAGACCCAAAAGCCTATATCGCAGTGGATTAATTTTGTAAGTTCTTAATCCAAAACATCAATGTTTTAGGGCT
>CAYUZN010000086.1:0-7879 GCA_964449295.1 uncultured bacterium | reverse complement strand
ATAGCTGCTAGGTGAGTGGCTCCACCATCTGGTAGATCGTCTCTGGCTACCATTGTAATCACGACATGAGAGAGCCCTAGTTCTTTCACCGAGAGAGCGATGCGTTCTGGCTCATCGGCTTCAGGTGCTTTGGGTTGTTTGGAAAAATCGATATCACAAAACCCGCAATTGCGCGTGCATTCTTTGCCAAGTGCTAAAAAAGTGGCTGTTTTCTTCGAGTAACACTCAAAGCGGTTAGGGCATTTGGCTTCTTCGCAGACAGTGTTAAGACGGTATTTTTTTAAAATCGCATTGGTTTTAAAAAAGCCACCTTTGGGTAGTTTGCGATGCAACCAAGAAGGAAATCTACCTTGTCCAACAATGTCATTCAAGGGGATATTATCTGGGTTGGCAGGAAGGTTATTTAGAACCTTCAATTTGATCTTTGGCCGTGCATCGAAAATGTCTTCGTTTAGAGTCATGTTAAGACCTTTTAATTTTGGGAGGAAAATGGATAGGCGTCTCATTAGAGATGAGAGCTGCCTCTAGCCACGCCTCAGACAGCGTCGGATGGGCGTGGATAGTCTCTGTCACGCATTCTAATGTCAGTTCATTGGCAATTGCAAGTGCCATTTCAGCAATTAAGACAGACGCTTCAGCTCCCACCACTTGCGCGCCTAAGATTTGACGTGTTTTTTTGTCGATGACAACTTGTGCAAAGCCCCCTGTTTCTAAAGACGCAATTGATTTGCCGAGTGCTTGAAAAGGGAATTTTCCTAAAGCGGCTTCATAGCCGCCTTGAGCGGTGGCTTGCTCAAGAGTGATGCCAACAGTGGCAATCTCAGGATTTGTGAAAATGACAGCAGGAACAGCCTCGTAATGCATGTGAGCCTGTTGTCCTAAAGCATTAGCTGCTGCTATAAGGCCTTGATGAGAGGCAACGTGAGCCAGCATAGATTTTCCTGTGACATCTCCGATCGCATAAATACCAGGAACATTCGTTTCCATTTTTTCATTGACCGGGATGCTTCCTTTATCTGAGATCAGAACGCCTGCTTTTTCTAAGCATAAACTTTGGGTGTTAATTTTCCTGCCAACAGCTATTAAAGCTGTATCACAGGCAATAGTTGATTGATCTTTAAGTCTGACATTAACACCTGTAGGTGAGGTCTCTATACCTTCGACAAAAACACCACATCTAATCTCAATACCCTGTTTTTTGAAAGCGGTTGTCAAGAAATCAGAAATCGCTTTTCCTTGAAGAGCTAAAATAGAAGGAAGAGCTTCTAAGATGATCACTTTAACGCCCAGTTCTGCATAGAGAGAGGCAAATTCACAACCAATATAGCCTCCACCAACAATCACAAGAGTTTTTGGGAGAGATGAGAGTTCAAGAATAGATGTTGAATTGAGAATTTTTTTGTGATCACAGGGAAAGGCAGGGACATCGAGAGGCTCAGAGCCTGTCGCAATGATGATAGAGTTTGCGTGAATCAGGCAATTGGCCTCACCTTTCACTTTGAGCTCTTTAGGAGAGATGAATTCTGCAACTCCTCTTAAAATAGTGATGCCATTTGACTGAAGAAGTCCTTCTAAACTTTTACGAATAGAGGCAATCACGTTATCTTTTCTGGTTTTCATCTGAGCAAAATCAAATGAAATAGGCCCTGTTGTAATCCCAAAGTCAGCTGCATGTTTAATCTTATTCAAAACAAGAGCATTGGAAAGCAGAGTTTTTGTAGGAATACATCCCACATTGAGACATGTTCCGCCTAACGGACCTTTATCAATCAGAGCGACTTTTTTACCTTGTTGAGCAGCTTTAATAGCAGCTACGTAGCCACCTGGCCCTGCCCCAATGATTGCGATGTCAAATGTTTCTTGAGTTGCCATAGAGGGTACACACCTTTTTATGCCCAATTGTATCAAAGATAAGGAAAAAAAACAGGATAAGTTTTATGGTAGAGCTTAAAAAGGGGTTTTTATGAAGGCTGTCGATCGTCAAAAAGCATGTCCTAACTGCAGTGGTAAAATTCCGGCAGATGTCTCTCAGTGTCCCTATTGCTTCGCTCAGGTGCCAGTGGAGGCTTCAGCTAAAGAATTTTCTAGTCCAAAAAGCCTCTCGTCTCAAGATAGTTTTAGTGCTAAATATGCACCTCCTTATCAGCCAAAAGCAGAACTAGCCTCAAATTTTTTAGTCAACGAAGAGAGAAAGTTTTTTAATAATAATACTGAAAAAGGTAGCGATCATCTCTTAGCAGCCAAGCCCTTTGAAACAGAGGAAGTTTCCACTAATAACTTTTGGCCTATCTTTGCCCTAAGTGTCGGTGGCAATTTATGTGTCTTAGGGATTCTTCAATTCTTTTTTGCAGATCAAGGTGTTGTGAAACTTGAAATGAATGCCGAATATTGGTTTTTATTTCTTCTTCTAGCAGCCCCACTTGTTTATTTCGGGCTGAAGAAGCTTGTCAGGGAATAGTTTTTCTGCTTGTGTCAGGTGCTCGGGAAGATCGATGCCGAACACTTCATGCTGAGTTTCATGAACTTTGATAGAAAGACCATGATGAAGAAATGAGAGTTGCTCGAGCATCTCTGCTTTTTCTAAATCAGATATCGGAAGAGAGGCTAGCTTGTGTAATGCTTGTGCAGTAAATGCATAGATGCCGATGTGCTTAAAATAAATCTTTTCGTTATCTTGCGCATCTCGGTAAAAAGGGATCAGACTTCTAGAAAAATAGAGAGCAAACCCTTCACGGTTGCAAACAACTTTGGCGATATGAGGAGAGGGAGCCTCTCTTGAATCTGAAATTTGTTTTTTTAACGTCCAAATATCAGCTGTATCGTTTTCACTAGATTGAAGAAGATTTTCAATCATGTTTTGATGAATAAAAGGTTCATCTCCTTGCCAGTTAACAAAAATATCACCTTCTATTAGACCTCGTGCTTTAAGTTCGACAAGTCTTTGTGTGCCTGAAAAACATTCAGGCGAAGTCATAATGGCCTCTCCTCCAAACGAGCGTACAATGTGAGCTGTTTCTTCATTATCAACAGCAATGATAACAGAATCAAAGAGAGAGACATTTTTTGCAGCTTCCCAAACTCTTTGAATCAGTGGCCTCCCGCCAAGAGAGGCTAAGATTTTTCTAGGAAATCTCGTTGAATGAAGTCTTGCTGGAATCACACAGACAATTTTTTTCATAAAGTTGTCTCCTGTAAAGAGAGGTACCAGGTAATTGTTTTGCGCAAGCCTTCCGAGAATTGATGGGAAGGGCTCCACCCCAGCTTGGTTTTAATTTTTGTGCAATCAATGGCATATCTGAAATCATGCCCTGGTCTATCGGCAATAAATGTTATCAGAGACGTTAGATCAGATAGGGATTCGCCAGTCAGTTCTGCAACGTGTGCTATAATCTCATGCAAAAGATCGATATTTCTTTTTTCACACTCACCGCCGATATCATAAACTTCTCCTGAAACTCCTCTTTCTAAAATAGTCCAAATAGCCTCTGCGTGATCGTAAACATACACCCAATCTCTCACATTGTGTCCGCTTCCATAAACAGGCAACGGTTGTTTGTTTAAGCAATTCAAAATCATGCGAGGAATGAACTTTTCGCTGTATTGGTAAGGTCCATAATTATTTGTGCAATGAGATAGTGTCGTTGATAAGCCAAACGTATGCCCCCAGGCTCTCACTAAATGATCACTCGCAGCTTTAGAAGCAGAGTAAGGAGAATTAGGCCTATAGAGAGACTCTTCATTAAAAGAGCCTGTCTCTAACGATCCATACACTTCATCTGTTGAAATGTGATGAAAATGGATATGGGGAAGTTTACGCACAACTTCTAAAAGTGTAAAGGTTCCATAGATGTTGCTATCTAAAAACGCTTGAGGAGATTCAATACTGCGATCGACATGACTTTCTGCAGCTGAATGAATGATCGCCTCAATATGATGTTTTTGACACAAGTCATAAACGAGTTTTTCATCGCGAATATCTCCTTGCACAAAGAGATATCTCGGATCATCTTTGATAGAGGAGAGATTATCTAGATTAGCGGCATAGGTGAGAGAGTCTAAGTTCACAATTTTTTCAAGATGAGACACTTCCTTAAGGCCATAGCGAATGAGGGCTGATCCAATAAATCCAGCGCCACCTGTGACTAAGATGTTTTTATAGCGCATAAGTACTCATGTAAGGCCTCTTTCCAATCTCTGGGAGGCGTTTTTAAAACAGATTCTACTTTCTTCGTATTTAAAACCGAATAAGAAGGTCTTTTAGCCAATGTTGGAAAAACATCAGACGTAATAGGAATAAGATTTTGACACACCATCTTCAGATTAAGAGTTCGTGCTTGATTAAAAATTTCTTGGGCAATATCAAAACGAGAGACAACGCCTTGATTGGCAAAATGATAAATGCCAGAGTGAGATAGCAACCTCAGAATGGCATCTGCCAAATCTTTGACGAACGTAGGCCTTCCTCTTTGGTCTGTCACAATTTTTAGCACAGAGTCTGTTTGCATTTTTTGAAACACCGAGGAGATAAAATTTTTTCCTCCTTTTCCGAATAACCAAGACGATCTAATCACACACGCAGACGGGCATACTCTGAGCAATTTTTTTTCCCCTTCCCATTTAGATTGCGCATAGACGTTGATGGGAGCGCACTCATCAGATTCTTGATAAGGCCTGTTTAGCTCTCCATCAAAGACATAGTCTGTTGAAATATGAATGACTTTAACGTTCATGGCTTGTGCCACAATGCCCACATTTTCTGCACCCGTTGCATTGACTAAAAAAGCTTGCGCTGGATCTTTTTCTGCAAGCTCGAGATCGGTTAATGCAGCACAATTGACAATATGAGTAACACCTTCGTAGGTTTGTAAAATTTTTTTTAACTGTTCAAGATCTGTGATGTTCACATCTTCCTTGCCAGTGGCGATAAATTCAAGATTTTTATTGACGCATGCTTGGGCTAGCGCTGATCCTAAAAAACCTTTAGCCCCTATAATCCATAATTTCATACGAGCAGACCCTCAGTGAAAAAAGGGGCATTCTCATCACGCAGAGATAGAATAGGTTGTTTATTGGGCCACTCTATAGAAAAAGCAGGGTCGTCAAAACGGAATGTTTTTTCAACGTCTGGGTTGTAGACCGAACTCATCTTATAATGAACAAGAGCGCCCTCATCACTCATCACATAAAATCCATGGGCAAATCCCTCAGGAATAAAAAATTGTTCATGTTGATCTGCATCCAGAACAACTCCTTCCCATTTTCCAAAAGTAGGGGAGCCTGGGCGAATGTCAACTGCGACATCAAAAATTTTGCCCTGCATCACAGACACTAATTTAGCTTGGGCTGCCGTGCTAAAGTGCATCCCTCTTAAGACCCCTTTTTTAGAAAATGAACAATTGTCTTGAACAAATACAGTCTTAAGACCCTCATTTTGATAGCGGATTTTGTTATAAGATTCTTTAAAGAATCCTCTACTATCTTCGATGATTTTAGGTTTAATTAATTTTAACTCAGGGATTGAAAGACAGATAATTTCCATTTGATCCTATTCTATAATTAATTCATAATAACAGACTGCCCTTTTTTTGAAGAGGCGTAGTAAAAAATTGAATCGAGTTGGAGAATTATGCATATCGTCCGGCATTTTGGTCACGTCATTGGAGGAACTTTATTAATTGCAGCCACCACTATTGGTGTGGGGATGTTAGCGCTGCCTTTAGCAACAGGAGCTGGTGGCTTTTTGCCTGCCACGATGATCTATTTGCTCACCTGGTTTTTTATGTTATGCACAGGCCTTCTCCTCTTAGAAGTGTGTACTTGGATGCCAACAGATGCTAACTTAATCACTATGACACATCGATTGCTAGGTCCTATAGGCCAAGCGGTCTGTTGGGTTGTTTACCTATTTCTTTTTTTAACCGCTATGATTGCGCACGTCTCAGGGGGAGGGGAAACTTTGACCTCTCTCTTAGGTGGAGGTCTGCCTAATTGGGCTGCTATCTTGATTTACGTGCTGATTTTTTCTCCTATTGTTTATTTAGGGACCAAGTCTGTTGACAGACTAAATCTCGTGTTAATGGGTGGTGTTTTAATCTCTTATGGCCTTTTTATTTTTACCTCAGCCAAAAGCGTGCAAAGTAATTTATTGTCTCATATCGATTGGGGACAAGCTTGGCCCGCTCTTCCGATTCTTTTAACTGCTTTTACCTATCAACTCATTATTCCGACTCTTATGACCTATATGGATAGAAATGTTAAAAAAGTGCGTCTGACCATTATCTTAGGAACAGCTATTCCTTTGACCGTCTATGTGGTTTGGGAGCTACTCATTCTGGGTATTATTCCTGTTGATAGATTGGTTCTAGGAGAGTCGAGGGGAGAGATTGCAACTGTGGCTCTTAAAGAAGTTTTAAATAATCCGATCATATTCAAAATCGGTAGTTGGTTTGCTTTTTTTGTGCTGACAACATCTTATATTGCTATGGCGCTTGCTTTTGTCGATTTTTTAGCAGATGGACTTAAAGTCAAGAAAGTGGGCTTCAAAAAAGTAGGCCTTTGTCTGGCTGTTTTTGCACCCCCTACGATCATCGCTCTTATCTATCCTGGGTTATTTATTACAGCGCTGAGATTTGCAGGTGGTATTAGTTGCACACTTCTATTCGGATTGCTGCCACCTGTGATGGTGTGGATTGGAAGATATGTGAAAAAATACCAAAAGCAAGATCATCAATTGCCTGGGGGCAAAATCGTTCTTGCGACTATTATTTTATTTGTTGTGCTTGAAATGGTTTTACAGGTTGTGCTTTGATGAAAAGAGTTTTAGTGACAGGGGGAGCTGGATTCTTAGGCTCTCATTTATGTGAAAGATTACTCAAAGAAGAGTGTGAAGTCATCTGCGTTGATAATTTTTTCACCGGATCAAAAAATAATCTCCTCTCTTTTCTAAACCATCCTTTTTTTGAACTCATCCGTCATGACGTGTGCCAGCCTCTTCATCTCGAAGTTGATGAAATTTATAATCTAGCTTGCCCTGCCTCTCCCATTCACTACCAGTTTGATCCTGTACAGACAACTAAAACAAGTGTTCATGGAGCCATCAATCTCTTAACTCTTGCTAAAGAGCTGCAAAATGTCAAAATTTTTCAAGCCTCGACAAGTGAAGTTTACGGAGATCCTCAAGAGCATCCTCAAAAAGAGAGTTATTGGGGCTATGTCAATCCCATCGGTCTTAGATCGTGTTATGATGAGAGTAAACGGTGTGCAGAAACACTCTTTTTTGATCACAACAGACAGTATCGACTTCCCATTAAAGTAGCTCGCATCTTTAACACGTATGGTCCTAGAATGCATCCTAATGATGGGAGGGTTGTCTCTAATTTTATCACGCAAGCGTTAAGAGGAGATCCCATCACTATTTATGGAGATGGCTCTCAAACAAGATCTTTTTGTTATGTAGATGATCTCATCGATGCCTTTCTTCTTTTCATGGCAACAGATAAAACCATCACAGGTCCTATGAACTTAGGCAATCCTGTAGAATTTCGAATGATTGACCTGGCAGAACTTGTCTTAAAAATGACAGGTTCCTCTTCTAAGCTCGTTTTTAAACCTCTTCCTAGTGACGATCCTAAACAAAGATGTCCCGATATCACTTTTGCTAAAACAACTCTCAACTGGCAGCCTAAAATCTCTTTAGAAGAAGGGCTCCAAAAAACGATAGACTATTTCCTGGCCAGTAGTCTTGCCTGAGTTATAATTGGCGGAATCTACCATTTACATCAATGATTCCGCCAATTATAACGCCATTAGCGGATTGGGATGATTACGCTCGAGGATGTTCATGAGAATGAATACGCTAAACGTTTTATTTTCTCAAGGA
>CAYUZN010000085.1:0-7981 GCA_964449295.1 uncultured bacterium | reverse complement strand
ACAATTGGTATGTTAATAGCACCGCATGTGACTCAAGTGACGGCAGTTGAACTCAACCCTCATGCTGTTTTTGACGCTCGAGTGAATGCTGAGGTCAATCATATTTCCAATATAGAGATTATCTGTGGAGATGTCGGAAAGATCATAGAGAACCGTTCTATGACATCTCCTGATCTTGTCATTCTAGATCCTCCTCGCATGGGGCTTGATCTACTCGCTCTTCAAATGCTGCAAAAGCTCTCTCCTAAAGAGATTCTCTACATCTCTTGTAATCCTGAGACGCAAGCTAAAAATATTGCAGACCTAAAGGGGTATGAGATTTGCGCAATTCAGCCTGTCGATCAATTCCCTCACACACGTCACATTGAAAATATCGTTATTTTAAAGCTTCTTAAGGTGAAATAGATTCAGATGAGTTGCCTTGCCAAGAAAGATAATACTTCTCATAAGAATCAAGATTGTCAAGACAAAGCAGACACTCAGCGCTGGCAATTCAAAAGACTGTGATGGAAATCTGAGAGGAATCCATCTTGCTACCTCTCCTCCTAACACATTCAAAAAAGGGATCATGGCCAGTTCAACAAGTGACATCGCAAAAAATCTCTCATGCCTGGGCAATTTAAGATAGGTCATTTGAATGAGAGCAAAAAAGAGCCCTATCCTAAAACCGGCATAAATGGCTCTATGAACAAAGCTAAGAGAGATTGGAAATTGATGAGAAGCAAGTGCCACGCTCCAGACAAGCATGCCGGAGCCTAAGATAATTAAAGTTGCGCATAGCGACGTAGGAATCCATCCTTTTTTCTTTAAAAGCCAAGCCCCTAAAAATACGGAGATGATTTTGACAATCATCGTCAAGAACCCTGTCTTGATAGAGCTGACTGCCATAAATGTTGAAAACTCTTCCGGAGGATGTGACTGAAATTGAATGGCAAGTTGCCTTTGAAAAGGAATTTCGAATAGTTCTTCAGAAAAATTTAAACCGAAAAATAAGATAGCAATACTCATTAAAAATGTCGGAAAATGAAAATCTTTGAGGATGGGTTCTTTTTTCCAACGATCTTTGGGAATGTTCACACACATCCTATGAAAGATAACGACAACACTTAAAAGACAGAAGGCTGCGATCAAAAATAAGTAAGAGCTCTTCATCCAAGCATCGATCTTGCTCACATCGTGAATTTCTGCCGTGAACAAAGGAGGAATAATCAAATTGAATTGCAAGAAATTAGCCCCCAATGAAAAAACTTCAGCAAGTAGTGATAAAGTAAAAGCAAGAGGAATATAATAGCGAAAGGCTTCTGAAAACAATGAAACCTGGTTGATGATGCCCCAGATGAGAAGGCTAATCACAGTCAAATTAAAGAGATCAAGGGTGAAATAAAAGAGCACACTCACCCACTCACAGCTGCATAAAGAGAGCTGAGTTCCTAAGACCCCTCCCACATGAAACTCAAACCACTCTCCCAAAGCACGAGGATGAAGCTTGTCTTGAAAAGGTATAAGAACAAGGCCTAAAAGACAGATCCAAATAGCACAGCCTCCCACCGTCCACCTAAAGAGTTTTTTAAAGGGGACATAATAAGCCAGTATCAAAAATCCACCCGCTGCAACATAAGAGAGAATCTGAAGGGGCTGCTCAAACGCCTCTCTTGCCTGAATTGCCCCTTCTGCGACACCTGAGTGTAAAAGAGAGTGCATCGCTGCATACAAAAGGCCTCCCATCACTAATATGGGAAGAAATAGATGTAGAAAAAAATTGAATGGCTCAGATTTGGGCATATGAGCCCACGTTAATACAAAATCGTATTTTAATAGAAATTTTTTTGCTTGATTTTGGTTGGATTGTCAGGCAAAATGAATTCTTTGTTCAACAAAAGGATATATATGAGAAAATTATTATTAGCTCTTACTCTAGCCTCAACTGCGCTCTTTGCAGATGGAGCACCTGCCGCAGCGCCTGCTCGTGAAAGTAACCTGGCACAAACTCTCATGATGGTAGGCGTGGCTGTTGTCTTTTTCTATTTCATCATGTGGCGCCCCGAGCAAAAAAGACGTAAAGCCCTCGAGCAACAACGCTCCTCTATCAAGAAAGGTGACAAAGTCACTGCCATGGGCATCATTGGAACCGTTGTTCGCCTCCAAGATGACACAATCATTTTAAAGATGGTTGACGGCTCTAAAATTGAGATGTTAAAAACAGCTATCTCTAACGTGCTTCCAGGCTCTGACGAAGAGGCTAAAGTGGAAGTCCAGACAGTTGAGACAACAGACGTTACTTAAAGATTTAAACTTCTGAAGAAGGCCCTTGCACTTGCTTAAGAATGGCTAAGAACACTTGTTTAGCGTCTTCTTCAGAGAGATTGGTGAGCCGCTTAATGTTGTCTATAGCTTCCTCAGTCATTGTTTGTATAGAGGCTAAACTAAGAGTGATTTCCTCCTCTTTTTCTTCAAGTTGTTTTTTTAATGCATCAAAGTCCTCTTTTGCAACCATTCCAGCTAAGCTCTCGTTAAGTGCGCTAAGTTCTTTTTTAAGTTTTACTTGTTTTAACTGAGAGGTTTGGAGTTCGTCATTGTCACTTTCAGAGGAAGAATCGATAATATTATTTGCTTTTACAAGTTCTTCTTTTAATTGTGATACCTCTGTTAAGAGCCCTTTATTATCTCGTCTTAATCCATTTACTTCTTCTTCCAATTTCTTAATTTCGTCTGAATGGTCATTTGCAGGGGTAGGGCTTTTTGGAGATGTGCGTCCTGCTTCTTTCAATAAGGCAATTTCTTGCTCTAACTGCTCATTTCTTTGAGAGACTTTTGTAATGCTTTCTAAGAACCCTTGATTACTAGTTTTTAAGTTTTTGTTTTCTTCAGCAAACTTTTTATAAATTTTTTCGAATTCTTCCGTGAATGCTGCATGTTCTGCTTGTTGATCAGCTAGTCGCGTTTGAAGTTCATCATTATATTTTGTTTGACTTTCTAACTTCTCTTGTATTCTTTTAAAACCGTCTTCAAAGTTTACTAGAGTTTCTGATTGCTGTTGAATTATTTTATCTTTTTCATGCAATTGTCTTTTGAATTCATTGGAATTTTGATCGATGTCCTTTTTCTGTTGTATTAGTACTTCTTGTAATTGTGTTCTATTTAATCTTTGATCTTCTATGTCTTGTTGATTCCGTTTATGCAATAGTGCCGTCTTTTCTTGCTCTTCTTTTATATCACTTGTCAATTGAGTTATTTTCTTTTGTTGTTCTAATAGTTGTTTTTGTTTTTCAAGAGTCTCTTTTTCTAATTTAAGAATAGTATTATCTTTTTCCTGTGACTCAGCAAATAGTCTATCGGTTATGCTATCGAAAATTTGACGGTAGTCTTCTAAGGATTTTTCTTGATCATCGATAAGTTGTTGTAATTCTTGATTTAAATTTTGATTAGACAAGTGTAATGATGCATTTTGATCTGCAAGCTTTTGAAGATCACCTTTATATTCCTCTTCCAGTTTTTGCTTAAGAAGTTCTATAGATATATCGCTTGGCTCTGAATGAGCAGCCTGTTTTTCTAAGGCTTTTCTTAGAGATTCATTGTCAGTTTTTAAGCTAGTTAAGGTTTCTGTTAAAGAAGTCAATTTCTCTTCAAATTGTTTTTGGTTTTCACTAAGAATAGCTTCGACATTACTTAACTCTTGTTTTAATTTCTTGACTTCTTCTTCCAATTGATTAGAAAGATCTGTTTTTTGTTTCACCTCTTCTGAGATATCATTCTTAGTCCTAAGGTGTTCTTCCAACTCTCTAATTCTTGTGCTTTGTGCTAAGACTTGAGATCGGAGCTGTTCGTTCAGCTTTTGAACTTCTTGAATTTCTTCTAAGAGCCTGTC
Organism: uncultured bacterium; assembly: GCA_964449295.1. Lineage (GTDB taxonomy): Bacteria > Chlamydiota > Chlamydiia > Chlamydiales > Rhabdochlamydiaceae > CANJJB01. Next base: position 4,116 of record CAYUZN010000085.1, on the reverse strand, counting down.
ATTATCTTTTTCTAAAGCTTGATTAGCTTGCATTATATGAGATATATCTATGTCTGAGTGTTCATCCTCTAAGCCAGCTTCATGATTAACAGAAAGAAGAGGTTTTGCTAAGCTTCTTAGTCTATCTAATTCTTTAGATGTTTCTTCCCACTTTTGACGAATCTCTTCACCTTTATTTTTTTCATCCTCTAATTCTTTTCTTAATCGCTCTATGTCATCATTAGAAGTGTCTGTTCCTAAAACAAGTTCTTCTTGCTGATTGTGCTCAGTAAGTTTTGCTTCCGCCTGTGCAAGTTGAGTTTTTAGTTCACTAATTAAAGCCTGAGAGTGTTCGGCAGCTGTTCGAATACCTTGTAATTCTAAGTTCTTTCTCTCTAAGTTTTCAGCTGAAGAAAGAACAAGATCTTTTTGTATAGTGACTTGCTCTGTTAGACGGCTATTTTCTTCTTGAGTTGTTTGTTGTGATTGTGTTAAATTTTTAATTTCTTGTTGAAGAGGTGTTATTTGATTGAGCGCTTCTGTTAATGCTTGTTGTTGTTGAGCAAGATTGGCTAGATCTGCCTGGTGCGTTTCCTCTTTTTGAGCTATTTGACTTTGTAGTGAGTCAATATTAGCACGAACTGTTTCTAACTCAGACTGCAAGCGTGTAACACTAGCCTCTTTTTCTTGAAGTTGCGCTTGTAACGAACTAACCGTTTGCTGTTGCTGCGTGTTATGTGTTTGAGCAGCTTGTAACTGTTCTGCAGTGCTAGCATTGCTGCTTTGACTCTCTGTAAGAGCTTCTTGCAGACGCGATAGCTCTTCCTTTTTTAGTTCTAAGTTCCTAGCTGTATCCTGAAGATTAGTTTGAGCTTGTGTAAGTTCAGTTTTTAATGCTGTCATTGCGGCAGCGTGCTGTGTTTGAATCTTTGATACATTAGCTGTCTGTTGTTCTTTAATTTCTGATTCTAGTTTTTTTATATGATCTGCTTGAATGTTTATTTGTTCTTGTAAAGTAGCTTGTGTCTTGGAACTCTCTGTTTGAGCTGTATGGCTGGGCTGTGAGGATAGATCGAAAGGTGAAGATGTTGATGGAGCTTGAGCTGCGTTTGAAGAGTGGGTTGCAGAAGCTGTTGAACTTGAAAGGGGTTGGGTATTAAAGGGCTGAGCATTTGAGATAGGAGCAGGAGCTGCTGCTGTAGAACTTCTTTGTCTACCTACAGTTGCAATAAAGAGGGTTGTCAATCGTGTATATTCTGTGCTTTGTGAAAGATCTTTAAAGACATGTTCTGCAGAACCACCATTCACGGTTTTTTGCCATTTACCGCCTGTCAGAGTGATCACAGTTGTTGTAGAGGGCGGGCCAGATAATATAAGAGTTGCTTTTTCGTGAGAGACCTTTAAATCGAAATCTCCCTTAGCATCTTTACATATCAAGCGGATAAGAGTACCGATAAGGTCTGGCAGACCAGTGTCTTTTAAGTTTTCTTGAAGATCCTGAAGGTTGACTCCTCTAGAAGTTAAGGCATCAGGATAATAAGTCGCTTGATGAATATCTGTAGTTCCATAAGTAATTTTGTTTGTCATGACAACCTTTGTAACTAATATTAATACAATCTTAACATTAATCTAATTATTTGTAAATAATTAGTATAATTAATTTTGGAAATAAATATGATTTTTAGTTGTTGTGTTTTAGATAGTTGTAGATTTCAATTTATCCTGAAGCCAGAAGACCCCGTCCTTAAGGACGGGGTGTTTTAAAAAAAACGGGGAGGGAGGGGTTCGAAGCCCCTCCCTAACCAATATAATCCCAGGCCTTAAGGCCTGGGGTTCACTTGCATCAGGAAGTTAAGTCATTAATAGCCAGTGTAATAGAATGACTGTATAGTTTTTTTAATTTATTGATAGTTAGCAAGTTATATGTTGCCAGGCGCTTGTTGCAGAAGTTTATTTAAGTGGTTAACAAAAGCAGCTATATCTGGATTTGGATGGCTTTGAAACTCTATGAGATTTGACTTTATTTGACTCATCAGAGTTTTATAGACAGGGAGTTGGTCTTGTGCGGCTTTTAAGTCTGAAGCCTCATTTTCAAGGGTTGGGAGGTCTTCTTCTGAAGAGAGCTCAGATGGGGTATCATCTGGGTCGCTGCTGGTGTAATCTGATGTGTGTAGTCTTAGTTGAGTTGTGAGTAGAGATTGTTGCTCTTCTAAGAGATCGTGTAGGGCTGTATTTTCAGCCGATAATTGAGTGTTTGTATGGATTAATTGCTCATTCTCTTTAGACAGATGATTAACTTTAGAGGATAAAGTCGTAACTTCTTCTTGTAGTGAATTTTGAGTCCTTTTTTCTTCTTCTAATGTTGCTGTGACGTTGTTTTGTATAAGACGAACCTTTTGTTTAAAGCCATCTTGTTGAGTTTCTAAGAGGTGTTTTAAATGAGTATTTTCTTTTATTAGCGCGCTGTTTTCAGTTTTTTGTTTTGCAATTTCAAACGATTGTTTCCTTAGTACTTGTGATGTTTCTTCTAACTCTTGTTGTGCTGGTAATAGGGCTGTGTGAGTTTCTAGCTGCTCTTGCGGTGCTACTTCTTTAGAGACGGGGATCTGAGAGGCTGGTGTTGGCATGTTTGCTTCTTCTAATTCTTGCAAGAATTGAGTGGCTAATTTAGATAAATCATCAGAGGTTTCTTGGTTTAAATTCCTATCTCTTAAATCCTTTGCAGACGAAGTGGTCTCAAATATACTAAGAAGGAAAGCAGTTGTATCGATCTTTTGGGGTTCTTTTGTGGGAGTTAGGATAGAGCTGAAAAAACTTCCTAAATCTGCTAGTTTGTGGTTAATAGAATCCATAAAATTACCTTATTTGTTTATAGTTAAATTATATCAGATATTTATTTTATTTATAATAAAAATTTTAATAAAAATTGTAATTAAAATCGTTTTATTCATAATTAACTGAAATACAAGTATTTAAATGTCTTGATTTGGAATGAATTGATAGGTATATATAGTTTCTTGATTGAGCCGGGGGAGGAAGATTTGCTTAAGGGATTGATTCTGAGCGTAGTGTGTATTCTGGGAGGGCTTTTTGCAGAGGAGCCTGAGGCTGTGTACCTTTCTTGGAAGAGCGATCCTACGCGGTCAATGATTATTCATTGGATGAATGAGGAAAATGCGAGCTCATGGGTCTACTATCAAAAAGAAGGGGATCAGAGGTGGGTTAAAAGTGAGGATGAAATCAGGGTGGTGAACGGAAGTTCGATGCGTATTCATGTGGTAGAACTCACCGGTTTGAGCCAGAATACAGGGTATCTATTTCGCATAGGAGAGGAAGAGAAGATCTATAAATTTCAGACACTGCCAGAGCAAGGGATACTGAAGTTTGTCGTGGGAGGGGATGCTTACTATAAGAGAGATCTATTTGAGAAGATGAATAGAGAGGTGGCAGCGCAAGATCCTGATTTTGTGATTATGGGTGGAGATATCGCGTATACTGTTGGGGGTGGAAGGGGCATTTTCAAGGGGAAAGAATGGGAAATTAATCGGTGGAAAGCATTTTTTAAAGAATGGGAGAAAAGTTTAGTTAAAAGTAATGGGCAGCTCATTCCGATTATTCCTATTGTCGGCAATCATGATGTCAGACGGAGTGAAGCGAAAGCTCAATCAATGTTTTATACAGTGTTTTCTTTTCCTAGACCTAATGAAGCGTATCAAGTAATTGATATTGGCAAAGATGTGAGCTTATTTCTTTTGGATACAGGTCATACATCTCCTATTGAAGGGGATCAGACGACGTGGCTTGAAAAGGTGCTCGAAGAGAGAAAGAATCGTAAGGTGAAAATAGCCAGCTATCATGTTGCAGCCTATCCTGCTTTTTATCCTTATGAGAAAACAGTGTCTGTGAAACTCAGGAGTAACTGGGTGCCTCTTTTTGAAAAATATGGTGTGAGAGTTGCTTTTGAGCACCACAATCACTGCTATAAGAGAACTCATCCTATCAAAAATGAAGAGGTGAATCCGGAAGGGATTATTTACTTAGGAGATGGTTCATGGGGAGTTCCCGCGCGCATGCCACTGAAGGCGTCTGTGATATGGTATCTAGCAGAAACCAGAAGTGAAAATGTGTGCTTTGTGG
>CAYUZN010000084.1:0-8143 GCA_964449295.1 uncultured bacterium | reverse complement strand
GATCGCCTCCCTCTCCGGTGGCGAACAACAACGCATCAGGCTCTCACGAGAACTTGCCAAACGCTCCTCTGGAAAAACTCTCTACCTCTTCGATGAGCCTACAATCGGTCTTCACAGCGAAGATATTGCCAAATTGCTCACCATTTTTCATGCTCTTGTCGATAGAGGCAACACGCTTATCATCATCGAACACAACCTCGATGTCATCTCTCATGCCGACTACATCTTCGATCTCGGCCCTGGTGCTGGTGTGAATGGAGGAAAAATTATAGCTCAAGGAACTCCCCAAGAGCTGATGAAACAGCCACAATCTCTAACCGGTAAATATTTGAGGGGATTATGAGTATACTTTTCACCCCTCCTGCTGATTTTAACTCTCTCTTAGATGTTGCCGGCTGCGCCTGTGAATACCAGGGAAAAATTCTGCTCCTCAAAAGAGCCCCTGATAAAGCTGAAGGATCGACATGGAATTTACCTGGAGGAAAAGTTGAAAAAGGGGAAGATTTCAAGCAAGCAGCTCACAGAGAGCTTTTAGAAGAAGCTGGTATCGATGCGCCTCATCTTAAGCTCATTCAAATTTTTTATATTCGTAAAAAAATCGACTTCATCTTTCATATGTTTTTTGCTCCTCTGACAGAAAAGCCACAACTTAACATTGACTTAAGTGAAAGTAGCGAGGCTCTTTGGGTCACACAAGAAGAAGCTTCCCGTCTTCCCCTCATTGGAGGTGGAAAAATAGTCCTCGATTGTTTTTATAGCTGGAGAAAGCACTACACCCAAACAACCTAAAATTTTCAGTTTGTTTGGGAATGAAGTATACCAAACTTTTCATATATTTCTTTCCTATCTCGAGAGTCGAAGATACCTTTGATATTTAATCGATATTTGTACTTTTGTGTCAGATAATTTTATTTCAAGTTGAAAGGATGATTGTTAGTTTTTCCAAACACTTTACCATCATTGGCTAAATTTAAAAGCTCCTGTGTGCAAATCAAGTTCTTACATCCTCTACAGAAAAGCCCTGCACCACGAAAATGAATAGATCCTCCACTTATTAGTTGACTATCGCTAACACTGTGCTTATCAAGATTGGTTAATCTCGAAATATTAGATGGAAATTTTACTAATTTATTATTCCAATCGAGATTGAGTCCTTTAAGTTCTCTAAACCATTCGGCTCTTTCTATCATCGCTTCTAGTTCATTTTCTCTTATGCCTGTAGCTGCTAAATTGAGACTTGTCAATTTTTTAAAGCCACTCTTTCCTACCCACTCATCCAAGCCTGTTTTTATGATCTGCTGATTATAACTTAGATCCAACCTTTTGAGCCCTGCAAAGCCTTTTTCTGCTATCCAGGCAATGCCCTTTCCAGTTAGACGAGGATTATTACTAAGACACAATCTTGACACGTTGTTAAAAAGATCTGTTTGTGCCATTTCTCTTAATGTGTCATCTGTTAAGTCGGTATCACTAAGATCTAATAGCTGCAGATTAGAATCAGCTTGAAATGCCTCATCGATTTTCTTTCCTAATTTGGTTACATTAAAGTAGTTCCAGCACTCCCGATAACCGCTCAAACTGAGGCTGGCCTCAACAACGCTGCCTCGATCACTTGGCTTGAGACCTTGAAGAAAGTCATTGATTTTTTGATCACTGTTTTTGTTGTAATACTCTTGTATTTTTATCCCTAGGATAACACCCGAGGATAGAGCACCAAAAAGAATAGCGGTCTTGGCATTAATTTTACCAGATAGAGAAACTAGAGTAGTTCCTGCAAATGTGAGAATAGTTACTCCAGCTCCTATAAGATATTTCCACCGGTTTTGAAAGTCTTTTCTCTCTGAAGAATAACGATCTACTGCTCCAGCAATACATTTGCCGACAACAAAGCCACTTATCAAAGTAATTCCTACCAACTCAGGTCTAATAGACCTAAATTGATTTGTTACATCTGAGCACATTACCATGACAGATTGAGTATCAAGTTTTATGAGCATTTGAAACCTCTTTAAGAAAGCTTATCACAAAAACATCATAAGAACAAAACCTTATATACAAAAATACCCTTTTTGACTAAAATGAAGTTGAACTTCAAAAAAACACAAACTCATGTTCAAACGCGAAATAGAGCCTAAGCTTAAGACACTTGCAAAGCAATACCCAGTTGTCACTGTGACAGGACCTCGCCAATCTGGCAAGACAACGGTTGTTCGACATGCTTTTCCTGAAAAAAAATATATTAACCTTGAACTTCCCGACATACGAAAAATGGCGTTAGAAGATCCAAGAAAATTTCTTCAGCAGCTGCCAGAAGGGGGAATCCTAGATGAAATTCAGCGAGCGCCTGAGCTGCTTTCTTATATTCAGTCAATTGTTGATGAGAGAGATCAAAAAGGGTTATTTATTCTTACAGGTAGTCACCAGTTAGAACTGCAAGAAGCTGTTTCTCAGTCGCTTGCTGGTAGAACAGCTCTTCTCACACTTCTACCAATGAGTTTTTCAGAATTACAAGAAGCTGGATTCGATCTTTCTATCGATGCATGGCTTTTAAAAGGAGGTTATCCCAGAATCTATAAAGATGATCTAGACCCCAAAGATGCCTACAGCAACTATTTTCAAACCTATGTCGAACGAGATTTAAGGCAACTCATCCAAATCAAAGATCTCATGCAGTTTGAGAGATTTGTTCAAATTCTTGCAGGACGCGTTGGGCAAATTCTCAATATGCAAGAAATTGGTGGCGAAGTTGGGATCTCTTCCCATACAGTTAAAGAATGGATCTCAATTTTAGAAGCTTCATTTATCTTGTTTAGACTCCCTCCTTACTTTGAAAATTTCAACAAACGAGTTATCAAGTCTCCTAAACTCTACTTTAATGATGTAGGACTAGCGTCTTATCTACTAGGTATTCAGAATGAAGTACAACTCAGCAGAGATCCTTTGCGAGGACATCTCTTTGAAAATGCTATTCTCTTAGAGCTTAAAAAATATCAATTAAATCAAGGATGTGATCCTTCTCTTTTTTACTATAGAGATATGCAAAATAACGAAGTTGATATCATCTACAAAAAAGGTCACGAACTAATTCCTATCGAAATTAAATCTTCTCATACTTATCACTCAGAGTTCTTAACAAAATTACGCTATTTTCAAACTCTTGCCAAAGATAGAGCGAAAAAAGCTTTCTTAATTTATGCAGGTGACAGTGAGCAACAAATTCATTCCGTATCGGTGCTTAATTTTAAACATGCAACTCAAGCGCTTAATGAAGATATTGTATTTTAAATAGAGGCGTTATACATTAATGCTCAACTTGGGGTAATAATATATGCTGATTGCGGTGACAGGAGCCTCTGGTCATATTGGAAATAATATCTGCAGATTGCTTTTGCAGATGGGGCATAAAGTTCGAGCACTCGTTCATATTCATTCTAATCCTCTTGAGCGCCTTGATATTGAGAAAGTGAGAGGAGATGTTCTTGATCCTTCATCACTCAAAAGATTTTGCAAAGATGCCGATATTGTGATTCACGCAGCGGGTAAAATCTCAGTTAGCGGAGATCCTGATGGCAGCGTCTACAATATCAATGTCAATGGAACAAAAAATATTGTTGAAGCGTGCCTTGCAGCAGGCACTCAAAGGTTGATCTACATCAGCTCCATCCATGCTCTGCAACAATTTCCTGAAGCAGAACTCGACGAAACTCGTCCTCTTGTCGGAGAGGAAGGATTTTTACACGATTTTTCAAAATCAGAAGCAGAAAAAGAAATTGCCAAAGGTCTTGCCCAAGGCTTAGATACCATTATTATTAATCCGACAGCCGTCATAGGACCTAATGATTTTCAGCCATCCCTCATGGGCAAAGGATTGATTGCGCTCTATAACCGTAAAGTTCCAGCGATTGTCGCAGGAGGGTTTGATTTTGTCGATGTGCGAGATGTCGCTAAAACAGTTGTCACAGCTATCGAAAAAGGACGATCAGGTGATAGATACCTTCTCTCAGGCATGTGGAAAACAGTGAGAGAACTTACACAACTCGTTCAAGAAACCACAGGCAAAACAGCCCCTAAATTCACATCACCTAATTGGCTGGCTAGAATGGGGGTCCCCTTAGCCAAAGCCTATAGTTTTTTTACTAATACACCTATGCTCTACACCAAAGAAACGTTAGATGTGCTGCTGCGTTGCAACCGCAATATCAGCTGCTCCAAAGCCAAAAGAGAGCTTCATTTCTACCCTAGACCCCTAGCAGAGACCCTTAAAGATACGTTTGATTGGTATAAACAAATCGGCATGATCAAGTAAATCCCTCATCTTAAGACAGTTATCTCTTATAGAAAAAAATAGAATAATCTATTATAATAGTTGGCATTATGGAAGCTATTAAGTATTTTTTCTCATTTTTTACAAAGACTCCTCAGGCTGTGTCAAATACAGAAAAGCCTTCTTTTGATACAAACAAATGGCTACAGGCAGGTTCTTACCTTATGGGAGCTATAGGAGTTGGATTATTAACCTATGGTAAATATACAAAAGTTTCAAAAACAGCTTCTGCAACTATAACTTTGATTGCCGCTTTTGCCTTAAACTATTGGTCAAAGAGCCTTAAACAAAAAGAGCCTAAACCTGAACAACCTCCTCAAGAGCCTACCCCTCCAACTCCAATTACAATTCTACCTCCCCCAGAGCCTACCCCTCCATCTATACCTACTGTTGTCAAAAACAAACCATTTGGGCTACCAAATCTTAGGAACACCTGTTTTATCAATGCCCTTTTACAAGGATTAATGTGGGCAGTTCCTAATTACTTTGCTATTATCAAGCAGGCTTCTGCAGAGCAATTAACAGCCAAAGATATATGGTTAGGAAGTTTTTTTAATGAAGATGGCACACTAAAAACTCCCCAAAAAGATTGGGAAGCACTTGAAATTGAGTATTTCTTCAAAAGCCTTATCTGGCTTCAGATGTTACGCCCTTTAAACGAATTAGCACAAAACAATCCTGCCGTAGAAATACTTAGAAAATATCGAATCATCTCTAACTTTAATAATTGTGCTGTGAACAGAAAAACTTCTGAATATGAGGGCATGAGCTCTGATTGGCCTTCCTTAAACGATGAAGAGATTCTTTGTTGGAATAAGTTTAAAACAGCCCATCAACCTCAAATTAATCAATTATTAACCGATATCAGAAACCGAGCAGGCTATGCTTTTAAAGCCCTTGAAACTCTAGAATCTTTGAATAATTCACGATCATCTTCATCTACAGATTTTACACTTTTAAGATATCTGTTCCCTCCAGAGCTGCAAGGAGATTATTCCCAACAAGATGCCTCTGAACTTCTCTCAAACATGTGCGGCACCATCTATATGGGACAATATAAAGATACTGGCCAGATTCCTGTAACAACAATCACTCGTTCTTGGGTTCAAGACACTGATCGCTCTAAAATAAGTGAACTCAAAGATTCTTCAAAATATGAGCCTGTGATAGCTATCGAATTACCTGAAAATTTAGAAGGCATAACAGGTCAGTCATTAATCACACAGTTTTTTGAGAAAAAAGAAAGAAATCCAGAAAATGGCGCTTATCGCATAGATGAACAAGAAATAAAGCATCTACTCACTGCAGAGCAAGTCAAATTAGAACAGCCTTATCCTCAAGAAATGATCCTTGCACTCAAAAGATTTCAGAAAGATTGGGACGGAAAAATTACGAGCAAGATTGACACTCCAATTCCTTTTGAAACCACACTCGAGATTGACACTGTCAAATATCAAGTCACAGGAGCGACAGTCCAGATGGGTGGCATAAGTGGCGGTCATTACGTAGCTGTAGTCTACCATAACAAGCAGTGGTATCTCTGCAATGATGATACTGTTGTAAATTTAACAGATGAAGAGGCAAAAGGCTATCTTCAAGATGGTTACATCTATTACTTACAAAAAGTATCGGCTGTCAAATGAACTATTTTCTCTTAAAGTAGACCTCATCACAACATCAAACGCAACCTCCTGTTGTGAATCAGTGCCGAGATTTACACACCCACTTGATCCTTCTAAATGTACAGCCTTAACTGATTTTCCCTCTCTATCAATAATCCAAAATGTGAAAATTGATATTCGCAAGAGTGGTTTGATAGACAAACCTAGACTAGGCTCGTTTTCGATCATGACAGAAATTATTAATGATTAATATTCAACATATTATCTTTCATAGAAATTAATAAAAAAAATGAATATATGTATACTAAAACAAGCTTAACTGGCACAATCTCTGTTTTAAGAAATTACAACTCTTATTTGGAGATTTAAAATGACTTATCCTATAGGAACAGATGGCCAAAATACATATACTGATGAACGAATTGCTTTATCTTTTTCACTTAAAGAAGCTTTAGCACATCACAATTGGGAAGCAGCTAATGAAATAGCCAAAAACATTTTAAACAAACCTATACCACTTCAATATCAGGTCGCTTTAAATCTTTGCTTTTCTTTATTAAAAAATGGAAAATTTTCCTATTTAAACACAATAATGCAAATATTTCATTTATCTTTGAATAATAGAATTAAAAATCCTCAAGATAACAATAATCAGAAAATTTTCGATGGAGTCTTTAATGGAGCTCTTTATTGTATCGAAGAACAAGCAAGAAAAGCGAAATTAGATTCAATAGTTAAGAAGCTATTTTCCTCTAAAGGTGTTTTTTGTGAAGACCTTAAAAACATAGCATTAAGTAATAGCCAAATTTATGAACAAGTTGTAGATTCAAAGATCTTTAAACGTTATATATATGATTTAATGCTCGGCTACTCAACAGAGCGCACGAAAGCTCTTTCTGTTTTAAATAGATTATATCAAGATAGTCGATGTGTTAACACAAAATCAAAAATTAACCAAATACTTCATACTGTAAGCCTTATCGTAAGAGCGGAAGATTTTCTGCCAGAACATGCCGATCTTTTATCAGAACTAATTAAGGCTTTGTTGAATTCAGAAAAAGTAGAAGAAGCTGTATCATTTAGTAAGAATATAAAGGCGAACGATCTAAATAAATTAATAGAAGAATTAGAAAAACAAATTAAAAAAGCTTTTAATTGGAAGTTAACAAACCCTGAAGACAATGGAGCGAAAGAAAGGAGAATCGCTACAAATATTCTTTTCTATATCTATAGTCTTCAAAATATCAATAACACTACAAAGAAAGAATGTTTATCCTCTGTTTTAACCCAAGTTGTTAACACTTTTTCGTCCGCTTCTAATGATGTTTATCATGCTTTCTTAGAAGATTTTATATTACCTCTTATGAAAATATCACCTACAATCACTAAGGATATTTTAGACATATGCAAAACGCTAAGAGGAAACCTTCGTTCTGACTCACTCGATAAAAAAGAAGTAATCATAGACTTAATTGAAAGTAGAGCAGAAGACTCAACAATCAAAACAGATGAACAACAAATAAAAAGTCTAAGTGAAAAGGTTATAAAATATCTAAATACTAACCAATCTAAGGATATATCCGTAGCTATATCTATAATTTCTTATGTTTTTTCTTCGTGTATTTCTTGCCACCAGGAAAGGAAACAATTCTTAAAAGACATTTTAGAGTATATTAAGAATAATTTCTCTTCACTCTCAGATGAAAATTACCGTCTTCTAATACATGGTTTGATGAATAAGATAACTGTCCCTCCTAACAATGCTTTAACATCAGCCTACCGTACATTCTCTTCTATAGTCTCTGCCAACCTACAGATAGAGTTGCAAACCAAACAAATTTTAACTACTTGTTTAATTTCTATCCTTCATCAAGAATGGAACTTATAGAAAAATTATATCGCTTAGGGAAGGGCTTTGAACCCCTCCCTCCCCGTTTTTTGAAAATACCCCGTCCTTAAGGACGGGGTCTCTCGCTTCAGGAGGAAGAAGCAACAGGCTATCTTCAAGATGACTACATCTATTACTTACAAAAAATACCTACTTAATTATGTCGGCTACCCTCAGTGCATTGGCGATGATTGTCAAGGTTGGATTGACAGCTCCTATTGAGGGGAAAAAGCTTGAGTCCACCGCATATAAATTATCGAGTTCATGCGCTTTGCAATTAAGATCAAGAACTGATGTTTTAGGATCTGT
>CAYUZN010000083.1:0-8430 GCA_964449295.1 uncultured bacterium | reverse complement strand
TTCATTATGTGTCAAGAGATCGAACAGAAAAACAGACTCTCAGCTTATAAGGTGTGCTCAAGAATAAAGCTCTTAATCACTTTCTTAGTTGACATCTTCATCTTCCTTTAGGGAGAGAGAAAATATTAAGCACGTTCTCATAGACAATTCAAGCTTCAGGTCAGTTGCTGGAAATAGCATATCTGGTGCTTTTATCCTCATAGTTGTCCTTTGGCTGCTAATGACGGAAAAGTTTTTCTATCATTTTTGGAACAATGTCGGGAAGATACTTAATCCCAACGACAGCAACAACTCCTATAGACAGTTCAACTCCTATCATAATTCGACTTGACCAGGGCTCACTTATGGGAAATCTTGCTACGGAATTAACTTCCTCTCTTAGTTTTTTCATTTCAGCAGACTGAGCCTGACAATCTTGTTTCATTTCTTTTATTGCTTGGCTGAAAGAAGATTCATCTATTTTATTCATAATTTTACCTTATTTTGTCTTTTTATCAGTTGTTTCTTTATTGCTATTCATAGATATATCAGCTTGATCTCCATAAATAGCCCCTTTAAACACACCTTTAACTCTTGAAAGAGCAGCATTGCCTATTTCCGACAAAAAATCAGAAATTTTACTTTCAGCAATATCAAAAGATTGCAACTTTCCGTTAAGCTCTCGAGCTTCTTGAATCATTTCTCGAACTTCTGCTGTAAGAGCTTTTTCTTTTCTATAAAAAGTTTCCATCTCCGCGTTATACCAAACATGTCCTTTGTTTGTTTCTTCAGATCTTTCTAATGGAGAAGCCATAACTATTCCTCCTTATTTTTGTTATTTTTTTCCTGTAAAACACCAGCCTACAGCTCCACCTATACCACCACCACCCACTGCACCACCTCCCATATATAGGGCATATGTAGTCTTTGTTGCTACTGCTCCAGCAAGCCCAACTCCACTAGCAGCTAACGCTGCCCCAGCAACAGCTCCCACTGTCCCGCCTGCAACTGCTCCTACAATCATAAACTGTCTGTCTCTATCAGCTTTATCCGCTTTTAGCTTACCAATTTCTTTCCTCACTTCACCCATTTCTTTTTTCTCTTCATCCTGAGCGTTTCTCATTTCATTAAAATCAGCCACCATTCTTTTCCAGTTTGCATCTGAAAAAACACCAGCATCGCTACTTATACTAGTTGCCATAAAACCTCCTGTGGTTATTTAAGGCTATAAATAAACATACCACAACTTTCTGATTTATGTAGATTAAAACTTACAATACTTTCTAGTTTTTTAACATGATCGATAAAAAAGGCTTTCATATCTCTATCATTGACTAGAAGCTGTTTAGATAGGAGCTAATTAAAAAGGCAAGTGAGGAAAATCGTTTGTCTCTATTCGTTTAAAGGCGTCTTTATGAGCTGCTTGATAAGATCTTGTAATCCTTCTAGATCGTTTAAATCGACACACTCGGGCTTGATTTTAATATTTTTGATCTCTTTATTGCCAGAAAGTACAAGTGTCACAAGCATTTCCTGCAAAATCTGTAAATTCTTTGCTGTCTAGATCTTGACGTGCTTGTTTTTTCATTTTGGAAAATCGACTGCCCACAATTTAATCCTTGGTTAAAGTTCCTTCGAGTTTGATGGCTGCAAATCTGAGAAGGATATCATGTCGATGGGAGGATTTAGAAGATTCGGGAGGAAGTGCAATGGGCTCAACTGCAATTATAGCCTCTTGGATGAGTTGCAAAACTCGCTTTGGAGACTAAATCTGCACTTTCTTCATTGGGATCAAAAGGGTGTTTTGCAACTACCTTTTTAGGGAGAGAGAGAATGTTAAGCACGTTCTTATAGACAATTCGAGCTTTAGGACAGTTGCCGGAAGTAGCATATCTGGTGCTTTTATCCTCATGGTTGTTCTTATGATTTTTAGCACAAGGGCCACTTATAAAGTGTACATAAGCGGCCCTTGCGCATTTTTCACATTTTGTTTGCAGGGGAATAATTGAAATTCGACTGAATTAAAGCGCTTATTAAAAATATTTTTTATCATATTCGTGATATGACATGATAAAAAACATCATTTACTGAATAAACACAGACATCTCAATAATCACAAAAAACACAGTAAACATAATAATTGCCAATTTCTTTAAGACACCAAATTCACTCTCGTGCTCGCATTCTCTTCTCTAGAAGATTTATCATAAGCATATACCATTTCAGCACTTGCATGACCTGTCACTTTCATGATGTCACTATCAGCAAATCCCTGCTGTTTTAGATAAGTCACAGCCGAAGCACGTAAAACATGCGGAGTCACTTTGAAGGGGATTCCAGCTATTTTTCCAGCTTTAGCAAATATCAAAGCCAAATATCTAAGATCTATAGGCTTGCTAAAACGAGTTATAAACACATATCCTTGTCTATCTCCTATGTAATCTTTCAGCTGTTTCATGATATTTTCTGAATAGGTAATCACCGTTTTCTTAATTAAACCTTTTGTCTTAGATTGAGTGAATGTAATTTTTCGTTTCTCCCAGTCAATCTGATCTACTTGCAGAGAGAGAACCTCTTTTACACGCTTACCACCTTGAAGAATCACTTTAGCAACCAACCATTCTCTATGACTAGTCTTCTCTAAAGCTTCGAAAAACCGAATCCATTGTGCCTGGGACATTGCAGCTGTTTTGACCTTTGCGTGAACACGGTAAAATGTTTTAGCATTTCCTTCCTTGTTTGGCAGAGCTTTTTTGATCATTCCTTCAGTACGTCTATTGAGAAATCGTGTAAAAGAGATATAACAAGCAGCTCTTGCTTGTCTACTGCATTCAGACCATTCTTGTCTGAGCTTAATCTGGTCTATAATCGCATTATGGTTGATCAAAGCAAAGAGTTGTAAACTTATAGAAGGGGTAATCAATCCAAACTCCACCAGCTTGCGCATGCCTGACTGATAGTTGATTTGAGTTTTATGACTTAATGTGGTCAGCCATTGTGAGATAGCCATTTCCACAGATACTTGATCGAGCTGTTGCCAAATATGAGTATCTCGTGCTTTTTTGGCCTGTTCAAAATTTTCAAATTTTTCCAAAGATCCAGGTTGATGAATCCTAACCGGCGTTATATCCATTTTTACTCTCCACATCCTTATAAATAGCCTTATGAGAATTAAGATCGATGAGCTGATGAAATAATATGAAAAATATTTGAAAAATGATTCCAGAAAAATTCATCTTCGTTTTGGAGAAAGCTGAAAGATAGGCATAGTGCAAATTTCCCATAAAAATGATGACATTTTTTTGGTCTCTTATAGAAAAAAACAAAAATAGTATCTCTGTGGTATTCAGCTATTTTATGTCGTTTGCGTTTACAGTTTTTAATTTTTAATTGATATTTTTTTTTTCTTGCGATAAACTTCTTTTTGAAAGGTGACATGTTAATTTTGATTCTTGATTGAAATGAAATTTAATAACAAAAGATAAGAGGTTTATATGAGCAATAGCTTATCTCGATTATCGGTCCAGACGACACGGACTCTAGCTTTTTATCATGGTTCCCATGCTCAAGGGAACAGTGGTAAAATAATATTCACCCATAACAATCTCTTTTTGAGAGAAAATCGTATTTCACAAGTCCAAAAGAGGTCTTTGGTTTATTTTCCGTATTCTCAAAAGAGCTTTTCTCATAGCCTAGCGGAGAGGACAACCCATCCTTTAAGAACACCAGTAGGCTATCTAGATAAAAGGTTATTTTCAACTCAAAGAATTGAAAGGGAGGCTCGTTGCAATTCTATCCCATTGATGAATAGTTCAAAGCAAGTTATCCGTTTGCACAATATTTCTTCGCAGGAGAAGTCTTCTCTGTTTCAGAAGAGGACTATTCAATATTTCAATCGCTGGGGACGGGTTGGTCTAGTTCTATTTCTTACACTTTTCATCTTAGCAAACGTTGAAGCTTCCACAGAAGAACGTCCTAAAGAAGAGGATCTCTTAAACGATCCTGTTATTGAATCATTTGCTCTCCGTTCTTTTTCTATGCTATCCGGTGATACTAGCAAAATAAAAGTAGAAAAATTGGATGGTTTATCTATTTGGGCTAAAAGCTATAAGTTAACTCATGAACAAACTCATCAATCTATTGCTTTAAGGATTATCAACTCGAACCAACCTGTAGAGGAAAGAGAAAAAGAACTGTTTTTAATTCAATGGATGTCTGAGATAGGAGTGGGTCCGCGAGTTATTGATATCGATCCATTTCATGGATTAATCAGTACTGTTTTTATCCACTCTCCGGAGTTGAAGCCGTGGCATATGACGAATATGACTTCTAAGAAGGTTATTCAATTTGCAACCTCGTTAAAACTACTTCATAGTCAACCTATAAATGTCAAAAACGCTAGTTTTCAGAAGAATAATCGTTTTCAGGAGTTAGATGAGAAAGTTCTTAAGCTTGCTGCTCTTTATCCTCAATTTCAAATATTTAAGATGGCAATTGAAAAAATGCATGAACTTGATGCCATTCAGCATCGACACGTCCCATTTAAGTTTTGTCATAACGATGTAGGGCATGGGGGGAATACTCTATGGGATGGGGAAAAAGCTTGGATGATTGATTGGGAACTGGCGGGGATTTTTAATCCATACTTTGATATTGCTTCACCAATGGTGCTTTTATTTTTCAATGAAGAAAACAAGGATCTCTTTTTCAAAACATATCTTGGGCGAACTCCTAGCCAAAGAGAGAAAGATCTTCTCTTAGTCAATCAACAATATGCTTATCTCCGTTATGGAGCGACATCGTTAGGTATTTGCCATGAACCTTCTAAAAATTTTACTCTATCTCCTTCGGAAATTAGTCAGTTAGGAGCATGGAATGATATTTTGACCGGTAAGGTTTTACTAAATCGAGAGGAAATGCAAACAGATTTTGGTCGTTGCAAAACTGGAATTCTGTTAATTCATCAAGCTATTAATAATATGAAAGAAGATGAATTCCAAGCAGCAATTTTAAGACTGGTCTCAAACGATAAGGATTATTAAAATACAAAATATCTTATGAAAAAGCTATTCGAGCGTTTTTCTGGTTTTTATTTATTACTAATTGTAATTTTAGGATTGAGTATGCTTTTCTTGCAAAAATTAAATAGACAAAAGCACAAAAATTTTAAAAAAGATGAAGCATTTAACGTTATCTATACTATAGAGAATTTTAATGCTCTAAAAGAACAAATAGATGATGTTGATAAAGACACGCTCTTTATCTTCGATGTTGATTATACATTGACACAACCTTCTAATCCAGCGTTTCAGCAAGCTAATTTTTGTTTAAACCCTCAAATGGTAAAAGATTTTGTAAAATCTGTTCCTGAAATTATAAAAAGTGAATTTACAAGCTTTATTGCAATTTCAGGAGAAGGACAATTGTTAGAGGAAGAGGCTCCCTCTATGATTAAGAGTTTAAAGGAGAAAGGAGGGCGAGTTCTTGTCGTTTCAGGCATTCTTACAGGCCAATTGCAAGACATTCCTAATATTATGGATTGGCGTATCAGCAATCTCAGAAAATTAAGTATTGAGACATCTAAGTTTAGCTTTGATCGACTTTATGAATTTAAAGATTTTCTTCCCTATAGGGGTAGATATCCTGAAATTAAAGAAGGAGTCATTCTTACTAACGGCGAAGGAACTAAGAAACATCAAGTCTTAGATGCTTTTTTTAAGAAAGTGAGATGGAGACCTAAGAAGGTTGTTTTTATAGATGATAGTCGTCCTTTGATTGAGCAAATGGCCGATTATATGAAGCAACAGGGCATTTCTTTTATTGGCTATGAGTATAAAGGAGCTAAACAAGCAAAAGCTCGTTCTATATCTAAGGAAGATTTTGAACGAGAGTGGATTAATTTGAAAAAAAAATTAAATATTGATTAAAACATTATCATCTTTTAGAAATCAAAAAAGCGATCTAGATAAAAGGCAAGATATTGCTGTTATTGGTTTGGCTTGTCGTTTTCCTGGATCTGAGTCTTTAGAAGAATTTTGGAATTCTCTATATAAAGGTAGATTTTGTATAACTAATCTTTCTTCTCAGCAGGCCTCCTCTAGATTTTTTCAATCGGTATCAAGACAGGGTGGCTTTCTTAATGAAATAAACCTTTTTGATCCCGATTTTTTTTCTATTCCATCGCAAGAAGCTGTAGAGATAGATCCCCTCACGCGGCAAGTTCTTCTTCTTATTCCCACGCTATTCTCAAATGCAGGTTATACTTTAGAAGAAATCAAGGGTAAAACTGTAGGGATTTTTATAGGCGCTCGTTCCGGTACTTATTCAGAAAAAATCGCTCCTTTCCATAAAAATTCTATTGTTGGATTGGGACAAAATTTTATTGCTGCATATGCTTCTCAAGTTTTTGATCTAAGGGGTCCTAGCTTAGTTGTCGACGCGGCCTGTGCCTCTTCACTTTTAAGTGTTCACTTGGCCTGTCAGAGCTTAAAATTGAGAGAATGTGATCTGGCTATTGCGGGAGGTGTTGATCTTTTATTAGACGATAAACCCTTTGATTTATTGCAAGCAGCTGGGGCTCTCTCTAAACGAGGCAAGTGTGCCTTTTTTGATAGTGAAGCGGATGGAATTGTTATAGGAGAAGGGATTGGACTTGTTCTTCTTAAGCGGTACGCAGATGCGTTTATAGACCATAATGACATATCCGCTGTCATTGAGGGCAGTGCCATGAATAATGATGGTAGAACAATGGGAGTTACTACTCCAAATCCTTACCAACAGGAGCATGTGATCCGATCTGCCATCAAAAATGCTGCAATCGATCCCCGCTCTATTTGTTACATTGAGGCTCATGGAACCGGTACCATGATCGGCGATCCATTGGAACTCCAGGCTTTAAGCCGTGTTTTTTCCCCTGAAATGATGGGAACAAAAAAAATTGGCGTGGGAAGCGTGAAAACTAATCTAGGACATTTATTAAGTGCCGCCGGCATTGCGAGCTTGATTAAGGTAATTCTTTCTTTACAATATAAGAAAATCCCAGCATCGATTCATTGCATTCAGAAAAATCCAAGATTTGTTTTCGCAGATTCTGCTTTTGATTTAGTTCAAACCTTGACTCCTCTTGAAGAAAGAAAAGAAGATTACCGCGCGGGAGTAAGCGCGTTTGGTTTTGGAGGAACAAACGTTCATCTCATCTTGAGGAACTTTTCTGGTACTAAAGGGCATATGAGAAACTTACCTCCAATTGCTTACCATTTAAAATCATACTGGCCAAGAGGGAACTCTTTCTCTACAGAAAGTTTCGATTTATCTGCCCAACATCCCTTGCTTACTGATCATACTGTACAAGGAAGACCTGTTATTCCCGGAGTTACTTATTTATCTTGGATAAGTGGCAAATTGGGGAACGACCGAGCTCTTTCGCATATTGTTTTTGAAGAACCTTTTTCTTTAAGAGGAGAGGATCAAGCCCGCTTGGAGCTTACTTTTCTCAATGAGGAAGCAAAAATTACTAGTAAGGATGCAAAAACAGGAAAAGAAACTACCCATCTTAGAGCAAAAGTGGTTTCTGCTTCAGTTCCTTCATTGCCTGAGCTCGATATTGAAAAATGTAAAAGTGGAAATATCTTTTCTTTCCAAGACCTTTATCAATATGCAGCTCGTGTAGGAATTCATCATGGTCCCTTTTTTAAAAATAGGGGGCAGGCCTATCTAACAGGTGATGCATGCCTTCTAGAAATTCAAACTCCTGTGTCACAAGATAGAAGTGCTTTTTTGCTTTTTGATGCCTCTTTTGATCCTGCTTTGATTGACGGAGCAACTTTCGCTTTTATTGCTCTTTTTTTCTCTGAATTTCAGAAAATACGAGAAACGTTTATCCCCATTGCAATTAATCATGTTCATTTTTTTGGTGTTCCCACCCAAGTCAATTATGCGTATGTTCAAAAGAGCCTTTCCCAAGAAAAGCTCACTTTTCACGAAACCTATCATCACGATATCATCCTCTATAATGAGCTAGGGAAACCTATAGCTTCTCTTGAAGGAGTAGTAGGGAAAAGAATTCGAAAAGAGTGGAGAGAAGTAGCTCTCTTCCAAAGTCAGGAAACCGACTCAAAGCCGCTGTACTCCTTTTTGCTCAGGAAATTAAGCCGATATGTACCACACTTAGATCTTCAAGCTCTTGATGAAGAGCAAAAATTCTATGAGATGGGTCTGGATTCTAAAAATTTACTCAATATTGTAAAAGAGCTTGAAAGTGATTTCTCTACTTCTTTCTATCCCACCCTTCTCTTTGAATATGACACACTTCCTGCCCTGGCAGATTTTTTAGAACAACATGTGGATATAAAACTTCCTTCCGAAAGCTATAAAATGCATTCTCAATTAGTATCTCATGAACCTAGTAGTCACGAAGAACCGATCGCTATTATTGGATTATATGGAGAATAT
>CAYUZN010000082.1:0-8533 GCA_964449295.1 uncultured bacterium | reverse complement strand
ATAAAGAAAAATACAGTCAAACATTTATTTGATTAACAGAATAAAATCAATAGAAAAATACAATTAATTAGATAAATTAAAAATATTTTTATATAAATATAAGTGTTTAGTAAATATTTTCTGACACTTATTAAGTGTTGATAATGTAATTATCTCATCACTAAAAAACAGAACAGGAGTCAGCGCTGTTAAGAAACCTTTGACGATTGTTGTCAAAAGAGGATTTTTAAAAGGAAAATCGAGTGAAATTTTTGAAGGAAATTGTCTCCTTTGATTAAGAACTACAAATGCTGTAAAAACAAAAAGAGACAGTATAAGAGCTTGCTTAAAAAAGCTTGCCACTTTCAAGCATATATGGGCTCTTTCAATCAATTGAATTGCTTGTGCTAATCTCTGACAGTCTGTCTGATAAGATTCCTTTAAAGTAAGAGCCAAATTTTGGTGAACCTCAATTAGGCTTGTATAATTTTTTAATTGCTCTTTTACCCTTTCATTTAGCCCATTGATTCGATCATCCATCTCTTTTTTGTTGAAGGGCAGACCTTGTTCTTGCTCTAAAATTTCTTTTATTTCCTTTATTTGTGCTACAATAAGCGCTATCTGTGATTTTAATCGATCTATCTCTCGAGGATAAGTAGAAAAAAAATCTCTTAACAGTTCTTCTATATTATTTAATTGCTCTTCCAAATCTTTATTTTTTGGCACGCGCTTAGCGTTTAAGTTCTGAAATAAGCCGCTTTCTATCCATTCCTTGTTTTTTCCAAAGACTGTTTGTATTCTTCCTGTGAGATTGTTTGTGAGATCCTCTCTTTCTGTTTTACATGTTGCAATTTCGGTAAAATTTTTAGCAAAATTATCTACTTTTTTTTTTAATTCAACAATGCTGGTATTTAATTTATTAATACGAGAAAGGGGCATAGTAAGATAAATTTTGAAATCTGGAGCAACTGGAGATGCCATAATTTAAAAACCACTTATTTTTTAGAAGAAATTTTATATGATTGACAGAATAAAATCAATAGAGAAATATGGGTTAATTCGATAGTTTAAAAAAATGTTTTTAAGGATGTGACTATGCTGCAAGGACCTAGTGTTGAAAGAGATAAAATCGCTGACTCAGATCGTTGGAACGTGGAGGCTCTCTACCCTTCTTTAGAGGCTTGGAATCAGGACTTTAACAAATGGAAAGGGAAAGATGAGGCTGTGAGATGGCCCCATTTGGCTGCTTTTAAAGGGCTGCTGAGTAAAGATGCTAAGACGTTAGCTTCATTGATAAAAACTTATTTAGAGCTCGATCAACATCTGGGAAGGCTCTATACCTATGCCCACTTAAGGCATGATGAAGATGTTGCGCAAGACGTTCATAAACAAGGGTTTATGAGAATTACACAGCTTTTGCATGCGTTTAGACAAGAATCTTCCTGGATAGAGCCTGAATTACTCCAAATATCACAAGAGAAGATAGCGCAGTATTTGGCATCAGAGGAGCTCAGGGAATTCAAAACATTTCTTGAAAAATTGATTCGGTTTAAACCCCATACTTTGTCTGCCTCGGAAGAAAAATTACTCGCAACGGCAGGTCTTGCCTTAGACTCATCTCAAAGAGCTTTTGGAGCCTTTAATAATGCCGATTTGAAATTTCCGAAAATTGCAGATAGTCAAGGGGTTTTGCACGATCTGTCTCATGGAAGTTACGCGACACATATACGCAGTCAAGATAGAGTCCTTAGAAAAAATGCGTTTCAGACAATGCTCGGTGGTTTTGTGCAGTACGAAAACACTCTGTGTGAGCTCATTAATGGACAAGTACAAAAACATCTTTTTGTGGCAAAAGCCAGAAACTTTTCCTCCTGTTTAGAAGCTGCGCTATTTCCTCATCAGATCGAGACGTCTGTCTATCACAACTTAATTGCAACGGTGAGAAAACATTTGCCCGTGCTTCACAACTATATGGCTCTTCGTAAAGCGATTTTAGGCTACGATGAGTTGCACATGTATGATTTAAGTGTTCCTCTAATGAAAGATGTCGATATGTCTATGCCTTATAATCAAGCTGAAAAACTCATAGTCGAATCTGTAGCACCTCTAGGGCAAGAGTATCAATCTTATTTGAAAAAAGGTCTTCTTGAAGATCGTTGGGTTGATCGTTACGAAAATTTACGTAAACGCTCAGGGGCTTACTCAAGCGGCTGTTACAAGAGTATGCCTTATATTCTGATGAATTATCACAATAACTTTCAAGACGCTATGACGCTGGCTCATGAAGCAGGGCATAGCATGCACTCTTTTCTTTCTTGGAAGACACAACCTTATCAAGACGCTGATTACACGATTTTTGTTGCAGAGGTAGCCTCAACATTCAATGAAGAGCTTTTGCTTACTCACTTACTTAAGATCACACCTGAAAAAGAGAAGAGAGCTTATCTCATCAATCAAAAGATTGAAGATCTTCGCAACACGTTTTTCAGACAAACGATGTTTGCTGAATTTGAATTAAAAATTCATGAATTTGCAGAGCAAGGAATTCCTCTTACGCCCGATCTTCTCAAGACAGAGTATAAAAAACTCAATGTCGATTATTTTGGTCCTGCAGTGAGTGTCGATGATGAGATTGCGATCGAATGGGCAAGAGTTCCCCACTTTTACTACAATTTTTACGTCTATCAATACTCGACAGGGATTGCAGCAGCGTGTAGCTTAAGCAAAACCGTTCAGCAAGAAGGCCCTGATAATTATCTCAAATTTCTATCGTCAGGAGGCAGCAAATTCCCTTTAGATTTACTTAAGCTGGCAGGTGTTGATATGCGTCAAGAGAGTGCTATCGAAGCCCTCATCCACAGGTTTGAAGAGCTCACGCAAGAACTCAAATCTCTTATGGGATTGTCTGTAGAAAAACCGTCTGCTTGTTCAAAGGTATATTAATGAAAATTATTGTAGTAGGTGGAAAAGGCGTTTTGGGATCTGCTATCGTCAAAGAACTCTCACCTCGTCATGAGGTCATTGTAGCTAGCAGAACAAAGGGAGATGTTGTGTGCGATATCTGCTCTGAAACTTCGATAAAAAGCATGTTTGAGAAAGTGGGAGAGGTAGACGCTGTCGTGTGTGCTGCAGGAAAAGTTCATTTTGGTGATGTCTCATCTATGACAGCTGCAAGATATGAGATCGGTCTTAAATCTAAACTCATGGGGCAAGTAAATCTTGTGTTAATCGGTATGCCATTTATGAAAGAAAAAGGGTCTTTCACGCTGATCAGTGGTATCATTGGCCTTAAGGATATCAAAACAGGGTCAGCTGCTGCCATGGTCAACCGAGGGATTGAAGGTTTTGTCAAAGGGGCGTATTTTGAAATGCCCAAACAAATCAGAATCAACGTTGTTTGCCCAACAATTGTGACAGAATCGATGCCTCTTTATGGCTCTTTATTTGCAGGCTTCACACCTGTTCCTGCAACTCAAGTAGCCCAAGCCTTCAGCAGAAGTATTGAAGGATCAGAGAGTGGGCAAATTTACAGAGTTGAAAATTAGACAAAGTGTAGTTATAATCAGGCAACAATCCCACAAACGGTACTTCTACTATGAATGACACAGATCAAAAAAAATGCACCGGCACTTTTACAGTTGAAAATGATAAAGGATTACATACACGGCCTTGCGCTGAAATCGTCAAATGCGCAGGAGCTTTTAGCTCGCAAATCACATTTCATTACAAGAATATGAAAGTTGGATCTACCTCTCTTCTGGGTATTTTAACACTCGGCGCTTCTAAAGGAGCTGTCGTCACGATTGAAGCTATAGGAATTGATGCCGAAGAGGCTGTTGCCAAACTCATCGAACTCGCTAAGAAAAAGTTCTATATTACCTATTGATCTCAAATCTGTTGGGGCTGCGGGCCATCTATGATGGGAGCAGGCTTTTTAGGTTGTAGAGATGGTGGTGGCGGTGGGAGTTTCTTTTGGAGCTCTTCCGCTAGTTTAAGACGTGATTTTTTTTTCTCAACATCCCATGTCCCTTTGATGATGTCTTGGACATCTTCTTTATCAAGAGTCTCAAATTCCATGAGCATCGCTGTCATGAGCTCAACTTTGTCTTTGTTAGCCAGAATAATTTCTGTAGCTCTTTGATGTCCGTCTTTGATGAGTTTAAGAACTTCTCCATCGATAAACTTCGCTGTATCTTCAGAATAGGTCCGCTCTTTAGTTCCTGCCCCTCCTAAATACATACCGGTTTCAGAACGCTCGTCATAGGCAACAGTTCCGAGAGCATCTGTCATGCCCCATTCACAGACCATGCTTCTTGCAAGACGGGTTGCTTGCGTAATATCCATCTGTGCACCTGAAGAGATATCTGAGACAAAAATCTCTTCAGCAACTCTTCCTCCCATGAGAACAGCGAGTTGATCTAAGAGCTCTTTTCTCCAATAACTCAATCTATTTTTCTTGGGCATAAAGTGGGTGGCACCTAGTGAAAGCCCTCTAGGAATAATTGTCACTTTATCAACAGGATCGGCATTTTTAACAACAAGTGCGACAATCGCATGTCCTGACTCGTGGTAAGCGGTTGTTTTTTTCTCGTTATCGTCGATTTCAAGGCTGCGTCTTTCTTTTCCATATCTGACTTTGTCGCAAGCTTCCCTTGCTTCTGCACCTGTCACAGCACTTCTGCCACGTCTGGCTGCTAAAAGAGCAGCTTCATTGAGAAGATTAGCAAGATCAGCTCCCGAAGCACCAGGTGTATTACGAGCTAGCTCCATCAAATCAACGGAGGAATCCATTTTGATTTTTCTGGCATGCACTTTTAAAATTTCAAATCTACCTTTAACGTCTGGAAGATCGATAACTATCCTACGATCGAAACGACCAGGGCGTAAAAGCGCTCTATCAAGAACATCTGGACGGTTGGTTGCCGCAATCAGGATAATCCCCTCACTTGGATCAAATCCATCCATTTCTACGAGCAATTGGTTGAGGGTTTGCTCTCTTTCATCATGCCCACCACCAATACCAGCTCCTCTATGACGTCCGACAGCATCGATCTCATCCATGAAGATGATGCAGGGGGCTGATTTTCTGGCTTCATTGAACATATCTCGAATACGACTGGCTCCCACACCCACAAACATCTCGACAAAGTCTGAACCAGAAATAAAGAAGAAAGGGCGATCGGCTTCTCCAGCAACTGCTTTAGCAATGAGAGTCTTGCCTGTTCCAGGAGCTCCTATGCAAAGAACACCTTTAGGGATTTTAGCGCCAAGAGCTGTAAATTTGCCTGGATCTTTTAAAAATTCAACGATCTCTTGTAATTCTTCTTTAGCTTCATCACAGCCTGCAACATCTTTGAAAGTCACTTTATTGCGCTCTTTTGTGAGCAATTTTGCAGGAGATTTGCCAAAATTCATTGCAGAAGACCCGACACCTTTCATTTGTCTAGAAAAGACAAAATAGAGGAGGAAAATAACGAGAAGTACAGGAAGTAGTGTTAAGAGATAACTGAAGTAATTAGGAGATGGCTCTTCACTTTTAAATGTTTTATCGAGAACTAAATTTCTTGGTTGATCAGGTGCTTTGAAATAAGCTCCTTTATTGGTATCAAACGTACTCCATTCTTGTTTAGCTTGAGAAAACCAATGGCCAAATTCTTCAGGATCTTGCTTCTCTAAAGCTCTTGTTGATAGCTCTTGATTGTTAAAAAACCAGGTGAGATTTAAGACGGCTTCTCGTGATTTGTCAAGTTGCGATTCATTATTTGAAAGTTCCTCTGCCACTTGGTTGTAGCTCGCAATTTCACTTAAATAATTACGCACTGATCTGAGCTGTGTGAGTCTGGCATTATCTACTTTTTGATTCAGATCATTAACAAGCAATCTCAAGTCTTTAAGAGCATTACCATAAATTGTGCATCTTTCTGCTGGTGTTTGGTCAGCAGTTATGACGACTTGTTCTAATGTTTTCAATTGCTGTTTCATAGATTCGTTGCCGATGCCTAAAGAGGAGGAACGAAAGCCCTGTATCAATACGGTTAAGTCTTTGCCAAACGAGGCGATTTGCTCTGATGTGGGAGGGTACTGTCTTTCTAAATCAGCTAAACTGACAATAGGTTTATCAGAGAGTTGTTTGATCACAACTTCATTTGATCTTCCTTGTGTGCTCACAACTGGATCGACAACCCAATAGCCTGCAGACGGAATCGAAAGACCACTTAAATGTAAAAACCAATCAGCAGAACTGATAACATTTTTTTGCATAGCGTCAATATCACCACTGATTCTAGTCTCATCAGCTGTGAGTTCATGGTTACGATTTAAGGTCTCTAAGTATTTGTATCTCGCCTTAGCATCATCTGTTAATCGATCTCGAAACTTTCCACTAAAAGTCACCAATTTTTCATTGTGATCTTTAAGAGCAATTTTTCTGCTGCTATCGGGCTGAAGTAAATCAAGATTAACAAGATGTTCTGCCTGATGACTAAAAGCTACTTTAGCTACCTTATCGGAGGAGAGATTTTGAACGGTTAAAATGATCAAAACAATAGCAAGGAGGAAAACTAAAAATCCCCCTGGCATTCCTTTACGAGGTTCTGGTCGTGTCTTATTATCATTACTCATGTATTTAACTCAAAAATGTTAATCTTACGGATTACACCATTTATACTCAACTTAAGTAGTATAGGGATCCTATTTTAGCTCATAGCCATCATTATTTTTTATTGCAACAACTCTCTGGTGAATTTCAATTATTTTTTTTCTAGAAAGGATTTTCTTCTGGCAAGCCCCTGTCTGAATTAAGTGGTAAAGGGTTGCTAGAGCCTCATGAGATAAAGATATATCTTCCTTTTCTAAAAGTTTTTTTAAAAACATCTTCACTTCTACAGGCTCAAAAAAAGAAAGAGAGTTAAAGTCGATTCTGACTTCCCCTCTTTCCCTTTCAACAAGATGATTATAAGGCTCCATCTTGCGATCTAAATACTCCGCTAACTCCCTTGCCACTTCTCCTATTTTACAGAGATTCTCATTAATTTCCTTCCCAAATTTTTTAGACAGTTCAGGAAAGATCTGTGTGCGCATACGAGAACGTAAGAATTTTGGGTCCTTATTTGTAGGGTCTTCTAAAGATATAAGCTCTTTTTTTTTGAGCCACTCATAAATCTCTTTTTTTCTATGCTTTAACAGCGGTCTCCACACTGCCATCTCCTTCAAACAAGAAACTTCCAAAATCCCTCCCAGAGAGGTTAAATGAGCCCCCTCTAAGATTCTTTTTAAAATTGTCTCCGATTGATCATCTCTTTGATGTCCTAAAAGAAGGGCTTGGCAGCCAAGTTTCTTATACAACAAGGCAAAAAAAGCCAATCTTGCCTCTCTTGCTTCCTTTTCGCTCTCACACTGACTCAATTTTTTAAGATGAAAGGGAATGCCAAGATCTGTCACATATTTTTCTAAAAAAAGAGCTTCCTCTCCACTTTCTTCCCTCCATCCATGATCGATATGAGCGACATGAAGAGACAATGAAAAAGTTTTTTTAACCTCAAGCAAAAGGTGAAAAAGTGCCAAAGAATCAGGCCCCCCTGAAAACCCGAGTAGTAGAGGAGCTGCTGACAAAGCCCTTTCTTGGAAAAATTGCTTGATCGTCTGTAAAATAGAATCTTTCATAGTCTAATCGAATGCTTACCAAATTAATGATCATTTGATTATAATGACTACTATTAAAAAACGCGAGTTTTATGCCTATAATTTGGCGCTATTTCTTTAAGAATTACCTGCAGGTGCTTGTCTTATGTGTGGCAAGCTTTGTCACGATCCTTTTTGTCATGAGGATGAAGGATATTGCTGAATTTGCCTCTATCGCGTCTAGCGGGCTGACTATTTTCTTGTTTAGCCTCTATCAAATTCCCCATGTTCTTCCGCAAGCTATCCCGATTGCCTGCGTCATTGCCTCGATGCTCCTATTTCAGCGTATGAGCACAACCCACGAGATGACCGCTTTAAGAGCTGCCGGCTTTAGCCTTCAAAAAATTCTCTTCCCTGTCTTGGGGATGGCGTTTCTTTTAAGTTTGCTCAATTTTACAATTGCCTCAGAAATAGCTCCGAGAGCCAAATTTTTGACAAAAATGCTCTCCTCTAAAACGGCAGCTGATAATCCTTTCTTTATCTTCAATAAAATTTCAGAGGGAAAATTTACCAACTCTTATGTCGAAATGGCAGCCTTAAAAGAGGGAAAAACAGCGCATGATGTGCTTTTTATCATGAATAATCACTCCAACAAACGTCTCGGGATTATTTCAGCCAAAGAGCTGACAATCGAAAACGAACTGCTCAAAGGAAAAGATGTGTCGATTGTCTCTTCGGTTGACCCTAAATTAGAGAATGAATTTGATCACCTGATTATCGAAAATCAAACTTTTATGGAAACTAAAGCCTCCAATCTCTCAGACATCTTTAAAAGCAAAAAAGGAGATGCAGGTCTTGATTTTCTCTCGCTTAGAACTCTTCTTGCAAAAGCCTCATTACAAAATAAAAACCTCTTTTTCACAACAACGGGGCT
>CAYUZN010000081.1:0-8662 GCA_964449295.1 uncultured bacterium | reverse complement strand
CGATTTATTGTGCGGGAAAATAGATGGGATGCAAAATCGTGTACACTTCCAAACGAATATGACTACAAACAGTACAACAAGATTAATCTTTATCATTGGAAAAAGATAGAGATGCAAAAGTGGTTTCTTTCATTATCACCTTGACGAAATCAATCTAAATTCTTAAGATTTTCTGCTTCTGCCCAGATGGTGGAATTGGTAGACACAACAGATTTAGGTTCTGTTGCCTGCAAAGGCGTGTAGGTTCAAGTCCTATTCTGGGCACATCCCCGGAGACATTTTCAAAAATGACGATGTTTCCGGTTTTTTTATAAAGATAAATTTTGCTATAGATTTAGGGATTCCAACGAGCATTGAGCTCATTAATTTCATTTTCGTTTCCTGGTACTACAGAAAAGAAAAGTCGCTCACCGGTAAGAGGGTCAAATATGGCATTTTTAGAAGTTGCTTCATAGCAATTGGAGGAACGTACTACGACGAAAACTTTACCGCCGTCTTTCAATACTCATCGATTAGAAAAGTCACCAACCCTGGGCCATTACCTTTTGGATTGAGCCTGGAAACCGCTTTATCTGGGGCTGCTCGTTGAACTCTCTACCGGCCCTTTTGACCCCTATAAAATATTTATTTTAGCTGAACCTAGAAAGTTAATTTTTCTAGGTTCATTTTTTTACTTCAAATAACTCTTAAAAAACTGGACAGCCTCTAAGCCCACTTCGTGATGGACTTTTCGTCTATCGACAGTGGGAGGATCAAAAGCGAGTTTTTTATCGAGAAGCATTTTACCACCTTTTGTGACTTCATTCAAAAAGACATAGTGATTAGCAGCGCCTGGAATGAGGGTAAATATCGACTTTGTCATTTTGGTAGCAAAAAACTGCGCGTTGGTTTCAAAGGGAACGATATGGTCACTTTCAGGTGCCACAATATAGACAGGCACAGTGATAGATTCTAAGCTTGCCTCATCAAAGAGATCACCGAGTGCAGGCGCCATTAAAAAGAAAGCAGAGAGCCTAGTGTCTCTATAAGATTCTTTCGACGGTGAAAAATCGATAGAATCGATGACTTCTTGTGTGACGATACTGGGAATTTGATCTGCAGGAAGTTCACTTAAAACAGGCTTATCAAATTTATCCAATTTACCTCCTGCCATCCAGACTCCTGTTTGACCACCTAAAGAGTAACCAACAAAACCGACTTTTTCAGCGTTGATGTAAGGTCCAAATCTAGGGTCTTTTAACACCTGATCAATCACAAAGCTGACATCTTTAGGTCTTTCCCAAATTTTGACAAAACACTCAGCTATTTTATTATTCCACGTATTGCCGTGATGATCCATGGCTGCTACAACAAATCCATTGGCAGCTAAAATCTCTGCAATCCATGAACAATTCATACGATCTGACCCATTACCATGGGACATCACAATGAGAGGATATTTACGTAAACTTGATTTGACAGGCGCATCTCTGGCTTCAGGACAACGAAGCCAGACACCTGCTACAGGTTGAGCCACTGTACTTTCTGCTACAGGGTACCAAATTTCGGTGATCAGAGGTCGATCTCGCATCTGATCGAAATAACACACCGTTGTGATACCAGTTTTTTGAGGATTGATAGTGATTGATTTGGAACTTTTACCAAATTCACAACTGGTAAAAGATAAAAGAATCCCTAAAAGTAAAACGATCTTTTTTTGTCCTTTGAGCAACATCATTGTCATACCCTATAGCCTTATAAGAGGACCACTCCCCTTAGATTTCTTCATAATGCGAACAACGATAAAAATTTTCAAGTGATTTACAAAAAAATATAATTTTTTCTTGATAGGATTAGAACTCATGCTTATATGTGAGTTTATGAAAAGATTAATTAAACTATTATTTCTTTGCTCTCTTCTTTTGTTTTCTGTTTTATATCCGAATAATATTCCCACTGAAAAAAAAAAGATCTTAATCTTATCGAGCAACGGAGGCTATGGTCATGGGGCAGCTGCAAAAACCTTGCAAGTCATTTTAGGTGGAAATTATGAAATTAAGATAGTTTATCCTATACAAGAACTTAAAATGTGGGGTGTTGACGGAGGAGAATCCTTCTATAATAACATCATTCAACGAGGATGGACACGGTCTATGAATGCTATCACAAGACATGTCGCTCCTAAACTCTTTAGAAACAGAAAAAGAAACATTGAGAGGTTAATCGATAGACATCTTGTCTCTGAAAAACCAGATCTTGTGATCTCTCTCATTCCCTTTATCAATTATCCAGCAACAGAAGCTGCTAGAAAAAAAGATATCCCCTATCTTCTTGTGACAACCGATAACGATTTACGCAATTGGGTCCATGGCCTTCAATCGGTGACTCATCCTAATTTTAAAGTCACAATCGGAACAGATCTTCCTTCGACAACAGGTCTTTTAGAAAAACGCCATATCTCTAAAGAAGCCATTAATGTGATAGGGCTTCCTATTAGAACATCTTTTAAAATCTCAGAAAATATCCAACACCTACAGCAAGACTATGGTATTCCCCATAATAAATCGGTGATCTTAATTATGATGGGCGGCGCTGGAGGAGAGAAATGTTTAGAATATACTAGAGCACTTGGCAGCTTACCTCTAGGCATCCATCTCATTGTCTGTACTGGGAAAAATGAAAATCTTGCTAAAAAAATTAAAGAGATAGAGCTGCACTCCTCAAATTCTATCACTGTCATGGGATTTACAAATAATATGGCAGATCTTATGACCCTGTCTCACTTAATGATTACAAAACCAGGCCCAGGAGCTATCAATGAGGCTATAGCCATGCGCCTTCCTGTACTGATTGATAAGACATCCTCTCCTCTTAGCTGGGAAAGAGCTAATATCGCACTTGTGACAAAATATGAGATTGGAGAGCCTATTACACGTATGGAAGATCTCCCTCAGCTCGTCAATAAATACTTATTCAATACAACATTTAGAGAAAATCTAGAGCACGCTTTTAACTCTATCCCTTCCAATGAGTTCAATGAGAAAGTCGGCTATCTCGTAGATGCTATGTGTTCGAATAAATATTAACATGGACTTTACGCGATGTGCAACTTTTCCTAATCGATACAAATGATTGAAACACAGAGACACAATTGTGTCACTGTGTTCCAATTATTTATCAACCAAGTCCTGGGCCAAAGTCAGGTCCACCTTGTTCTTCATCGACATAATCGGTATCTGTATCGTCATTGGTTTGATCCTGCTGCTCTGTTGGAGCCGTGTTGTCTTTTTTTGGCATCTCTGGTTTTCCACATGACATCAAAAAAAGAGTCCCTATAGATAAAAAAATAGCACGCATAAATTCACCTCTTATTTTACTGTTCTTATCCTTTCTTTTTGATTTTTTCAAACAAAAAGATTAAGCTTCGGTTCTTATGTTAGTTGAAAAACCTTGCGGCACTTGGGACTCTCCCATCACAGCCTCTCTCGTCACTGCCTCTCAAAAACGTTTTGAAAATATCTGTATCGATCAAGATGACATCTATTGGAATGAGATGCGCCCTACGGAAGGTGGCAGATATGTGATCGTCAAAAGATCTCCTGATGGAACAGTTAAAGACATCCTCCCTCCTCCTTTTAGTGCTAGATCAAGAGTCTATGAATATGGCGGTTTATCGTTTGCCATTTCAAATGGCATCCTCTACTTTGTCAATGAAAAAGATCAACGCATCTACATCAAAGATAAACCTCTATCAGAGCCAGGCATCCGTTTTGCAGATCTTAAAGTAGCCCAAGATCACTTAATTGCTGTCGGAGAAAAAGGGAAAGATAACTTTTTGGCTGCAATAGATCTTAAGACGGGCCAGCATAAAATTATTGCCTCAGACAAAGCTTTTTATACGTCACCTGAAATTAGCCCTGACGGAAAAAAATTAGCCTTTCTGACATGGGACATCGAGCGCATGCCTTGGGATGGCACCGATTTATGGGTAGGCGATCTCACTAACGGAGAGCTCTCTAATGTCAAACATATCGCAGGAGGAGAGACGGAGTCAATTTTTCAGCCTCAGTGGTCACCTAGCGGTATTTTACATTTCATCTCTGATAAATCAGGTTTCTGGAATCTCTATCGCTTAAATAAAAACACACCAGAACCCATTTGTCCTAAAAAAGCAGAATTTGGCCTTCCCCAATGGGTCTTTGGCCTTTCTACTTATGCTTTCCTAGGTGGAGATATCTTGGCTACCTATGAAGAAAATGGTTGTTGGACTCTTGCAACACTCAATCCCTTTAAAAAACTGGATATCCCTGGAGTTTATTTCTCTCAGATCAGAGCCAAAAATGGACATATCGCTTTTATTCAAGGCTCATTTTCAGAAGGTAAATCGATTGCCTACATCCCATCTCCTAAAAAATTGGAAGCCAAAAATATTCAACTACTGGCTCATAACAGAATTCCTCATATCGATAAAAAATTCTTCTCCATCCCTCAATTCATCACTTTTCCAAGTGCAAATGGAAGATCTGCCTATGGCTTTTATTACCCTCCTGCAAGTGCTAGCTGCAAGCCTAAGCCTGGAGAGACACCTCCCCTCATTGTCAAAACACATGGAGGACCAACAGGGTGTGCGCCCAACACCTTTGATCTTAAAATTCAGTATTGGACAAGCAGAGGATTTGCCATTCTCGATGTCGACTATGCAGGAAGTACAGGCTATGGCAGAGCCTACCGCGATCTTCTCAAGGGCAACTGGGGCATTGCCGATGTCGAAGATTGTGAGGCAGGGGCTCGTTTTCTCATCGAAAAGAAACTTGCCGATCCAAAAAGACTTGCCGTCACAGGAGGAAGTGCCGGAGGATTCACAACGCTCTGTGCACTCACTTTTGGCAAGTTATTCACAGTAGGAGCTAGCTACTACGGGGTTTCAGATCTTTCACTTCTGGCTCATGAAACACACAAGGCAGAGTCCCGCTATCTCGATCAGCTGATTGCTCCTTATCCTGCCGGGAAAGATATTTATGAGGCCAGATCTCCTATTTTTTCCGTCGATAAACTCCATTGCCCCATTATCTTTTTCCAAGGCCTTGATGACAAAATTGTCCCCCCTAACCAAGCAGAAAAAATGTACACCGCTTTAAGATCGCGAGGTATCCGCACAGAGCTTGTCATGTATGAAGGGGAACAACACGGCTTTCGCAAAGCAGACAACATCCAAGATGCCCTGGAAAAAGAGCTCTCTTTCTACTTAGCCTCTTGGAATACACGCTAAAATATCCGCAGCAACATCCCTACTTGTTCTATGAAATATCGGATGGGAAGGATTAGGAAGATAGGTTTCTGAGAGTTTTTTATGCACCAGTTTCTCCATAGACACAAGATCATACGGAAGCACGTAGTCGATCCTTCCATCAAGCGTATATTCACCTGTTTTCTCATCTGTAAAATAGTCGCCAATGCTCGCCCAGACGGAAGCAATTGTCGGAACTCCTAATTTAGCCGATTCAAGATACGTATAACCTGGAAGTTCATAAAAAGCTGGGTGCAGATGAAGGGCGGCATGAGAAAAAGCGCTGAGGAGCATCTCAGGTGAGAGGATTTTTTTCTCTGGCATCTGTAAAATTCTCAAATTCCCCACTTGCATAGAAGGGATCATTTGACTAACAATCAACGTTGGGGCTTGTCTATATTTGGCAATAGCCATAAGACAGGTTTTTTCGTAGTCAAAATGCGTTGTCATCGTTGCAATAAAGACGAAAGGAAGATCGACATCTTTTGTAGCTAAAATTGACGCTAGCTGATTTTTCCTTAAATCAAATCTGCCTACTTGCAAGATGTATTGCTTTGATGTTAACCCCGTCAGTTCCAAAAAGCTCTCATTAGGAGACACCTCTTTTTCTGCAAAACCACTTGTAAAAAAGACACTCTTAGCCCTGCATTCGGGACAATCTTTTTGAAGTGTTTTCACTTCCGTAGGAGAGCTTCCAATACAAACCTCTGCCTCTTTCAAAATATCGAGATTGACAGACGGATCTAAAAAAACCTTCTGATTTAAAGGAAAAAAAACCTCTCTATTTTCCCATAATGACTCTATCTGATAAGTCCCCTCAATACACCCTTGGACATACCGAAAAAAACCTTCTTGTGTGGGCTTATACTTTTCCACATCTTCATGAAAGGCAATGAGCCCAAAGCGTTTATTATGCAATTTAAGAGCATTGTATTTAGGTCTTAAGTCAAAGCAAGTATTTGACAAAAACAAAAAATCATACTCAGAAATAGAAGGTAACTCAAAGATAAGATCTGCCTTCACCCCCAGCTCCTGCATCCCCTCTTGGATCACTTGCAAAGCCTTCAAATCCCCTGCCCACAGCATCTCAGCACCAGAGCGCGTAATCAACCCTATTTTCATAGTCAAAAAATCCATTAGTTAGTTATAATGCTTTCATGAAAATTCTAATTTTACTCTATCTTCTAGCAGCATACCGTCTTCTTATTTCCCTATCAATTGGAGAGGAAGCAGATTGCCGTAGGTATTCTTTTTTTGGCAATTGTTGTCTTCGTTGCAAAAAGAGTCTTCTTTAGTAAAAAGCCAGACATTTCTAAAAAAGAGATCCTACCCCCTTCTCAATCTCCTGAAGATATGAAAAAGACCATAGAGAAGTTTCTCACATCTGTACCCCCTGAACACAAACAGCTACTGGAACAATCTACTGCTTTGGATCGACATCGTGTCATCTCAATTCATGTTGATACTTTTAATCAAACAATTGCTAGCAGTCAATCTACTTTCGATAACCCTTCGCAAGAAGCCCTTGCTGCATTCTTGTCAAATAATAAGGCTATAGCAACTGGCTATTTAAAAAAATTACATAACGGACCTTTCAATCTAGAACAGTCTCAACCTATCTTCACCTTCTCCAAAGACCCTTTAACTATAGGCATTAATAATCTCTTGTGTACTAATCCACAAAATTTTACTTCTTATCATCAGCTTTGTATGATTTTCACTCAAACATCTGAAATCAATCAGTGGAAAGTGAGTCTCTGCTCTACAGAATGGTCTAAAGAAAAAACAGCTCTACAGCCTCCCGATTTACAGGCTCTTAATCCACTCAAAACCAATTTTGAAAATTCACCAACCTTAACTCGGTTGCTAACAGAACGGATCAACAACCCACTTGCCCATCAAATCACCTCTTGCGGATTATTATCTCCTACAACGATTAGCGCACCAAAAAGGGATCCAAGTGCGTATACTGATGATAGTTTCGTTTGCAGTCCAAACACAATAAAAGAGACGTTTGGAAATCTAAAAGACCGAGAATTTTTCCTAGATAAACATTTCACCCCCTTTGTTTTAAGTAGTCTTCCAAACAACCCGTCTTCCGACAAGATTACCTACAAAGAAGCCTTTGTATTATCACATAAAGAAGGCAAGAAAGGGCCTTGTAGTGGAACACCTCTCTTCTATGATTCAGAAGATGAAAAAACAAAAACTATGTATATATTACTATCAATGGATGATAAAATATTTGAGATAGGCTGCGATCTAACAACTGTTATTCAAGACGGTGTATTGGAATCTGTAAGTATCGTCACAGGTTTCTACATCGAATGGAGAAAAACAAAAGAAAAACACCCTCTTGTCATACAACTTTCATCACTTTCTTAAAAAAAAATGGAGCAAAGGCCTGATAAAATCAGCTCCTTTACCCCATTAGAAATACCCTTCCCATTTTATGATGTGGGTCCAGTGCAGCCGTAGCTCACGGGAAGGAGATCAGCTAAGTGTGACTCAAGCTATTAAGATTACAGTCTGTTAATGAAACAGATCTATAGTCAATTACCTCTTTTAGAGGGCATGGTACCTTGAGTGCTTCAGTTAACTATGCTGATTACAAGAACCAGGCATATTTAAACTTAAAGCTCATAGCTTCCCTATCTGTAATTTATCACCCAAGCGCAAAAATGTCAAATAAATAATTTACGTATAATTGTATTATTTAATTTTATTTTTTTGTATAAGGAGCCTAACTATTTTTTAGGTGTGCCCATGCGTATTTTCCCCTCTTTTTTGTTATCATCTTGTTTTTTCTATACCTCTCTTATATTTGCAGATACCTTCTATACGTGGACAGGCGCTATAGATAACAACATGAACGTATCAGGAAATTGGAGTGGTGGGTTAGTTCCGACCTCTTCTCTGACAGATACAGTCATTGTCTTTCCCACAGGAGTCTCTCATGCAAGCCCTGTTAATAATCTAAGTCCCTCAACTTTTGCCGTTAAGGAGATGCGATTTACTGGCAGTGACACTTCCACACCCTATAATGTTAGTAGCTCAACTGGCAATCAATTTTCCCTGGAATCGCTTAGTATTCAAACTCCTTCAGCATCTACGACTCTAGCAACTAATATAACGGTTCCATCAAGCGGCTTAACAATCGACGTAACTCAATTACAAGCAGGAGTTGGCGATAGCTCTAATCTTATTTCAGGACAAATTACTGGAGTAGGAACTCTTACAAAAACTGGCATAGGATCTGTCGGTTTATATGGCCTTAATTCCTATACAGAAGGGACAACTGTTTCAGCTGGGCCTCTTTCAGGAGACGCATTCGGCCTTACAGGAAACATTACGAATAATGCGATTGTGATCTTTAATCAAACAACAGATCAAACA
>CAYUZN010000080.1:0-8830 GCA_964449295.1 uncultured bacterium | reverse complement strand
TTTGCTTTAGGAATACTTTTTTCTTATCTATTCTCTTATTCAAACTGTCAAGATAGCATATCTCAGCCAGATGGCTAAGTTTCTATTTAAAGCATTTATCTTTAAAGGAAAACGGGACTATATACAAATGGTTAATTTTGAGCAAATAAAAATTCTTTTTTGACAAAAATACTTTTATCATCCATCATTCCTTGAAAACTTAACACACGAGCTAAATTATGGATGCTACTGCTGTTACCCCTCTTATCAGACATCTTCCTCCTCACCAAACCTTCCTTATACCCAATAAAACAGCTAGATATAGCGCAGCAGCTGCCTCTGCTGGTGCTACTTTAGCACTGCTTATTTTACGAACTTATTATACTGACTGGAATCAGGATCCACCTGCTCATGTTCTCAGTACGTTAGGCATTGGAATGCTCTCTCAAACAACATTTGAGATTTTAGCTCCTGATGATCTCTCCTCTCGCATTCGTGAATTTGAAGCGAGGTTTGGATTTCCTCTCTCTCTCATTATTGCACAACTAGAAAGAAATCCTATTGGTTCTGTCGATGAAAAAATATGGAAAATAGCGTTTAGTGATGTTTACAACGTCATCGTAGGATTATCCGTAGCTGTTAGAATCACCACTATAGTCAGAAAAAGATTAGCCGATGAACCCATATCGTCTCCCGCAGATCATCCGAAGAAACTTTTATGTGAAAACTCTCTTTTAGGAACACAAACCGCCAAAGTTGCAATCGCAGCTTCTTTGATCACGATATCACAACTTTTTCCAGATATAACTCCTTATGCAGGTCATTTTGGATTTCTGCTTGCAGGTCATACTGCCGGCCTTCTCGGTTTAGGAAAAGGATTTGATAAACTCGAAAATTGCTTAGCAAAACGCTCTATACCTGATGAATTTGCAGATGATTTAATTCGCCAATGGGATGCTGTGACTATATTTAGAACTGTCAGACACTGTTTGAGAGAAGTGAGTGGCGCTGCTATAGGAGGGTTGTTCGTTGTCCTCTCGTCACAATCATCTCTCCTACAAGTGGAAATTATTAATGTTGCAATTGGAGCTATTCTTGGAGCACAAAAATGGGATACGAAAAAAAATATGCCTGCAACCATGCGCATTTTAGCTCAAGATCGCAACACAACCGTACTTAAAACACAGCAAGTCTGGGCACTTGCCGCTTTTGGACTCACAATGCTAGGATGGCTTGCTTATATGGTTGAAGCTACAGATGAGGATGACAAAACAATCGAAGTATTAACACCCTTTGTTGGTTGTTCTTTCTTAAGTTTTTTTGCCACGCTTTTTTTGCATAAAAAAGCGGATGAAAATAGCTCCTCTTTTTTAACCTCTCTTCAATTTTACTTCATCATGTTTAGAATTCTTCCTCTGCTGTTTTTATATTTTACGGAAGAATTTGATCTCGATTTAGACAAGCAAAGTGTTGAAGCGAGCGAAAGCACAGCTTTTGATTTTGACGTGCTAGGATGGACTTTTTTAGGGCTTGCATTAGGCAACCATTTAGCGCAACGCCGGCAAGCTTTGAACTTATCTGATTTTATATTTGCCATCTTTGCTAATTCCGTAATTTATGAATTAAAAAATTAGGTAATTTTTTTAATGGAGCCTCTTTCTTTAAATTCCTTTTTTCCTCCTTATGCCACCCTCCACAGACCAGATATTGATGATTCAGCACTCAAAAAGCGCTTAGCAAAACATCCGATCCCTCTAGCGCAAGAAATCATTGCCCGCTTTGGGCTTTTTTCTATTTTTTTATTAGGCCAGCCTTTAACTGAAAAACTAGAAGCCTTGACACCCGATCCAAAATCTCCCTACCTTAAAGAACGAATAGCCCTTGTTCTTGGAAGATATCAAGAGTGTCTTAAAACAGGTGGCAATACTTTAAGAACTTTTCTTAAGTCTAAATCAGACTTCATCGGTAAAAAAGTTGAGGAAGTTATCGATAAAAGGTTTGATCTTCTCAAATACTTGCCTATGCCTGTAGAGCAATTATGGTGTGTTTTGCTGGCGTCTCCTCCTAATTCCTGGGATTGCCCTATAGGAGATCGATTCAAAAACTTTCACATTAACTTAACTAGAAACTGCAATGAAGAGACGGAGTGGTTATTTTCTCTACAAATATCAGATCACCCTTACGATGCTTCAAAAACAGAAAGATTACAAAAATTTGTTCTCTCAAAAGCAGCTTTTCCTATTGATAAAGATATCTATGTCCCTTTTATCGATGCCTTTGCAGAGTGGATTGCTTACTTAGCTTGTGAAGAAGACTCTTCATCTGACACAAGTTTGAAACCCTTCTATAACTTTACCGGCTTATCTCGTATTGGATTATCGTCCGACTTCATTTTGGATCGCTCTAAAACTTTTATACCAAAAGTCAAAGAAAGAATAGAAAAAGATCGTTATGCACAAAACCTATCTTTCCAATCTTATCTAAATCGAAGAAGTTTTTATATTTTTCAAGACAAACTAAACCTATCTTTTTCTGATACGTTTTCTAGAGAATTAATCTTAGCATTTGAAGGTAAGGAAGACCTGCGAAGAGCTTTTGTGTTTTTTAGCTGCTCTTCAGATCTACAAGGCGTTGCACTCTCTGAATCCACTCCCACATCTTTATTTGATCCATGTCTTTGTTTCTCCAAGCTCAAAAATTGGCTCTTACTGTTTGCAGAGCAAGCTCAGACTCCAACTTTAGATAGAGCCTCTCTCTCATTGCTTTTTGAATGGTTATTTAAAGCCTCTCATCAAGATCTTATGACATTTAATGACTTTTATAAAACATCCTCTCATCAAGATTTTCTAAAA
Source organism: uncultured bacterium (assembly GCA_964449295.1). GTDB lineage: Bacteria > Chlamydiota > Chlamydiia > Chlamydiales > Rhabdochlamydiaceae > CANJJB01. The sequence goes on along the minus strand of CAYUZN010000080.1, from coordinate 5,999 downwards.
GGCTTAGAAGAACTACAAAAGTTAGATAAGCTACAGCTCTCTTCTGATAAAATGTTAATTATTTTAATTTTTATCGTAAAAAATCATGACACGTTCCAAAAGGCTCTCACATTCATTGATAAGTTAGCTCTTACCTTTTACTATAAAAAATCTCTAAAAATCATATTTTTAGAAAACATTTATGATCAAAAAGCAGACGATTTTTTCAAAACTCAAGAGTCTTTCACCCATTTTCTATCACAACTTAAATCAGAATTAGATCCACAAGATTTTCATATTGTTTTTGTCTATTGCTTAAAAGCCTCTTTAGAAGATCAACAAAGCTTCTTTGCTAACCCTTCTTATAATTCTGAATCATTACTAACTCAATTAAAAACTATGGAAACATCTGACACTCCTCTAGAAGAGAGACTTGCCATCTTGACAAGTGAAGCTGCAGATCTTTCCCTTCAACCTGGCGCTCAAGTAGAGCTTCCATTCGATCTTCAACTAGAAGAGCTCCCAGACTCTGCGGACAGAGAGATCGAAATGCTTTTTTCTCTTTTTGCAAGCCTGATAACCCCTCCTCAAACAACGCCTGTCATGTCTCCGATGGAAGATATAGAGCCTGTTCGTGAATGGATCATCCACGCCCGAGAGCCCGTTCGTAAAACATTTGAAACTCTTTTAGTCTCAGCTAAGCGCGACAAACTCCTGTTGACCTTAAATAAGGTGCCTCATGATGTGCCTACTTCCGAAAAACTCGATAATTTTATTAGAAATTATGCTTAAAAAATTACGCTCTCTTAGCCTCTTTATTTTGCTTGTATTTTTTATTGAGTGGACAGGTTACAAATTGACGATAACCTCTGTCAATGATTGGTATCTCCTGCTTCAAAAACCTTCTTGGAACCCTCCTGGATGGCTATTTGGACCTGTGTGGACAATTCTTTATATCATGATCGCTGTCTCTGGTTGGCTTGTTTTAATAAAAGCAAAACCATCCCAACAAAAACAGCATGCTTTCATAGTTTACACTCTTCAGCTAGTTTGTAATTTAGCTTGGTCTTACTTTTTCTTTTTTCTGAAAAATCCAGGTTTTGCCTTAGTAGATGTTGTGGGATTACTTGTTCTTATTGGAATCAATATAAAGATGTTTACTCACTTATATCGACCTGCCGCCATCCTTTTGATTCCTTATTTTATCTGGACCCTTTTTGCAACCATTTTAAATGGTTTCATTTGGACCCTGAATCGATAATACGCAGACCCACATTCTTATACCGACCCAAAGCTTTTTTAGCTTCACGCTCATGATTCACGATCGGCAGTGGATAGTTTGATGAAGTCACTTGTTTATACCAAGTGTGAATGGTTTTTGCAGATTCCTCTCTGAGCTCGGGGATCCATGTCTTAATATAGTCACACTCGGGATCGAATTTGATCTGCTGGCTCCAGGGATTAAAGATACGAAAATAAGGCTGTGCATCGCAGCCAGTGCTTGCCACCCATTGCCAGTTACCATTGTTAATCGCAGGGTCGTAGTCAATCAAATGCTGGGCAAAATACTTTTCTCCCATTTGCCAATTAATATGTAGATCTTTGACTAGAAATGATCCCACAATCATGCGCGCACGATTGTGCATAAATCCTGTTGCATTAAGCTCTCGCATCCCAGCATCGACAATCGGAAAGCCTGTTGTTCCTTCACACCAGTGCTTAAAATGAGTAGGATTTTTTTCCCAAGCTAGGTGATTAAATTTTGCGTGGAAAGCACCTTTAAACACATAGGGAAAGTGCAAAGCAATTGAAGAAAAAAAGTCACGCCAGTAAAGAGATCTAGCAAGTGGGTGATGAGATCCTAGCGTTTTTTGAGTAGCATGATAGACTTCACGCGCCGACACAGTTGTGAATTTTAGATGAGCCGAGAGATGAGTTGTCGCATCTTGGCTAGGATAATTACGTTCTAATTCATAAGCAGAAAAGCGTGAGAGGTCCTTGATAATCTTTAAGGCCTCTTGCCTTCCTCCTCTTTGCGCTCTCTGGCGATGAGGCAGGATCTCTTTAAAAAGCGATGATTTCTTAGCAAAATTGATAGGTTTTGTGAAGTAGTTTGTATGGCGATTGGGCCTAGATTGTGAGACATCAAATTTGGCTGCATTTCTGTAAAAGGGTGTAAAGATGGTATAGGGTTTTCCATCTTTTTTTAAGAGCTGCTCAGGCGAATAGAGTAACACATCATCAAAGCTCTTAAAGCTGACTTTTTTATCATCGCAAACTTTTTCAATGAGCAGATCTCTCCGAAGGCTGTAAGGAGTATAATCACGATTCACAACAACAAGATCAACGCCCAATTTGTGAATAGCTTGTTCTACAACTTTTTCTGGTTTGTTGAAAAAATAAAAGAGTCTCCCCTGATGTTTACCTAGCTGCTCTTCTAAATCTTCAACTGAGTCTAACATGAACTGCAAACAAAAGTTGCTGCGATAGGGATTATTCGTGATTTGCTCATCTGTAAAGATGAAAGCGCAAATCACTTTCTCTGCAGTCTCTAGAGCATAGATAAGACCTGTATTGTCTTGAACTCTTAGATCACGCCGAAAAATAAAAAAGGCTGTTTTAAATTGCTTATTCATAAAAAATTGTTTAGAAATTTGCAGCTGATTTTTTGACTTATAACATAAGCTTTACTACTCTCCTATTAAAAAAATTTAACAACAACCGCTCTTGCTCTGAGATCATCTTTGACAAAATCCAAACAATTCTTTATAATTGTTTCCGAAAGATTTTGTTAATTAAAAAAAAGATAAATTACATGCTATCCATTCAATCTTACTCTTCTAATATAATTACTTCTGCAACAGACAGCCTACTTCAGTCTCATTTTGTCACGGTTGCTAAAAGGTCTATTCCTAGATCTCAAGCATGGTTTATTTTGGCTCTAGTTGTCACCACTTTAGCCATTTGGTTATTGCGCAAAAACTCTTTAGCTCAGAAAGATTTAACCAGATTGAGAGAGGATCTTGACCTCACTTCTAATAAGTTAAAAAAGTGTCAAAAAGAATTAAAAGAGACGCAGGACGCCAACCGCAAATTATCGATGGAAAAAGAGACAGCAACTGATATGTTAATAACAAATACGACACATTATGAAGCCTTATTAAGGGAGAAAGCAACGAGCTTGGACACAGATAAAAGAATTTCCAATGAAAAAATCACCGCATTACAAAATCAACTTGCCAAACAGCAGGAACAAGGGAATAATAATCTGCGTTTATTGCAAAACAAATATGATCAGCTCCGTAACGATTATACCAATGTGACAAATCTTGCAAAACGAGAACGAGATATTATCAATATACAAATATCAGAGGCGGGTGAACTAAAAAACGAAATCACTCGCTTAAAGCAAGAGAACGCCGCGCTTTCTCAAAAAGTAGATGAGTCAAACAAACCAACTGATTAGAGCTTGCGATGACAATAACCGCAATTGTTTGCCTATTGTGCCTTCTCTCTCGCAAGAAATTCTTAACTAGCTAATTATAAGCTATTTAACACAAAATCCATTAAAATGGACTTGCAAAGTCCAAAAAATGCCTTAAAATGGAGTTTTCAAGTCCAAAAATCTCTGTACACGACAAATTTTTAAATTCATAGAGAACTCCTCATAGATTTCAAATTTGTAAGACAGGCCAACATACAGATAAATTTGTTAAAATTTTGTACTATGGAGAACAAGCTTGAGCGAATCAAGTCAACTCCTATGCGAAAAATGCTTTTTGCTTTTCTTCCATGTGCTTTCAATGAAATAGTCTTTTGCTTAACTTGAAGTGATCCCATCTTATATGCCCAACAAAAGCCTATGGTAAGAACAAAAACCAACTTTTCTATCTTATGATTATCTGTCATATGAGTATCCTCCATACAAAATCCACGAGTTTTTAAGCATCCAAATAGAGTCTCTATCTCCCATCTTCGACGGTAAAGTATAATCGGATTCTTAAATAATCTATTTGATACAACAATCATGGGTTCTTTTGCTTTCTTGCTGCAACGAATTAAAACGTATAGAGAAAGCCCCCATAAAACTATAGGATAGTTGATAAGCGTTTTATTTTTCCCCATATTCTTGATTAACATTTTAACAGGTATGTCATATCCATTGCGGATTCCTCCTGCCATAAATCCTTGTTTGATGCGAATAACAAAAGGGATGTTATACTCAATCAAAAAGCGAAACCATGGCTCTCCTATAAACTCTCTATCAGCTAGTAAAGCTTCTATTCTTTCTACTCCAAATTTCTCAAGGGCTCTATGAATTAAGCAGACACGATCATCTTTGGAAGAGTTTCCTCCTTTATCTAAAACTATCCATAAAAGAGGAATCCCAATTCCAAGATAAGCACAGGACAACATTAAAATATTGATATGCTTTTTACCCCATTTCCAATTAGTTCTATCAAGAATCAAAATATACTTCCCTTGAAGGGGGAATATAGTTAAAACAAAACTCACAATAGAACTTATGTCAAAATTGAAAATTTTGAAAAATCTTTGAATTCTTCGATAGGCAGATTCTTCTTTAGCTTTAACTTGAAAAGCACTGGCAATTTTTGTGAGATTGACGGTTTTTACACAAAATAAAGCTTGAAGGATTTGTGCCAAACAAGCGATTCTTGCTTTATTCCATTTGAAAAATTGAAATAACACATCTTGTAACTCGTTGATATGCTTCATACCATCTCCTAAACTTTGGTTGGTTAAGGAGATATGATGGTTCTTCAACGAGTTATTTTCATCAATTTAAAATTTTTGTCGTGTACAGAGGTTTCTTTTTATTTGGCCCAAGAGGAGTAGGAAAAACTTCCTGGGTTAAGCTTTCAGCACCTGATAGTTTGTATATCGATCTTCTAAAAGGTGATGTTTATCTAGAACTCTCTTCCAGGCCCGAGCAGTTAGAAAATCATATCCCTCCTAATTTTAAAGAATGGATCATTATTGATGAAGTTCAACGTATCCCAGAACTTCTTAATGAAGTGCATCGTCTAATTGAAAGTAAACACTACAAATTCATTCTAACAGGATCGAGTGCTCGTAGCTTAAAAAGAAAAGGAGTCAACTGCCTACCTTCTCGCAGGAAGAGCTCTTGCTTTTAAAATGTTTCCCCTCACAGCCCTTGAACTTGGTGACGATTTTAACCTTGATTTCTCTTTAAAATTTGGCCATCTCCCCTACATTTTTACTAAAAAAACTGAGCAAGATATTGAAGCCTACTTAGATTCCTATACACAAACTTACTTAAAAGAAGAGATTTTGCAAGAGGGGCTAACACGTAATGTTGGTGCTTTTTCTCGTTTTTTACAAACAGCCAGTTTTTCTCAAGGTGCTCTTATCAATATGTCAGAAAAGGTTGTTGAAGACTATTTTCAAATTGTCGAAGACCTATTGCTAGCACAAAGAGTGCCTATTTTTACAAAAAGAGCCAAAAGAAAAACTGTCTCTCATCCTAAATTCTATTTTTTTGATGTCGGCATTTATCGAACCATCAGACCAAAAGGTCCCTATGACACTATTGAAGAAATTGAGGGAGCCGCCTACGAAAGTCTTGTCTACCAAGAAATACAAGCGATTAATCACTACTGCAATTTCAAATATGAGATCTTTTTCTGGCGTACTATTGATCAAGTGGAAGTTGATTTTATACTCTATGGCCCCAAAGGAATTATCGATATTGAAGTCAAACGAACCAAAAACGTATCTCCCTCTGCTCTTAAAGGTCTCAAGGCGTTTCATAAAGATTACCCGGAAGTGGATTTATATCTTTTTTATGGCGGTGACAAAGTGTACTTTGATGGGAAAATTCAGATCATCCCTCTTTCTCACGCTCTTCTATCTCTCAAAGAACTTCTGGGAAAATCGACAAGACCTTAATTACGCAAAAGGTTTAAAAGAATGCGGCCACCTGGATTTGAACTAGGGACCTCGACATTATCAGTGTCGCGCTCTAACCAACTGAGCTA
>CAYUZN010000079.1:0-8850 GCA_964449295.1 uncultured bacterium | reverse complement strand
ATATTGGCTTGAGCAAGAGCTGGCGCATCGTTGACTCCATCACCTGTCATGGCCACCATTTCTCCTTTTTTCTGAAGAGATATGAGATATTTGAGTTTTTCTTCTGGATTCACTTCTGCTAAAAAATCATCGACTCCCACTTCTTTAGCAATCGCAGCAGCCGTAATTTGATTATCACCTGTCATCATGATTGTTTTGATACCCATGGTGCGAAATTTGTTAAATTGCTCTACAAGACCTTTTTTAATGGTATCTTTTAAAAAAATGACACCTAAAATTTCTGAGTCGTTAGATACGACAAGAGGCGTTCCCCCTTCCTCTGAAATTTTTTTAGCAGATTTTTTTAAATCATCGGGGAGCTGTTTTTTCACAAAGTGTTCAATCGCATCTTTGGCGCCTTTACGATAGAGCGTCTTTCCAATTGTTACACCACTCATCCTGGTTTTGGCACTAAAAGGAATAAACTTCATCTCTTTCGGAGCAGATTTAATGAGAGAGGGGTGTTTTTTCTTAAGAAAATCGATCACGCTACGTCCTTCAGTTGTGTCATCGAGCACAGAGGAGAGAAAGCAAGCCTTTAAGAACTCTTTTTCAGGGACGTCATCTGCTGCAATCAGTTGATAGGCATGGCGATTGCCTGATGTGATTGTCCCTGTCTTGTCGATGAGAATAGTGTCAACATCTCCTGCTGCTTCAATAGCTTGCCCACTTGTTGCAAGAACCTTTCTTTGCATGAGACGATTAATGCCAGCAATTCCAATGGCACTTAAAAGACCACCAATAGTTGTAGGAATCAAGCAGATCAATAGCGCAACTTGCATGACGATAGACAGGCGCATTTGATAATAGAATCCAAAAATTTCCAACGAGACAACCATAAAGAGAAAAATAAGCGTTAAGCTAGATAAAAGGATATTAAGAGCAATTTCGTTCGGAGTCTTTTTTCTTTCGGCATTTTCGATCAAGTTGATCATGCGATCTAAAAAACTCTCTCCTGGATTTGATGTGATTTTCACGTGAATTTCATCTGATAAAACTTTTGTGCCAGCAGTGACTGTATTTTGATCTGTGCCAGCTGCTCTGATGACGGGCTCTGATTCACCAGTGACAGCTGATTCGTCGATCGAAGCAAGTCCTTTGATAATTTCTCCATCTCCCGGAATGATTTCTCCTTTACGAACAGTGACAATATCACCTTTGCGCAAATCTTTAGCATTGATGACGTAGACTTTCCCTTGTTTATCTAACTTACTCGCCATTGTTTCTACTCGGGCAGCTTTTAGAGCCTCTGCCTGAGATTTATTTCTTTGTTCGGCAATAGCTTCTGCAAAATTACCGAAAAAAACAGTGATCCATAACCAAACAGAAACATGAATTGTAAAAGAATACAAGTGAGCCAAATGAAAAATAGCTTCATATGTGGTCATGACAGCTCCAATCTCTGTGATAAACATCACAGGATTATGCCACAGTGTCACGGGATTAAATTTGAGAATGGCTTGCCAAAGAGCAGAAAAAATAAGACGGGGCGTAAAAGTAAGGTGTATTTTTTTTGCCATATTAAAATAATTTCCCTGAAAGCATGAAAAATTGTTCAATAAACGGTCCCATAATTAAAGCAGGTAAAAAACTAAGCGCTCCTACCAAGATTATGACAGCAAGAAGAAGCGCTGTGAATGTCACGCCAGAGACAGGAAAAGAGGCAGCTTCTGTGACAAGCCTTTTCTTTTTGGCTAAAGAGCCTGCAAGTATAACTACGAAAGTGATCAATGTGAATCTGCCGATCAACATCGTCAATGCCAGTGTGATATTCCACCAAGGTGTGTTAGCAGACAGCCCTCCAAAGGCGCTGCCATTATTGCCAGCAGCAGAACTATAGGCATACAACATCTCACTAAAACCATGAGCCCCATTATTGCCCATGGCTGTAGAGCCCCACTTGCTGACGCAAGCCCAAGCTGTAAAGCCTAAAATAATAAAAATGAAAATCAAGATCCCTAACATCGCTGCTTGAATATCGAGAGCTTCGATTTTTTTTCCTAGATATTCAGGAGTTCTTCCTATAATAAGACCAGCTGTGAAGATAGCGAGCACAATAAATAAAATGACACTATATAAGCCTGAGCCAACACCTCCCCAAATGATTTCTCCTAACTGAATATTGAGCATAGGAATAAGACCACCAATCGGAGTGTAAGAATCATGCGCAGAATTCACAGCTCCTGTCGAAGTTGTTGTTGTCACAGTCGCAAATAAGCACGAGCCAAACACTCCAAAGCGCTGCTCTTTCCCCTCCATATTTCCAGTACTTCCATCGATTCCTAATTCTGTCAGATTTGGATTTCCCTTGGTTTCATAAGTAGAACAAACCAGTAAGCCTGCAACAAAAATAATCGACATTGCAATGTAAATGCTCCATCCATGTTTCTGATTTTTTATCTCTTTACCTAAGTAGTAAGTTTGAGCAGCAGGGATTGCGAGCATGCACAGTATTTGAAAGAAATTAGACAAAGGTGTTGGGTTTTCATAAGGGTGAGCTGAGTTCGCGTTGGTGTAGCCACCCCCATTTGTGCCTAAAAGTTTAATTGCTTCTTGCGTTGCAATTGGGCCTTGGACAATCACTTGCTCCTGACCAGATTCCAGTGTCGACACTTTTGTATAAGCGCTAAAATTTTGTGGCACTCCTTGAGAGATAAAAAAAACAGCACTGATAAAAGCCAGAGGCAGAAGTAAATAATAAATAATACGAGTTATGTCTACCCAGAAATTCCCAAGAATTTTAGAAGAGTGTCTGGCTATACCACGCACCAAGCAGGCTGCCACAGCAATTCCCAGCGCAGCTGATAAAAAATTTTGCAGCGTTAAGGGAACCATCTGAGATAAATAAGAGAGCGTCGATTCGCCTCCGTAACTTTGCCAGTCAGTATTGGTGGCAAAGCTAACAGCGGTATTGAAGTTTAAGTCAAATGAGATACCACCTAATTTAGCAGGATTTAAAAACAAAAATTGCTGACATCCTAAAAGTATGAAAGTTAATATAAGAGAAAAAGAGCTGAAGGCAAATATGCAAAATAGATACTCTTTCCATGACTGTTCTTTTTTTGTGTCAATATGACAGATACGATAAGTCAATCTTTCTAGAGGTTTGAACAATTTATCAAGACATGTCTTTCCCTCTGGATTGAGAACTTTGTGCATGTAAATACCCAAAGGCTTAGTCACGAGTGTTAAAATCAGCATAAGTAGTGACAGCTGAATCCAGTCAAGATCTTTCACAGAGCCTCATAATTTTTCTGGCCAAATCAAAGTGATAAGAAGATAAATAAATACAAAAAAAGACACAAACCCCGCAATCCAATAAAGTAACATCTCACCTTCCTCTGCTTTTTATTTATAGAAAAGTTTTGGTGAAGTCAATGACAAAAACCAGTGTCTATGATAGCTTTATAAGTTGAAGGGAGATCCTAATGAAATATTGGGTAGCTTTATTTTGGAGCTTAATTTTTGGACTATATGGAGATGCAACAGCTCCTTGGCTCACAGGGCCTTTAATTGCTCCCACAGCAACTGTTGTTCCTAAGGGACAGGAACAAATCCAGTATTATCTCTATATGACAACAAATACCGGAGACTATAACAATCATTGGCAGTCTCACTCTCAACCTAATTTATTGAGTGTCAACCCGCAAATTATTTGTATTTTTGGGTTAACTGAGTGGATGGATATTCAAATCACCCCGCAAGCTCTCTATAATTTTTCTCAAGGCAAATCCTCCCTTCATTTGGGAGATACTCCCATTGGTTTTGATTTTCAACTTTATCCTGCCGATAATACATCTTCGTGGGCCCCGGGTGTTAAGTTCACTTTAAGAGAAATTTTCCCTACAGGCAACTACCAACATCTTCATCCCAGCAAAAAAGGAACAGACTTAAGTGGTGCCGGATCTTTTGGAACCAATGGAGGACTCATTTTTTATAAAGTCTATCATTTGAAAAACCTTCACTATTTGAGCACTCAACTCACTTTATGCGGAACAGTATTTGCACCTGTGCATGTCAAAGGATTCAATAATTATGGAGGCGGTTATCATACGCATGGTAAAATCCACCCTGGAGTTTTCACAATGGCTATTTTTAGTTTTGAGTATACCTTCAATCAAAACTGGGTATTTGCTCTAGATAGCGTCTATGTGCATACCAATAGAAATCATTTCTCTGGCGCGCCAGGAGTCACCTCGACAGGTGTCCCTGCTAGCGTGGGAAATCCTTCCTCAGAACAAATCAGCTTTGCACCAGCCCTCGAGTATAATTTCAGTGAAGAGTTTGGCATCATCGCAGGTGCTTGGGTGACGGCTTGGGGAAGAAACTCGACCCAATTTCGCTCAGGTGTCATTAATTTTAATTTTAATTATTAGATCTCTTGCGCAATTGTTGATTTTATTTTACACTTAAAAAGTTTTTTAAGAGAGGTTTCTGATGCAAGCAGTTTCTTTCAAATGGGGAATAGATCCAACTATTAATGGGTATTGGGCTCCTGAGCCTATCATGGTGAAAATCTTTACGTATGTGATGACATCAGCGCAAGAGGCTCGTAAACTAACTCTTGTTTGTAAAACTTGGAGAGATCTTTCCTATCTTTCAGAGCTGCAAAAGATTTTTATTCTTTTAGAAATCATGGAAAGACTACCTTCAATAGTTGCTAGCGGAGAAACAGATCGTCTCTTATGTAGAGTCGCAACTGCTTTTTTAAAATTGAAAAAGCCAGAGCTAGGTAAGCAGGCTATTCAAATGTGTTCTGAAACGCAATCTGCTTATGTGTTAAGAGCAAGACGTGCTTTTGCTGAGTTTTTTTCTACATTAGCTAATCCTCAGAAAATACAAGAGCAAATCAAATTAGTTGGTTCTGAAGCTGCAGAGATATGGAATATGGAATTTGTGCTGGCTGTGTTACAGAATTGGCCTGATGGAACACTTGAAGCTCTTAAGGACAAAGCTGGACGGAATCCTATAAAATTATTTAGAATTGCTCAGATCGAAAGTCAGATAAATCGAAAAGATCTTATTACGACAATCACTCAAGTCATCAACGGTCTAATTGATTGGATGGGAACAGAACCAGTAGAGCCTATATTTAGAGAAGTAATCGAAAAGATCTCTGAATGGAGGGAAAATAAAATCTTAACAGATTTAGATTTTTTAAAGTCCCTATTTGAACGTATGAAAGAAAAAATTGGATTGAAGTCTGAAAATTTGAGAACTGATTGGTTTATTGTATTAGCTGAATTGCAGGCCATCACTTATCCAGAAGATGTTCCTGCTACATTAAGCAGTTTAGATCAAACAAGGATTAATGAATACGCCTACAAGATTGTAGAGATTAAAGTCAGAATAGGGGATTTAGAAGGAGCTTGGCAGATTATTTTGGATCGACCTAAAGATAAATTGTATTTAATTTATGTTCTTGCAAACGCTATTTCTAGGAATAAAAATTCGTCTATAAGAGATCAATTACCAAAATATGTTCAAGAAATGGAACAAGCTGCCTTAGATGATCCTAAAAAACATGATATTTGGACATTGGTCGAGTTTATTACAAACTTAGGAGATGAAAAAAGAGCTCAAGCAATCCTAAAAGAGGCTTTTGATAAAAATCCTGATCAAATGTTGCAAGATATTATAGATAGTAGAACCGATCATTTTTATCGATTTGCTGATAAGGTACTGGCTTTTGAGGTAGCTGGGAAAATGTTGCAGTTATGGATAGATAAATGGCAAGCAGATAGAGGCGCGTCAGAACCCTATATGTGGGATGTTATTTTCACAGCAACCACATACAATCCAGCAATGGGAAGGCGAGCTGCCAAATGTATTTCTATTCCACTTCAGAGGTTAGATGCCATGTTCAGTGCCTATTTTCCTTACCTTTATTAAAAAAACTTGCGCGCAAGTCCTATCCCATAGCTTGGGTAAGCTATGCCAATCTTAACACCGTCTTCAGGATAGACTTTAAGACTATCAGACGTGAAGTCCCCAATAACTTCTGGGGAATGGTCTTTTGAAAGATCTGTCACACATCGAATCCAAGTCCATGGATTATAAATTGTTTTTTTTTGTACATAATCTAATAGAAGGCAGCAAGCTCCATCTAGAATGGAGAGGAGTTCATATCCTTGAGACTGATAATTTGTTGCTAGGGTTTTTTGCTCTTCCCAACTCTTATTGCGACTTTCAGGAACCACCTCATGAGGCATGAGAACCCAATGAGTTTGTTTGGAGATGGTCTTATCTAGGTAATTGAATTTTTCTGAATAATGAGTTGAGCAATGGCGTCCGAAAAATCCGATTCTATTACCTTTTTTAGGATGTCCGGTGAGCTTCTCTAGTTTGTCAGTGTTGATTCCTGCGGGAACAAGCGTTAAGAAATGGGTCTGTTCTACTTGTTTGCCTGGAAAAAATGGACAAGCGCTTTTTAGAATGTCTTCAATATCGGGCGGCAATGGCGGTTCTTCTACTTTAATTTCAAAATAGTGTTCCCATTGGGAAGCCCCAAATGCAATCGAAGGAATAGAGGCTTTGGCTTGAGAAGGTAATAGTATCTTAGACTTTATAGATTCTAAAGTAATTGTTTTAACAGCTGCTTTGTTGACTTGCCCGCTTGCATCTACAAGGGTTTGGAGTTTTTCATGCAAGGTTGATAGATCATGATCATCGAGATAATCATCAGAGGGTTGCTTCAAAAGATAATCCAGTTGTTGATTAAGGTAGTTACGAAGCTTTTTATCGGAGTCAACATCGGCATTTTGAAGAATAGTTATCAGATGAGGGATGAGGTCTTCCACATATTGTGGTCTAAATGTGATGGTTTTGAGAAAAACGGCATCAACATAGTATTCCGGACAATCGGGATCTGAGGGATCTAAGGAAGTTACAGGAATATAATGAGCATTATAATCTTTATGGGCTCCTTTACCACGTAAAAATTTCATATCATCTTGAGAAGAATTACCAACAATAGGAAAAGGCTGACGCATCGAGACCCAACTCATAACAAGATGACCTTCACTGTAGATATCAGCAGCATACTTTGCACTATCTGTAAAGTAGATCCCGCTTCCAAAATAACCATCATCGGTATTAGAGGAATCTTCTGGATTTATGCTAAGATTTGTTTTGCCAAAAAAAGTGTGACCGCTTTCACAGATAGAATGACACGCAGCTTGATTTGTGCCATGAAAAAGAGGAAGAATTTTGGTAGATTTCCAAGAATGTCTTCGTCCATCTGTTTCCATGCTTTCAAAAGGAGAGAATTGTGAGACAGCTTTTTTCCAGCGATCGATGGCTTGAGCTCTTTGAATAGCTCTTGGCTCTTGATTCCATGTAGGAGGGAATTTAGAAGCTTCTTTTTCTTGAACCGGCAGGTTTTTTTCAAAAGCGTGTTGTTGATCTTTATTATAGATGATAAAAACTTTGCCAAGACTGTATTTGGTAGGTTTTTGTTTATGGAATACTTTCCAAATAAAGCGTCAATCCTCATCTGTAGGAAAGAGCTGTCCAATTTTATAAGAACTATCTTCAGAGGAAGCTGTCATATTTTTAAAAGTACTAGGATTAATAGACCAAGGAATAAGAGGATCTGCCAGATCAAGGCGTAAGTTAGAAGCTAATGACATAAAAAATTCTCTCTAAGATTAAAAGAAAGAGTTTGGCGATTTTCTATTTAAAAAGTAATCAAAAAACTCATCGAAAGGTTATTTGTTATTTAAACTTTACCTGAATCTTTTTTTCTTTCATACTTAAGATAGATGCGATTAAATAAATTATATAACATTGTAGAGGAGCTATGAGCAATCAAATCAAAAAATTAACAGAAGATGGGTTTGAAAAAGAAATTGGAAAAGGTGTTTTTTTAGTCGATTTTTATGCCGATTGGTGTGGCCCTTGCCGCATGCTGGCTCCTATTTTAGAAAAAGTGGCAAAAGAGTTGGATGGACAAGTCACTGTGGCTAAATTAGATATCGATCATGCTCAGCGTATTGCCTCTTCTTTTCAAGTGACATCGGTTCCTACCATGATTTTATTTAAAGATGGTAAAGAAGCAGGGCGTCTTGTAGGTCTTCGGGATTTTGAAACTGTCAAAGACTTTGTGATGTCTGCAAATAAAAAATATGTGGGATCATAGATATTTAAGATTTATTGATTTTCGTACAATTCCGCTGATTCTTTTACTCATGTGGATCAGCGTGCTTGTGATTTCTGCTACAACAGGGAAAGAAGGAGTTGAAACCTTTTTTACTGCGACATCTACAAATCAAATCAAATGGTTTATTCTGGGATGGGTGGCTTATTTTTTATTTGCAGGAACCGATTATCACAAATTGCGATCGTACGCTTGGCTTTTGTATCTGATTATTATCTTGCTATTAGTTGGACTTTTTTTTACAACTCCGATTCAGAATGTGCACAGATGGTACAAAGTTCCCTTTTTAGGAAGAGAATTCCAGCCCTCTGAATATGCTAAACTTGTCGTTGTGATCACTCTGAGTTGGTTTTTAGAATATAAAGGACGTTCTGTGAAAAGAGCCGTGACGTCTTTTCAGGCCATTGCCATTGTTTTAATTCCATTTCTTCTCATTTTAAAGCAGCCCGATTTAGGAACAGCTTTGGTTTTGTATCCGATGGCTCTTGTGATGTTTTATTTTGGTGGCATTAATCGTAAAGTCGTGGTTAGTATGACGATTATGGGACTGATGGGTCTTGCGTGTGTGATTTTGATGTTCACAGGGGTGATCTCTCATGAAGAGATGAGGCCTTATGCGACAAAGGTTTTAAAAGAATACCAATATGAGAGAC
>CAYUZN010000078.1:0-8905 GCA_964449295.1 uncultured bacterium | reverse complement strand
AAAGAGCTTAAAAGAGATGTGGCAAGAACGGTGAGAAGAATCGCTTGTTTCATTTTGTGCCCAGGAATAAGCCCTGCTTGCAGGCCTCTTATAGGACCTTTGCGGCTTGGTGTATCTGAGCCTTTTTCAAAGTCGAAGTAATCGTTGGCAAAATTAGTTGTAATTTGAATACCAAGAGCCACCAAAAGAGTCAATAGAGCATAAAAAAAGGAAAAAGATCCCTCTTTATAAGCAAAAAAGGCCCCAATCAGTACAGGTGACAAAGAGGCAATGAGTGTTTTAGGACGCATCGCTTCGGTCCAAGTGGTAATAGCTACTGTTTGCATAAGACCTCGTTTAGCAACTAAAGATTCGTCTGTTTTGTGGTTCTTTTGAGCCAATTTTCAGTTTAAATCGAGGGAGTTATATACGCAAGTTGATTTCGACCTCTCCCACTTAAGCTACGCAAGAGTCATTGGAAGAGTCTAGCCTAAGCTATAAGAGCAACTTTGGAAAGGGTATAGGCATTTTCTTTGAATTCAAGCGTTTTACTTTTAGACTTTGAGAGCAACTCTTCTAACACTGAATTCTCTGTTTTTATTTGAGGAGTATAGGGCTAATTTTGGATTTCTTTCAAGAGATGTGTATAAGGGGTAAGTTGGGTTATATACTAAAAGAGGTGTTAGGGTCTCCAGGGAAATTGTGAGAAGTTGGGGGATCTTTTTTCAAGAAAGGCATTGCGCCCCTCTTGCCCCTCCTCTGTCATATAAAAGAGCATAGTCGCATGACCTGCTAAATCTTGCAAGCCTGCTTGCCCATCGCAATCAGCATTAAGCGCTGCCTTTAAACAGCGAATGGCGAGTGGGGAGTGCTGCAGGATCTCTTCACACCACTGCACGGTTGTCGTCTCAAGTTCTTCGTAGGGGACAACGTGGTTAACAAGTCCCATATTAAGAGCTTCTTGTGCACTATATTGTCTACAGAGAAACCAAATCTCCCTAGCTTTTTTTTGTCCCACAATACGGGCTAAATAGCTCGACCCATAACCGCCATCAAAAGATCCCACTTTTGGCCCCACTTGACCAAAGATCGCATTGTCAGCTGCAATGGAAAGATCACAAACAATATGAAGAACATGGCCGCCTCCAATAGCATACCCTGCAACCATAGCAATGACAGGTTTGGGGCAGGTGCGGATCTGTCTTTGAAAGTCGAGGACGTTGAGGCGCTCTGAGCCTTCTTGATCTTGGTAGCCAGCCTCTCCTCTAATTTTTTGATCGCCTCCTGAGCAAAAGGCCTCTTTTCCTTCACCTGTCAGAATAATCACTCCGATCTCGGGATCGTGTCTGGCATCATTTAAAGCATGCATCATTTCATCGACAGTCAGAGGGCGAAAGGCGTTACGCACATGGGGTCTATTAATCGTAATTTTGGCAATTTTGCCACTTTTATGATATTTGATATCTTGGTAAGTCCCCTCTTCTTTCCACGATCTGGTAGATAAGGCTGGCGCAGTTTTTTGGTTATGCAATGAAGCAGGCATGAGAGCTCCTTCTTTTCACTCAGATTTTGACCATTCATAACCAATATATTTTTCAGGGCTATATCCTGGATGCATGTAAGGAGAAGCGTTAAAGCCTAATTTCAAATAAAAATTTCGCGCTCCTTCATTAACTTTTCGTGTAATTACGACCAACTCTTTGACATTCTCAAATATATCAAAAGCAGAGAAAACCAACTGTTTGCCAATCCCTTCTTTCCAATGAGCAGGGGCAACTGTCAATAGAGTAATATAAATTTGGCCCGGTTTTTCAGCTTCTTTAAATCCTGCTAATCCAATGATTTTGTTTTCAATTTTGGCAACTATTATTTTTTGCTTCCCCATTTGAAAATCATGAGATGCATGCAGAAAATCCTCTTCTAAGAATAATCTCTTATCTTGCACTCCCAATAACTGAGAAGTAAAGTCTTTATAAGCGTGCAAGAAAGAATCAGTGAAGATTTTACTACATTCGTTTAAGTCTTCTGTTTGACAAGACATTAAAGAAATAGTCTTTCCTGAGTTTGAAATAAATTCTTGCGAATAAGAATAAATCTGTGAGAAACCATTTAATATTAAAAAGCTAAAAAATATAAATCTCTTAAACATAAGATACTCCTTAAAAAAAGCGATCCGATCAGCTTGGGAAACCAGCACAGAGTTTATGAAAGCCAAATTCTCAAATTGCTCGAAAATATAATGGTACAATATTATTAGAATTGTCAAGAGTAAAAAAGATAAGCTTATAAGAAACTTCTAGACAGTTTCTAAGTATCGTTTGGACTTTTTTCTAAGATCTGGCGGATGACGCTGGCGCATTGTGTTGGTTGTTCAAGATGGCAGGCATGAGAGCTCCCCTGTATAATTAATGGATTTAAACATAAGCGCGTATAGAGATCGAGATATTTTTTATCATCTGAGCCACATAAGAAATGAGCGTTGGCAGGAAGATGGTAGGAATAACTTGAAAGCAAAAGGGATTCAAATTGATGCAGAGCAACCTCTTTTGAGCCTGCCATCCTTCTTGCAAAAATAGCTGGAAAATTAGAACTCTTTTTAAGACACTCAAATAAAGGTTGATCGTACCACAGTTGCAAAAAGTGATCAAATGAGTCTGTCTGCAATAGATAGCGCCATTTTTGTTCCCACCTGCGTCTCTCATCTTTTTCTTCTTCTGTCTTAAGCCCAGGATGGGAAGAGATGAGAATTTTTGGATGGGGGTATTTACAAGCCACTCTTCCTCCCATCGAATAGCCCACCAAAATACCATCAGAAGGGATCTCAAAAGGATAAGATAGAGCGAGGCACTCAAAATCAGGAAGATGAGCCATCACGCCCTCCCAATCTTGCTTATCTCCTAAAAAACCGTGCAAGAAGATGAGCTTAGGCATGCTTTTAAATGAGTGATGATTTGAGTGTGTTCGACATAGGTTTTCTCTCTGTTTGTCGTGATCTCAACCACACATGATTTTTCCTCTTTGAGAACTTTAGACAGAGACGCAAAGTCTTTGAGATGAAAATAAGGCAGCTGAAAAGTCTTAGCTGCATTCTCAAAATGAAAGAGGTGAGAGCCTGCCCAAAATCTCTCGAAGTTCTCCTTCTTAGATGGGTTAGGCACAAAAGAGAATATCCCACCCCCATGATTATTAATAATTAAGAAAATGACAGGGTGTTTTGATTGATGAATTTGAGCCAGAGAATTCAGATCATGCAGGGCAGCTAAATCTCCTATGAGAGCAATTGTAGGCCTTTGCGAGCCCTCTGCAATCCCAATGGCGGTAGCTATATTACCATCGATGCCAGAGACACCCCGACTCCCAAAAATAGGTCCCTTAAAAAACTTAGGGAAAAAGAATTGATCGGCATAACGCACAGGTAAACTATTAGAGAGAAAAAGAGCATAATGAGCTGGAATATGGTGGTGTAAAAAACGAATAAGGCCAAACTCTGTGAAAGCCTCTTCAAACGATATGAGTTCATCTTCAATACTCTCACTTGCCTCTTTCCAAAGGGAGAGCCAAGAGGCTTTATGAGATGTGAAAGACAAAATTTGTTCACAAAATACCGTAGGATCACACTCAATTCTATGCGTGAGGCAGTGATGAGGATCATGTCTAAAAGGATGGTCTGCCACAAGCGTGTAAGTTTCAGCAGAACTCTGAGAGATCCATTCAAGAAGAGTTTTAGAAACAAGCCGATCACCCAGATGTAAAATACAATCGGGTTTAAAATCAGGCAAGGCTTTAACAATAGCATCGTAATAGCGTATCACCATGTTATGATCAGATCTAAGTCCTGATAAAATGTCAGGCAAGATAGGCCAGTGGAGATGTTCTGCAACAGCGTAGATGCTTTTTAAAGATCTAGTCGTTGAAAAAGCACCCGCTACAATCACACCCCGTTCTGCTTTAGAAAACTGTTTCCCAAACCTCTCTAAAGTAGCTGTAGATAAAGACCTATGAGACGTTTCATAGTGCGTTGCTCCATAAAGTGTCGGAGATCCTCCTTGAAATAGCGGCTCTCTAAATGCGCAGTTGATATGCACAGGGCCTTTAGGTGAGTGACTGGCCCTATAAACAGCTTGCGCAATTGTTGAGCTTACATACGTTTCTGCAATTTTTTCATCAGGACAAGAGAGATTAAATTCCCACCTAACATACGTGCCAAAGAATTTTGTTTGATCACACGTTTGATTAGATCCGCACTCTTGCAACTCAGGAGGTCTATCAGCTGTCAAAATAATCAGAGGCACACCTGTATTTGCAGCTTCGACAACAGCAGGAAATAAATTAGCTACAGCCGATCCTGACGTGCAAATAATGGCCACCGTCTCTTTAGAAGCTTTAGCATAGCCCAAAGCATGAAAAGCCATCCCTCTTTCATCAAAGTGTACTAAAGATGAAGCCAAATCTCCTTCTGCAAGAGCATACACAAGAGGGGAGGATCTGGAACCAGGAGAGACACAAAATCGCCTAACTCCCTGTCCGATTAAGTTTTGTATAATCAGTCTTGCCCAGAGAATATTCATAGTACCTCTTGAGGTTTTGAGATCATTGTGGCTGATTTTCGATTAAATTAGTTTTAAAATCTCCAGATAGACTGTAATGAGATGGTTTGATCTGAAAAATGTTTGCCAAATTCTCTGTCATAACGGAGTCCTAAAGTGTTCTATTGGGGAAAATACCCACAACTCTGAAAGAGCCTGGCTCATCTTCTAAAGCCCTGCGAATTGAGAGATTTTATGATTGAGTTCTTCCCACTCCGATTCAGCTGTCGAATCTCTAATAATGCCCGCTCCTGCAAAGAGATGCATCTCTTTTCCTCTGATTAGACACGATCTAATTCCAATGGCTATATCTGCTTTTTCTTTCTCTAGCCATCCAATGGGTGAGGCGTACCAGCCTCGATCGAAGGGCTCTTTTTGGTGAAGGTAGAGGAGGGCTGCTAGTTGGGGAGAGCCTGCAATGGCAGGGGTGGGGTGTAGTAGAGGGATTAAGTGGTGATCGGAGATGCCATTTTTAAGGGTGGCAGTTAACTGATTGTAGAGGTGTTGAACGGTTGAGGTTTTGACAATGCGGTTATACTCTTCCCACTGAAGAGATTCACAAATAGGAGCTAGTTGCGCATGGATAAATTGCTTGACGATCAGAAATTCTAATTGGCTTTTGGGGGTTTTAAGAGCCTCTTCACTTGCATTTAAATGGCATGTGGCAGCTAAAGCTTCTGATAAAATGGTTCTTCCCTGTCTTGCGTAGAGTTTTTCGGGGGTGGCTCCCACAAAAGCGGTATCTTCAGAAAATTGAAGTAAGAAATAGATCGCTCTACTATTTTTTGATTTTAAATGTTTGAGAACATGAAAAGGGTTAAGGGTCTCTTTGAAGCTAAGAGAGGTTCGCCTTGCTAAGACAACTTTTTCTAGGGCTTTGTGTTCAATGCTTTCGAGAGCATGATGAATTAATTTACTCCATTCATGAAATGTGGGCGTTTCTGTTTTTTTTAAATGTTTCAAAGAGGCAGAAGAGTGGGTGATCTCTCTTTTGTGATCGGAAAGAAGGACTTTAGGATGAAAATAAAATGAAGAGGGGATGTCGTGCCAGACTGTATCTTTAAGGTTTTTGCAAAATGAGCTTCCTCCAAACAAAAAATCGGTAGGGTCTTGGGGGATTTCAGAGGTTGTGTAATGCGCACCGTACCCTCCAATGACTTGATCTGTATCTCTATCTTCCCAGTAGAATTTAGGGTATTGTTGAGCTTTTTCTATCTCATCTAAGAGGCTCACAATTTATCTCCTTGGTAGAGTGTCACAATCCCTGCTGTGAGAGGGGTTGCCTTCACATCTTTAAAGCCGGCTGTTTCCAAGAGAGTACAAAATTCTTTTCCATAAGGAAAAGATTCAATCGTCTCATTCAAATAAAGGTAAGCCTGCTTATTATTTGACACCCACCCTCCTATTTTGGGAAGAACATGCCGTAAATAAAACAGGTGAGCCTTTTTTAACAAAGAGATCTTTGGTAGTGAAAATTCCAAAATCAAAATGCGCCCATTTGTTGACAGCACTCTGTGCATCTCTTTTAAACCGCCTTCCACATTTGCTACATTGCGAATACCAAAAGAAAGGGTGACACAATCAAATGAATTTTCTGGGTAAGGGATCTCTGTCATCGAAGCTTCTTTCAGTTCAACTCGGTAGCCATACCGTTTTGAGGCAAGCTTGTTTTTTCCAATTTTGAGCATCTCACGTGCAAGATCAATCCCAACTGCTCGATCAATACGAGTTGTCTTATTCATAAGTGATATAATTTGATCACACGTGCCAGTTGCACAATCGAGCAGACAGATGTTGTTTTTTTTAGGAAGAGCTTTTGCTAAGTGCCGTCTCCAATATCTGTGAATTCCCAGTGAGAGAATACTATTGACTCTATCGTAAGTAGGTGAGATCTCATTGAACATCTTCCAACTCTCTGCTTTCGCATATTCCATAGAGCCTCATTTATTTAAGAAAATTATCATACGGCGGCAATACGATTCAAGAAACACTTGAATTTTTTTTAGCTAAGGCCAAATACAATTTTAAGAGCTTCTTCAACAGCTTTCAGTGTTTCATGGCCTATGCTTTCTATCTTGCGATTTAAACGAGATTTATCAATAGCTCTACTTTGGTTAAGCATTACTTTAGCTGGTTTGCCATCTACTATAAGTTTTACTTCAAAAGGATAGATGTTTTTAACTTGGCTCGTGATAGGAGCAATCATAACGACATTAGACACTTCATTGCCTATATCATTCGAGACAATGAGGCCAGGTCTGGTCTTTTTAATTTCTGCACCTATAGTTGGATCAAAATTCACCCAATAGATTTCTCCTCTTTTAGGAAAATTCTTTTTATGGCTCATTTAATCCATCTTGTAATGTACTTTCCCAATCTTCTAATCCCTCACATTGACCTTTATCTTTGTTTGCTAGGAGATAAGCTTCTTTGAGCTCTTCTTTTTTTGTATCAAGTTCTTTCCGAATAGCTTCGCTAACGAACTGACTCATTTCTCGTCTTTTCACATACGTATGCAATTCTTGAGAAATATCAAGAGGAATTGAAAACGTCTGGTTAATTTTTTTAGGTGATTGATCTTTCATATCTTGATTATAACACAACTCTATTAATTACGTAATACGTAATCCATAATGTTAACATCATGTATCATAACATGCTTATTATTAACAATTTATAAATATTCTTGTTTTTCTCGATGTTCCACTTTTTTTAAAATAATCCATTGACTATAAGTCGTGTCAAATCTTAACATACTCTTCCTTAATGAGTTGGTGGTAGTATGTTGACCGATGCCTTAGACTTTATAAAATCTTATCTTGATAATCTAAACGATTCCTTAAAGGCAGTTGGAGGTCGGTTAACAATGACTCAGAAAGCATGGCTAGCCTTAAAAGCAAAATGTACAAAAAGCTGTCCGTCCTAAAAAACCGATAAGAAGGAAAGAATACCCCTCTAAATTGGAGTTGGCTCTTGACTTGCTTGAGCATTTTTTCCGAGCTCATCCGGATGTGCACATTAAGTGCATTCTAGCAGATGCTATGTATGGGTCAGCCGATTTTGTCCAAAAAGCCCGTTCATTTCAAGGCGGTATTCAGGTAATTTCGCAACTACGATCTACTCAACTCGTACGTAATAAAAGAGGACTGCTCATCGATGTGAAGAGTCATTTTGAGATTGAGAGAGCTAAAGCAACCTGTATGTCAATATTTATTAGGGGAGGTAAAGAAGAAATTATTATCATGAATGCGCAAAAACTTTGGGTGGATGCGCATGAGACAAAGAGAGTGGTCATAGCAATAAGATACTCGAACGAAAAGGAATTTCGGTATATCATAGCGACAGATTTAACATGGCGAGACATCGATATAGTCCAAGCCTACACGCTGCGATGGTTGGTGGAGGTTTTCTTTCAAGACTGGAAGAGTTATGAAGCATGGAACAATTTGGCCAAGCAACAAGGCGTTGAGGGCTCATGCAGATGCGTGATCCTGAGCCTGTTGCTTGACCATTCTTTCTTTTTTCACAAATTACAACAATCTTGCATAGAGAACAAACTTCCCTTGTATACCATAGGAAGCCTCGCCGAACAAAGCCGTTTACAAGTCATTTTTAATGCTATTTCCTCGCTTTTTACCCATGCTCAGCCCGAGCAAGAAGTCGAGAAAATCAAAGATTGTTTAATAAAAGCTATTTCATTTGGAAAAGCCTGTTCAACTAAGCACCTATCTCATAAGGGCTTCCAGAATATCTTACCGTCGGCAGTTTAGTCTTTAAAAAGTGGAACATCGAGTTTTTCTGTTTGGGTATCTAGATAACAGCGATAAAACACTTTATTAAAAAAATATAGGTTTTTTAAATTATGCCAAAAATTATTTGTATGATAACAGGATATACTGATGGTTTGTGGAGGAGGAGATGGAAACCAGAAGACGTAAACGAACTGTTTCGAGAACAAAAAAAAGGTAACCAGAGTCACAGTAGATTTTCCTGTTGCTCAACATAGAAAATTAAAAGCGATTGCAGCTTTAGAGGGAGTAACTCTACAAGACTATATTCGTTCTCGAGTAGTTTCAGATTCTGAAAGAGAAAATATTTCAGACAGCGAGCTTAACCCTATTGTGAACAAAATTATTAAAGAAAACAGAGCTGCTTTAAAGAGACTTGCGGATAAGTAATAAAGTACCTTACGGTAGATCAAGTTATTGCTTTCCATGATGTCCTTATTAAAAATTTTGGGGGTCTTTATGGATTACGCGATAAAAATCTACTTCATTCTGCCTTAGAAGCTCCAAAAGCATCCTTCAGTGATAAAGATATGTATCCTTCAATTTATGAAA
>CAYUZN010000077.1:0-8970 GCA_964449295.1 uncultured bacterium | reverse complement strand
AAGCTATGAAAATATACACAATATAGAAATAGAAATAAGAGCCGATCTAGCAGCTGGCTTGGGCTTAGAGGCTATCAGTGAGGAACAGCTTCCATTATTGTTTTCTGTTAATTGAATATAGACTTCTTCCGGTTCAATCGCCCACAAAAAGACTGAATTGAAAGCTCTCGCGATTGAACCGGACGGGGTATATACATTACATATGTTTTATGGCAATTTAAGTGTTTTTAAATCAGTAAGTTATGTTTTATATTTCAATTTGTCCTTGAATAAAGGATAGAACTGTATTAAACTTACACTGTATGAATGAAAGCTCAATAATCCAAATTTTGCTCGGCGAATTTCATGATAAGCTCAAGCTTGTGGCAAATAATATTGTGACTAGAAATGTGCAGTTTCCAGAAAGCCCTGGAAAAATTAAAGTTGCCATGGGTATGCGTCGTTCAGGGAAAACTTATTTTCTCTATCAACAGATTTTGGAAATGATCAATCAAGGTATAGATTCTACAACTATTTTGTATATCAATTTTGAAGACGATAGACTTTTACCTCTTGATGAGCAGAAATTAGCTCAGTTAGTAGACGCTTTTTATTCACTTTATCCTGAAAATCACGAGAGGAGATGTTATTTATTTTTCGATGAAATTCAGACTGTAGCCAATTGGCCTATTGTCATTAGGCGTTTACATGACACGAAAAATATCGAAATTTTCCTAACCGGATCATCGGCTAAATTACTTAGTAAAGAAATTGCCACAAATCTGCGGGGGAGATCTCTTGCTATTGAAATATGGCCCTATAGTTTTCATGAATTTATGAGAGCTAAGAAAGTCGAAATTGATGGCGCTCTTTTTAGTAAAAAAACTGAAGACAAATTGAGACAGATGTTTCACCTTTATTTATCAGAAGGAGGATTTCCTGAAATTATAACATTTACTCCTGATGTTAAACAACAAACCCTTCAAGAATATCTCAATGTCGCTATTTATAGAGATATTATCGAAAGACATGAGGTCAAACATCCTACCCTCCTCAAATACATGATTCTCTCGATGATTCATAATGCTAGCAGATCATTTGCTGTGAATAAATTTTACAATGATGTCAAAAGTCAAGGCTATCAAATTGGAAGAGATCTTCTCTATGAATATGCAGATCATATTGAAGATGCTTACCTAGCATTTTTTGTACCTATTTATGATAAATCTATTCGTAAATCACAGACAAATCCTAAAAAACTTTACGCAATTGATCCTGGTATGATCCGGGCTTTAACTTTAGATTATGAAAATGACCTGGGTAGATTGTTTGAAAATATTGTCTATCTCGATTTGAGACGTCTTGGCTGTAACGTGAGTTACTATCTAACAGCTAAGCGCTATGAAATTGATTTTTTAGTACAAACTCCTAGAGGACATAAGAAATTTTTCCAGGTTGTCTGGGATATGCATAATCCTCAAACAATGGAAAGAGAAACAAGAGCTTTGCAAGCGGGAATAGAAGAACTAAAGATTGCAGGGGAAATCATCACCCTGGAGTCTTATCTTCGCAAGGGAATACAGCTATAATCATCTATCACCATGCGAATCCAAAATCTCCAAAATCGAAACGAGCCTCTGGTATTTTCACTTCTATGTCTTTAAAAATTTCTGCTAGTTGGGTGTTCAAATGCTTTAGACGTTTTGTTTCTGTCTCGATTGTATAGTATTCACTGCGAGCCCCATAAGCATTCTGTTTAAGATTAAGTTTAGAGTATAATCTTGAAATTTCTTTCTCTGATATTCGATATGTTCTTTCTAATGCAGAAATTAATTTAGAAATTTTCTCTTCAGCTAATTTTCGATCCGTTTCTTGTTTTTTATTGATGTCTTCTAATTCCTTTTGTAGTTTAGAAGTCCCTTCTTCAGAAGATCTTTTTTGTGCTTCTAATTCTTTTTGCAGGGAACTGATGGTATGTTCAGAGGACTCTTTGAATTCTTTAAATTCAGTCGAGAGCTTTAAGATTTGTCTCTGAGAAAGCAACTGCATCTTTTGAAGAGGATCAAGTAAGCGCATTGAGGGATCAATTTTTTGAATATAACTGTAACATTTTTCTAAATTGGTCTTATCTTGATCGCAGATGGCTTTTTCTGCTTGTGAATAGTAGATGGCTACAGCCTCTCCAGGTTTTTTTTGTAAAATTAAAATATCAGCCAGTTTAAAAGCAAAAAATTGAGTATTAAATTGCTCAAGACATTTTTCGTAAATTTCTTTAGCTCGATCGATCTGACAAGTTTCTTCGTAAGCACCTCCTAATTGTTTCCAGAGATCTTGTAGTTGATACTTTCCTGTGTTTAGATAAACAAGCTCTAATTTTTTATAGATTTCTATTTTTTCTTCAATTTTTGTAGTAGCTTTTATCGCATTTTCAGCTATTCTTTCAACTTTTCTATAAGAGCCTTCTGCAATATATAACTCTATCAATTTAGATGCGTAAGGAAATATTTTATCTTTTTTATCTGGCTGAGATTTGGGGAGATTAAAACAGGAAGATGTACTAGAAAAAAAGGAAGTTGCCTTATAGGAGTAGGAGTCTATAATTTTTTCATAGTAAAGTGGTTTTTGAGAAAACAAAAGAAGAGTTTTGAAAGCTTGCCTACTCTTTTTAAAATCTCTATTGTTAAAAAATTGAAGAGCAAATTTTTCAAGGCGCTCTTGTTGTGAAGAGGGGTTTGCTTGAGCAAAAATAACAAGCTCTTCGAAGGATTGGGGTGTTGTTTTTGCACAGAGTGTTTCTGCATCTAAAAATTGTTGTTTAGTTAAAGCATGCAACGCTCCTTTAAATAAAAATTGTCTTTGCTCAGTTA
Organism: uncultured bacterium; assembly: GCA_964449295.1. Classification (GTDB taxonomy): domain Bacteria; phylum Chlamydiota; class Chlamydiia; order Chlamydiales; family Rhabdochlamydiaceae; genus CANJJB01. Next base: position 6,124 of record CAYUZN010000077.1, on the reverse strand, counting down.
TGCCTTGTGTAACATCCGCAAGATAATCATACAAGCCTGTATGAGTGAGATCTTGACATAACATTTCTTTAGCAAAAAAAATGCCTTTTTTAGAAGGAGTTTTTTTTAGAAGTGGGAGCGTGTCTTGGATGAGCTGGCTTATCTTTGATGCCTCTTGGTGTGTATGTCTGTAAAGCATGATTAAAGCAAAATTAATAGAGAGAGATGCCAAAAGATCAGATTCGAGAGATTGAGCAGATTCTAAACTTGTTACAGCAGCGGGAAGGTTATTTTCTTCTAAAAGATATAAAGCATAATAGAGGTGGGCTAGCCGCTCATGGGGCTTCTTTTGTAAAGATTGGTAAAGTTTTGGAATGGGCGCATAGTCAGTCGCACCTTTCGTATATTGAAATGCTTTTTTATAGCTACTGATGGCTTCATCTGCTGCTTCTCCTTCTATGAGCGTTTGAGCTGTTGAGAGATGAGCTTGAGCTATAGCTTTATTATCTTTTTGAAAAGAAGAAAAAGTGGGAATGGGATCTTCTTTTTCCCATGTTTCTAAAGCGCTTTTAAGTGAGTAGTTAGGAGATAATGACGTTATTTTTGTTCGACATGTGGGGCAAGCGGTATTTTTTTTGTTGGCTTCTTCTATATTTTCTTTTTCAAAAGTATGTCCACAATTGGTGATAACAGGGTCTTTTAAAACGTCCATGCTGATAGGACAGATAAACTGTTTAGAAGATGGGTGATCTGTGGCTATTTGTGATTTTATGTCGGCGATAGCGTCTTTAACGTAGGTGTGGCAGGTTTCTAAGTCAGGAAGAGGGTGTTCAAAAGAGGGGAAGTTAAATTGAGTGAAGTCTATTTTAAGCTTTTGAACTGTTTTAAAAAACAGAACAGGATCATTTTTTAGCTTTTGCAAGGTGTTTATAGAGGCTTCATCTCGAATGAGAGATTTATGAAGCTGTCTTTGAGCAAGATCACAAATCTTTATGACAATTTCATGAGGTTTTATTTTAGCAAAATAAGTGAATTCAAAAGAGCGGTATTGCACATACCTATTAGAAAGGATGTCCATTATTGACTCCATTTGCAATTTTATAAAAACAATTTAAAGATTTAGAATTTTTTTTGCTATAATTAAATTGGAAAAATGTATGAGTTAAAAAACACCTCTTTAAAACTTTTTAAAGTCTAAAGAGGTGTTTGTGATAATTAGGTACATTCACAATGACTGCAGGCTTTTGTGTTAATACCTGAGGTGAATAATCCACCTTCTGCAAGAGAGGAGAGCTTTTTATCAGCAGCGCCTTCTTCTTTTAAAGTGGCTGCCAGAAGATCTTCGACTTCTGGTAACTCTAGATGTTTAGCATATGTTTTTAAACAACCATACGCAGCCATTTCGTAATGCTCAACACGTTGACCTGCACTGATGAGTGCAGCATCTTTGGTATCTTCTTCAAAAGGAGTTCTGAGGATTTCTTCACCTTCTTGGATTAAACCACGCATAGCATGACACATTTCTCCTCTGAGGTCTTCTTTTATAATTTGTCCAATTTTTTCAAGTCTTTTGACTTGACCTTTGGTCTCTTCCAGATGATGAAGGAAGGCTTCTTTTAATTTCTCTGATTTAGAAGCTCGTGCCATCTCTGGCAAGGCTCTCAGAATTTGCAACTCTGAGTTGTAGATGTCTTTGAGTTCTTTGACAAAAAAATCGTAAAAGTTTTGCATTTTAGACCTCCGTTTTAAGATCCGCTTTGATTTTAACAAATCTTAACTTTTAATGCCTAATTTTTTAGCAAATAGTTTTTTTGTTCTCGATAGCTTTCTTGAACGATCTTCCGAGATAGAGAGCTGCAATAAACCAAAGAGCTAGAAGTGGAAAGCAAATAATACCACTTAGCCAGAGGTAGTGCGCTTTACCAGCCAGCGCACCGAACGATTTTTGCAAAGGTGCCAGCGACATATTAAAGATAGAGCCGCCTTGTTTTGATAAGCGTGAACCAAAAGTTTCGATCCAAGCTTGAGCTTTGAATCTGACATCAGGTGTTGTGGGGATGTAGAGCTGTTTTAAAGCAGGGCCATTCAAGGCATAGTTAATTGCTTTTGATCCAACCATGAGACCAAAGAGAAAGGTGAGGGAATCTAAACTTAAGAAACCCAAAAGAGCACAGCCGACAATCACAGGCATCGCAGCTAAAGCGACACCTACTCCCAGAAAACGCGTTACATTGCTGATCCCCAAAAGTAAGCAAAGTAAAGAGACAACATTGACACTCGATCCATAAATACTTAAATAATTGCTCAAAGCAACACCTGAGTATTGAGAACTAGCAGATAACTTGAAATTGAAATCAAAAATCGTGATCACAACTTCATAGATGAAGTTGGCTGTGAAAATCCACAGAAGATAGCGATTTTTTAAGAGAAGCTTGAGGCCTTCCAAAAATCCTGGTTCTTGCTCTTGTTTTTCTTTTGCTTCATTTTTTCCATGAAAAGATTTAAGTAGCTGTCTAGGCGTTGAACGTAAAAAGTACTTCACAAGAGGCACAATGCATAAAATGCAAATTCCTAAAAACATCATAGAGAGAGTATCTGTCATAAGACCAAGACGGTGAGGAAGCCCTCCAACCGTGTAGGGAAAAATAATCCCTCCAATTTGTCCAATGGCAACTACAAGAGGAAATCCACGTTTGGCATGAGCTGCATTTGTCGTGTCAGTAGCAAACGCCCAAAAGAGAGCAATCACAAGTGACCCAAAGCTTTCCACAAAGACATAAAAGATATAACCAATAGCTCGTGTCGATAGAAGAAATAAAAAATCTCTAGTTGCAATCTCCTCAGAAGGAGCTTGAAAAACAATCATTAATAGGCTGAAAAAGCAAACAGCGATGCCATAAAAAATAGGTAGAATGACAAGCATTCTTTCTCGTGAGGTTTTTTCAAGCAATCGTGTATAAAACATGACAAGCGGCAAAAGGCAGATCACAGAAATTGTCTTGGCATAGGGGAGTTGAAGTTTATCTACCAGTTGTATAAAAACGGCATCTTTAAGAGGACGAAGAGTCCAGTAAACACCGATGATGAGAGCAAAAATAAGGCCCATTTTAAGAAATTTCTTGAATTCATCTCTTTCGAAATTTCCAAAATTGAACCTACAGATAGATTGAAAAAATCCTAATAAGCCACCACTCTTAGTCATAAGTCTTAACCCCTCTATAAATTTTCACCATATCTAATCTGGTGTTATTTGTGGAATAAATTCTTTAAATCCCGAAAAATGGCAAAAAACATATCTTAAATCCCAAAAAGTTGCCATAATGGGGTTAAAAGAGGTTTTTAATGCCCATAAACTTGCCAGAGGTCTTTGTTTCACAAGCTGCGATAGCCTCCTATGTTTCCAAAGAATTGAAAAAAGGCCGGTTGCGTAAGCTAGGTAGTAGGATCTATAGCACAAATTTGAAGGAACCTAAAGAGATCCTGACTAGACGTCATGCATGGCTCATTGTCAAAGAACTATTCCCTGGCAGCGTGATTGTAGATCGCACAGCACTTGAGCAGAGACCTGCCTCTGATGGATCAATTTTTATCGTATCTAAAAAAAAGCGAGCCGTCATTCTTCCTGGTTTAGCCATTTATCCTAGAAAGGGGCATGGTTCGCTCGATGAAGATACCCCATTTATGGAAACGCTCTACTTGTCTTGTCCTGCAAGAGCCTATTTAGAAAATTTGTGTAACAGAAGATTGCGCAAAGGAGAGATCACACGAGTGCTCTCTCGCAAAGAAATTGAGGAAAAGTTGGAAATGTTGCTACAAGGTGCAGGAGTTGAAGCGCTTCAAGCCCTTCGCGATGACGCAAAACAAATTGCTGGAGAGCTAAAATTAGAAAAAGAGTATAAAATCCTAGATGGTTTAATTGGCACTCTTCTTGGAACACGCAGTCTCCCTATGACTTCTTTAACTGCAAAGGCAAGGGCACAAAGTTTACCCTACGATCCAAAAAGGTTAGATCTTTTCCAAAAATTGTATGAATCGATTGCAGGCTTAAGCACTCCGATTCGCGTCATCAATCATGCAGGTACCTCTCTACCGTTTTTTGAAGCTTATTTTTCTAATTTTATCGAGGGAACAGAATTTCAAGTTGAAGAAGCTTCTGACATTATTTTTAAGGGTAAAATTCCTAAGAACAGGCCTGAAGATGCGCATGACATTCTTGGAACTTATCAGATCGTGTCTGATGCTAAAGAAATGTCAAAATGTCCAAAAAATGCCGATGAATTTATAGACATTTTAAAGTATCGCCATACTTTTTTAATGCAAGGGCGTCCTTATCTACAACCAGGAAAATTTAAAACAACTCTTAATCAGGCTGGTTCGACGCTTTTTGTAGCACCTGATCTTGTTGAGGGGACTTTAAGACAAGGCTTTCAGTGGTTCCAAGGATTAAAGACTCCTTTTCAGCGTGCTGTCTATATGATGTTTCTCGTCTCAGAGGTGCACCCTTTTACCGATGGTAATGGAAGGTGTGCTAGAATCATGATGAATGCTGAGCTTGTGGGTGCAGGTCAAGCTAGGGTTATCATTCCAACCGTTTTTAGAAATAATTACCTTTCAGCGCTTAAGGCGCTCACACATCAAGCAAAATCAGAGGCTCTTATCCGCGTTCTTGACTTTGCGCAAAAATACACAGCTCTTATCGATTGGAGTGATTTTAAGAGAGCAAAAGCGATGCTTTTAGCCACACATGCCTTTGAGGATTCAAACACAGCCGAGATTTCAGGCCATCGATTAATGCTTCCTTAAGAAAAAAAGATCAACTCTTCTTTGATTTTTTTTAACTATTTTTTAGTTTTTACATACACACCGTGACTTGTCGTTTTTAAGCTACTTACTAATCTTTATAAACTATTTTCTAGTTTATGTAGGTTGATTAGAAGATGATTTTTGATTGAAAATAGTAAAAAATATGACTAATCTTTCTCTTTTAAAGGAGATTGGTTATGACTATCAGATGCGATTGGGTCTTAGGTGAGTTGCAAGAGCTTTATGCTTTACCTCTTATTGAACTCATTGCAAAAGCAAATCATCTTCACAACCAGTTTCACCAGCCAGCAGAAATTCAAGTGTGTAGCTTGATTTCCATTAAAACGGGTGGATGTTCTGAAGATTGTAAATATTGCGCTCAATCCTCTCGTTATCAAACACCTATCTCGGCACAGCCTATGATGTCGTATGACGCTGTCTTAAATGAGGCAAAAAAAGCAGTTGAGCAGGGAGCTACAAGGGTTTGTTTAGGAGCTGCTTGGAGAGAGGTCAGAAATAGTAAGCAATTTGAAGAAGTTCTTCGCATGGTCAGAGGAATTACCGATTTAGGAGTAGAGGTATGTTGTACCTTAGGGATGCTCACAGACTCTCAAGCTAAGCAATTAAAAGAAGCTGGATTATACGCCTACAATCACAATCTCGATTCTTCTGAGACATTTTATAAAACAATTATCACGACAAGAAGTTACCAAGAGAGGCTTGAAACCTTAGATATTGTTGAAAAAAAGGACTTGCTGCACAGTCTCTAAAAGAGGCTGCCTACTTGCTTGTGACTTATGCAATTGAGCTGAGAGCAGAAGAACTATACCCCATCTACGATGAAGTCTTACGTAAAGCTTGCTCTCGTGTCGCTGTTAAATCAATTTTACTCGAAGAGAAAGAGCACTTAAACGAGATGAAAGAAGGGCTAGCGAAGCTCCCTTCAGGATTTGTATATGCAAAACATATTTGCAATATAGAAAGCCAACTATGCAAGACTTGGCTAGAGGAGGTTATTAAAGATATAGAAAAAAATTAAAACTTTCTCAATTTATCAAAATTTGAGTATACTCCCGACTTAATAAAATGAGGCTTTATGACTTTTCCACGATTAAGTGCCTTAAGTGCTCGGTTGCCATGGCCATCTCAGGTAGTACCACCAGTTGCAAGAAATTTAAGAGTTTTTACTGCTATTAGACCTTATCCAGCAGTCAACGTGAAATTAACAAGATTTTCTTCTAATTTACCACATCATCAAGGAGGATTTACGATCAGAAAAACAACCATGACGGCATTAGTCGTGCTGGGCCTTGTTGGGCTAGCATCTGGGGTATATGCGTCT
>CAYUZN010000076.1:0-9185 GCA_964449295.1 uncultured bacterium | reverse complement strand
ACTACATTTCACTAGTTTTATTAGTCTCTTCTTCTGCAGATGAAGACTCAAATGTGACAAGAGATTTGACTTCGAGTTGAGATTCCGCAATGAGGGTTTGCTTCTCTCCTATCTCGACGAGATAGAGCATCGTCTTGGGACTTAAAGGCCTCTTTTCTAAAATTTTTATTGCCCGATTGGCATTCAGGTTTTTGAGGTGGCCACGAGAGAGTCTTTTTAAAGCCCATACGGTGAAGAAAACACCGACAATCAGAGCTACAAATGTCAAAATCATCTTAAGAAATGCCCCTTCATACCCCTTTATCGCCTCAGGCATCATCTCAGGAGGAGGCATCACCTCTACAGGTGCTTGAATAGGAGGGTTATCTGCAAAAGCAAGAGCGCAAAAGCTTAAGACTAAAAATAACATTAAACGATATCTCATAATGTGAGTTTGAATTTTTCTCGTTTTATTTGCAAGAGAGTATTACAATGCTTCTCTATGAAAGCAAATGATTTAGCACTGCAGGCTGCACGAAAAAGGCAAAGTCCAGAGACGGGTTTTGTGCATTATTCTTATGAAATTCCAGGATCTCGAGATACGATACCTCTTTTTGAGAATTTTTGTTTTGCCTTAGCTCTATTTAAAACACGTACTGCAGAAAACATTTTAGAAGGTAAAGCCCTCTTAGAAAAACTTCTGATGTTTCAAGTGGGAGATAATTTTCCTATATATGTGCATGAGTTTCCCCTCTGCAGAAATCCCAAGCTTGGAAGTAGTCTCTACCCTGTTGTTTTTTGGCTGCTCAAAGATTTCTCTCTAGTTTTAGCAGCGCATTTAAAAGAGCAATTAGAAAAATTGCTGCAGATGCTTGTTAAACCAGTGCTTACTAAAGAGGCTAGCTCCCCTGAAGAATGGGCAGAGTTTTTAATCTTAGCTCAAATAGAAGGCATTCCTTTAGAGCCTGCTCTCAAGCAGTGGCATCCCACTCTTTTTACTTATTTAGGTCCCCAAAAACAAGAAAAATTTGAGCCAGCACTCACTCTTTATGACATCTTCCTAGGAGAGTTTACAGGGGAATTTTCTTTGAGAGCCCTGCAAGATCATCCTAGTCACATGAGAGCATCGCTTGTACAACCCTACACAATGACTAAAACTCCCTCTGCTGAGAACCAGCACTTATCCCATCCTTTGAGATTTATGTGGGGTACTAAAGAGGGACTGCATTCTTTTGTCTTAGAGACAAAAGGAGCTGTTGAGCAAGAGACCATCTACTTGCAAGAAGGTTTAGTTGAAGATGAGATCGAAGTGGCTTTTTTTGTGAGTGCTTTTCCAGAGAACACTATTTGGGTAGAAGGGTTAAAGGCTAATAGCTTTCAGCTGGGTGATCACCTTGACATTCTTTCCCAAGATAAAAAATTGACTCTAAAGCTCTCTTTAATTTCTGGAGAAGGAAGGTTCTTTGGGCAGATTTTCAAGGCCAATAGACCAGGACAACTCTGCTGCAAAAAGGATAATTCTGAGTGTTATGATTGGAAACTATCCCTGCGCACCCTTAAGCGCACAGGGCCTTGTCAGATTAGAGCTACACTGTCTGTAAATTAGACGCATTTAAAGCAGCGCTATCTATCGCAATACCCATCGCATGCATCCCATTATCGACATAAACCGTAGTGCCGGTCACACCTGTTGCCAAATCTGAGGCTAAAAATGCGGCTACATTGCCGATTTCACTAGCTTCTATATCTTTACTCAGAGGCGCATTCGCTTTTGAATAAGCAATCATGCTATCGATAAAGCCGATGGCTCTTGCAGCTCTACTTCTCAAAGGTCCTGCTGAAATGGTATTGACCCTTGTCCCCCACTTTCTACCGGCTTCCCAAGCCAGCATCTTAGTATCACTCTCAAGAGCAGCTTTAGCAGAACTCATCCCGCCACCATAGCCAGGAACCGCTTTTTCAGAGGCCATGTAAGTGAGAGAAATTGTCGATCCCCCATCTTTAAGAATAGGGCCAAAGTGTTTGAGTAAACTGACAAAAGAATAAGAAGAGGCGCTAATGGCTGCCAAATATCCCGCACGTGATGTCTCAAGAAGAGGTTTTTTAACTTCAGGACCATTGGCCAAGCTATGGACTAAAATATCAATCGTACCAAAGTCTTGTTCGATCTGTCTTGCCACTTCTTCAATGGTATACCCATTAGAGCCTTCATAGCGCTTATTTTCTTTGATATCTTGAGGGACATCTTCTGGTTTATCGAATGAGGCATCGAGAGAATAGACTTTTTTATACTCCATCATCGTGCCATCTGATAAGAGCCTAGACTCATCGAATTTTCCAAGATTCCAAGATTGAGTAAAAATCTTAACAACAGGAGTCCATGTGCCAATGAGAATTTCAGCTCCTGCTTCTGCAAGCGCTTTGGCAATAGCCCAGCCATAGCCTTGATCATCTCCAATGCCTGCAATGAAGGCTCTCTTACCTTTTAAATTAATCTTTAACATGACTACCCCTATCTTGTTTGTTAGATATGGGGCCTAGTCTATCAGACTCTATTTAGAATTTCTATATTTTTTCATCATAAGACGCTTCCAGCCTTCGGCAGTTAAGATCCTCGGCGTAGAGGCTTTAGAAGATGGTTTTGAAGGGCGTGCGGCTTTAAGTTCTTGAGGTTTTTTAGCTTTCCCCATGAATTTTTTAAAAGCCTTCTTTAACATGACTCTCATCCCCCTAAAGGTTAATTTATACAATTAATATAAAGCTGTCAATAATATATTTAAAATAGACCGTTATTATCTGTTTATATAAAATAGAACGATTAAAAAAAATTTAAATAGAACAAATTAAATAATAAAGGAATTAATTATGGGAATCTCATCGAATCATTTTTTAGCCGCTTACGTCTCACTAATTAAAGTCATTGAACAAGCCCCTTTTGATGCACATAATCGCGTAGAAGAAAGAAATCTAGATAGAGATTGCTGCGATCAAATCCTAAAATTATTAAATCAAAAACCTATATGCATTGGATGTCAACGATCTTTAAGTAACTGGACATTTTGTCATGTTACCCATGAAAATCTATTACATGTTTTTCATGCTGCTTGTACACCCTTTAATGCAACTAATACAGTGTTATCATGCCCTCATTGCGACGTACCAGCAAATAATTTTGGACAGATTGCTACAATAAAAATTTGTGAAAATCTAGGTACACTTGATGAAGTTGATCTTTCTAGGTTTATCTCAGTTCATTTTTGTCAACTAGATATAGATAAGATAGCTATGGAAGCGGTAAGACATGGTAAAGAGAATCTGATAATGCATCTAGCTGAAATGGCCTCATCAGATCAATCACAACTGTGTTTGATTCTTTTATCAGCGTTGGAAAGCTGCGTGACTTATAATCAAATAGATCTCTTCCCTCTTTTATTGAATTATATAAAAAACAGTAGGTTGATTTCGGATAATGACAAAAAAACCATCTTATCACAAGCATTGCTAGAATCAATAAATCAAGATACCCGAGACGCAATGAATCTTTTGATGAATTTTATTCATCACTCAAATCTCTTTCCTGGAGAGGTATCAAATAACGCTATTTCTTCTGAACAAGACAGAGATCTTCAGATGTATCTATTTATCTGGGCATTTTTAGATGCTATCAGAAAAAGCGAGTATGATAAGCTAAGAGAGCTAATGCAGCTTGAATTAATCCAGACAGAAGAAGGCACGAATAGTCTGGAAAGTCTTAGTTTTTTAGCTATCCTGAAGGATGATTTAGACATGGTCAAAATTTTCTATCCCTCTAATACTCCTCTTAATATTAAGGAAGCTATTGTTGCTTCTTCGGAGAAAGGTTTTATCAACCTACTTAGTTTCTTTGTGGAACATGAGCAGTTTAAAGCAGCAGAACCTATAGAAAAAGCCAAAATACTAGGGGCTGCTTTAGCTGGTGCTATAATACAAGAAAAAGATACAAGATTTTTAGTCGAAAAGATACGCTCTCTTCAACTAGATTTATCTAGTGTCAATAAAGCAGCTTTAGACTTAGCAGCAGGTATGATTGGTCTTGATATCGATGTTCAGGAAAAATTAAGAGAGTTACTAAGGACCTAGATGTTTAAAGATCTCGTGACCAATGACAGAGAGAATCAGCCTCTCTCTGTTCTTGAGTAGTTTTTTAAGCCTTGAGGTTTTTTTCTTTTTTACAAGAGCTAGCAGAGGCTTTGCTAACAGCTACTGAAAAAGACTTTATCATCATGCTTGTGTTGAATCTTAAGCTCATTACGTTCTTGCTCAGTTAAAAAATTCATCTCTATATAATTCTCTTTTAAACATTTAATTTTTTCAATTAAATGTTTTGAAAAAAACCGCTATCTATGTTAATACCTTATGCTATCATTTGAGGTTGTATGGAAATTTTAAGCAATTTAGGGTCTTCTATTTGGAATCAGGTCTCTGACGAGGTTGCCGCTACTGTTAACAAAGACTCTGTCACTCGATTTGCTCAAGCTTTATTGCGCCGTAAGAGCAGCGCTTCCTCCAGCAATCAGATTCATCGCACGAGCCTTTGCACAACCAGAGCAGGCACAACCTGCGCAGCCACAGAGAAGAGATGAGCCTCCAACAAGACAGGTGGAATTTAAAGTAATCTTGAACGATCAACCTCAGAACTGCTGCGTTTGCCTTTATGAAGTTACTAAAGGAGATGACGTACGCGATATGATCTCTCATGAAAATGAAAGAGGTCCTGCCCATACTTTTGATCTTGATTGCTTGGCCCAAGCTTTACAATCGCAATACAATGAGAACGTAGATTATCAAAGCGAACAACAGATCGCAAATTCTTTGGTCTTTTCCTTAAAATGTCCCGAATGTAGAGCTGAGGCAACTAATGCTATGGAAATTGCAAGAGCAGCTTCATTAAACGCTCTGAGAAAAAACAATTTAGACGTATTAGCAACTCTATTTAAGATGTTTGATGTCTGCTTTGAGTCTTTTAATGGTGAGGAAGCACTTCCTTTGGATCTTGCAAAAGAAGCTGGAAGGCTTGGCAATCTAGAGGTCTTAAATTTATTATGCTTCAATCAGGAATCTGATGGGTTAACAGTCCTAAAAGATACGCTAGCAATTTATGCCTTCCTAGGTGCTCAAGAGACAAAACAGGCACAGGTGCTCAATTGGTTAAGTGAGAAAGTCTTCCCCGATATTGAGTTAAAAGAAGACTATAAAAACATGCTATCAGCCTTTTTTTTACAAAAAGTTAAAAACGACTTCGTGTCATTGGCCAAATGTTGCTTTTCTTATAAAGGAATAACTGTTGAAAAGTGTGTAGAAGGTTTGATGCAGGCTGTCGATGCTAATGCTCCTAAAACAGTAAAATTTTTTATTTCTGAGAGCTTACTTAGCCACCAAGAAGAATCAAAAAAAAAGGCTTACATAGAGGTAGCTTTAGAAAAAGCTAAAGACCGAGTCAAACGCTATCTTGAATCACTCTCTTAAAATTTAAGACCTGGATCTTTAAAGACCTCATGCCCAATGACAGAGAGAATCAGCCTCTCTCTGTTCTTGAGTAGTTTTTTAAGCCTTGAGGTTTTTTTCTTTTTCACGAGAACTAAGCGAAGCTTTTGATTACTGCTCATCGTCGTCCTCAGAGAGAGATTTTCTCATGTCGGTATCGGCTTGGAGATTTTTCATGCGGTAGAAGTCCATCACACCGAGTCTGCCAAGTTTAAAGGCTTCTGCAATGGCAAGTGGCACTTGAGCTTCTGCTTTGACAAGTTCGGCTTGGTTTTCTTCTTTAGCAGCAGCTCCCATGGCACGTCTTCCTTCTGCTTTAGCTTGGGCAATGCATTTATCAGACTCTGCTTGGTCGGCTCTGAGTTTAGCACCGATGTTTTCTCCAATTGAGATGTCGGCGATGTCAATTGAGAGGATCTCAAACGCTGTTCCTGTATCAAGACCTTTTTCAAGAGCCAGCTTAGAAATGCGGTTGGGCGCTTCTAGAACGTCTGTGTGAGTGCTAGAGGCACCGATGGCATTCACAATCGCCTCCCCTACCCTTGCCACAATCGTCTCTTCTGTCGCACCGCCCACGAGCTGACGGATATTTGTGCGAACTGTGACTCTTGCTCTAGATTTAACTTGGATCCCGTCTTTAGCTACAGCTGTGATATAGTTGCCGTGTTTTGAATCGGGGCAGTCGATGACTTTGGGGTTGACCGATGTTTTAACAGCATCAAGAATATCTCTACCAGCTAGATCAATGGCTGTGGCTTGTCCCCAGTCAAGAGGGATGTTGGCTTTTCTGGCTGCGATCATCGCTCGAATCACATTCGTCACATTACCACCTGCCAGGTAGTGCGTTTCAAGATCAGCCACCGTCAGAGTTTTAATTCCTGATTTGTAGGTGTTAATGTACCCATTGACAATCAGTCTAGCGGGTATTTTTCGAAGACTCATACCGATGATGTTCACAAGAGAGACAGGTGTTCCTGAAACAACTGTTTGAAACCACAGGCCGACATAACGCAAGATCATAAGAAGGAAGATCCCCCCTACGATGAATAGCGCAAAAAAAAGAAAATATAAATTAGGCATAAACTCCTACAGTTGCTTAACAATTAACATGGCACCTCGTCCTGCAATCACAATAATGGGCGTATCTTTTGGGATGTAGCCACTCTCTGAAAAGGCGGCAAGGCGTCTTCCTTCAATTAAAATATGTCCTGAGGGTTTAAGATCGGAAAGGACAACCCCTTTTTTTCCGATCAACTCGGCATCATAGGAAACAGAGATAAAATTTTCTTGGTCATGATGCAAAGAGACCTTTTTTTTCACCTTAGAGAGCGCTAGCTTGCAAACAAAACCGGTTGCAATGAGAAGAGAGATCGAATAAAAAGCAATCCAGCCCCAAGCATGCCCTTGAAAGACAAAAACGATGATACTGGCAATTAAAGACGCAGCTGCAATCACACCCAAAACACCGGATGGGAAGAAAAATTCTAGGTAGACTAAAAAAAGACCTACAAGGGCACAGGTTAAAACAAGGTTCATTTTTTTCTCACATAGAGCTGACTGCCTTCTTTGCGCATCACAATAATCTCTGATCCTTTTTCAATGAAAATCCCTTCTGTGATCGCGTCATAAATAGCACCTGCTATCTCAATTTTACCTGAGGGGGAAAGGTCTGTAAAAGCAACTCCCCTCGCATCGATTTCAGAAAGCACAGAAGACTCAACTTCTTTTCCTGGAAGGATAAAGCGTTTCATCATTCTTTTCGAGAGAAATGCGATGATAACCCCTGAAATGACAAGTGTACAACAAATCCAGGCAAGATGCTGGATCACAGCCTCTGCAGCTAAATTCCAATGAGGAAAAAATGTGACTTGATCAAAGTGGGGTAAAGTGAGAGTGATAAACCCTGCCAAAGCAAGGATAATACCTACAATACCAAGGAGCCCAAAGGTTGGCAGAACAAAAAGCTCTAAAAGAACAAGGACAAGACCTGCACCCAGCATAATCCCCTCTAGCCAGCCGATTGTTTCCATGGAAAATTTTCCGAGTAAAACAAGTGCAAGACACGATAGGCCCATAATAATGGGAAATGTCAGGCCAGGGTTCTGCACTTCTAAATAAATTCCTAGTAAAATACCCATTGTCAGAACCGAGACAACAGCCGGATGGAGCAACAAGGCAAAAAAATCAATTTTCCAATTGGTGTAGCTGACCCATTCTTTGCCTGGTATCTCTGCAAAAAAGGGATAAGTTGCAAGATCATCTGCTGTAAAGTCGGAGACTCCATATTTTTCCATCTGATCTGTATTCAGAGTCAGAAGTTTTCCTTTATTGGAAATAATGGTATCAGGAGATGAGCCCTTAAGGCGAATTTGAGTCTCATCATCAAGCCTGACAATTTTTCCCTCTCGTAAAACCAAGATAATGTCTTTATCAACCATCGCTTCAGCAAGATCAGGATTTCTACTCCAAAGGCTGGCTAGGTTCGCAAATTCAGCTCTCAAGGCTGAATTCATCTTCTCAGGTGCACTCTCCATCTTTCCTTCCTCGCCCATGAGCACAGGTTCTGCAGCACCCATGCTAGCTGCCTCTGTGATCCCAATATAGCGGCATGAATAGGCCAGCATCGCACCTGCAGAAATCGCCCAATTATCGATATAAGCAATCACAGGAATATGATCTTGCTTATCCAAACTTTTAAGTAATTCAACAATTTTCAAAGCAGCAAAGACTTCTCCACCGGGTGTATTCAATTTTAGAACGACGCAGCAGACACCCTCTTTTTTAAAATGATCCAAAGAAAATTTGACATAGAGAAGGGTTGACTGATCTATCGGATGATCTTTACCCAAGTAGAGTGTACCGATTTTATTAGGCCCCTGAGGATTATAGTGAATGGAGCTCCAATCAGCAGGATAAAGATATGTGGCCAAGAGTAAAAGAAAAAACAGACAGTATTTTATACACATATTTCTTCTTCACATTTTATTTTGGATAAAAAATGCAAAATTGCATCGCGTGTTCTTATGAGATCTTCATCTGAGTGAGCCATCGAAACAAAAGCTACTTCGTAAGCAGAGGGAGGGAAATAGATTCCCTGTTCAAATAGATGCATAAAGAGTGCGTTGTAGGTTTTTTCATCTAATTTTGTTTTACAAGAAACATCTGTCTGTCCAAAAAAGAGGGTAAACATTGAACCTACTTGCGTTAAACAAGCAGAGAAATTGTCTCTCATAATCGCTTCTTGGATCGGTTTTGTTAGAAGATGTGTTTTTCTTGTGAGCTCTTCGTAAAAGCCAGGTTTTTCAAGCTCATGCAAAGTCTCAAAACCTGCCCTCATCGCAACAGGATTGCCAGAGAGTGTGCCTGCTTGGTACACCTGCCCTAAAGGGGCTAAACAGTTCATGATCTCTTCTTTGCCTCCAAAGGCAGCTGCTGGGAATCCTCCACCAATAATTTTGCCAAGACATGTCAAGTCTGGATCGACGTTGTAGATAGCTTGAGCCCCTTGCAAGCCTACTCTAAAACCTGTGATCACTTCATCAAAAATAAGTAAAGAATTGGATTTGATCGTCTCTTCTCTGAGCATATCGATAAAATCTTGAGTTGCAGGCACAACGCCCATGTTACCTGCAACCAGCTCTAACACAACAGCTGCAATATCGGTATGTGTTCGCAAAAAGGTT
>CAYUZN010000075.1:0-9271 GCA_964449295.1 uncultured bacterium | reverse complement strand
GGCAAAAAAAGTAGAAACAACACTCCTAACACATGGAAACAAGTCACATAGAGAGTAATTTTTTTTAACATGGTTTTAAAATGACATCCATTTGCGCAAACCCCGATGTCTCAACAGCATTTTTAACGCTTTGATAAGTTCCAAAAAAAGCATTTTTGTCGTGAAAAATTTGGGGAATACGCTCAGGCTGTTTTTTGTGCATCTCTTTGAGCAAAGAGAGCAATTCTGCGATCTCTACTTTTTTCCCATTGAGCCAAATCGTATTATTAGCATGAACATGGATTGCAATTTCTGCTTTTTCTGGATTAAGAGTCATAACTTTTTCAGGACCTGAAGGCGCATCGGCAAGGCTGACTCTATCGAGCTCTAACATGGGAGCAATGATGATAAAAATAATGAGCACAACCATGACGATATCAATCAAGGGAGTCAGATTGATGCTGGCTTCTTCTATCTCGAGCTCTCTTTGCAAGCTGCGTTTGCGCATGTCTAATCGACCTTACGATACTGGATATCAATTTTTGAAATTAAACTAGATAAAAACCCATCCATATCAGATGTGTAACTCTTAACCGTATTTTTTAAATAATTGTAAGAGACAAGTGCTGGTATGGCAATCACAAGACCAAGAACTGTTGTCGCAAGAGCAGTTGATAGTCCTCCTAGGATAGCGGTGTTAGAACTAATAGCGCCACCTGAGCTAAAGCCAGAAAAGCTCTCCAAAATTCCCCACACAGTTCCCAGAAGACCCATAAAAGGAGCGAGCGCTGCAATTGTCGATAATATGAAGATATGACTTTCAAGGTTTTTATGTTCAGATGCAATTGTAGCAGCTGCATGGTATTCCAAAAGCTCAAGATCGGAAGCTGTTAAATAAACAGGCGCCTCTTCTTTTCCTCCTTGAGATAGGAAGTAATGGTTTTTGCTCAAAACTTCCATTGTCTTATCTCTGACAGATTGAGAGATAGCCAAAAAAGGATGTGGAATGTGAGGTTGAGAGGGTCTAGGAAACTGATTGAAGTCTGTATCTAAAATAGATTGAGTGAGCCTTTGACTAAAATCTTGCGAGAGTTTTTTGACTTTTTGCAACACCCAAATTTTGTAAATAAGCACAACCCAGCAGACAACAGACAATGCGATGAGACTTAAGATGATGAGTTTGCCAAAGAGATCTGATTGGCCATAAGCGGAGAAAAAAGCTGTCAAACTTGCTAGTGGGAATATCATAGTGCCCTTTTAATGTGGAAATCACATGATACAAAAAGATAAAGAGCGGTTCAAGAGAAATGCAGAAAGAGCGATCATCTCTATAAGATATACGGATATGTCTCAAGGCATTTTATAAGAGACTCAAAATGGCTCTGGTTAGTTTTTGTATAAGCAAATTTCATAGACAGTTGTTGTTTATCTGATAATTCTTGACCTGTATCAGAGAGGCGATACATATCGCTAAATGAATCATCAACGAAAGTGCAATAATTTAAATTCTGCAGGTAAGAACCTTTTTTCAAAGCCGCAAGGCAATCATTTTTTATCTTCTCTGTCAATCTAGTCTTTGTTTTTAAGAGTTGGTCTAACATGTAATCTACGCACTTGCTTCCCTCTTCTTTTCTAGATTCTAAAAATGTTCCAAAAGAGGCACAGGCTAGTTCAAGATCTGTTTTGTAATTATCAGAAGGTAGAAGGTTGATAGTTGCGCCAGCTTTGTAGGCTTCTATAGCCAGATGATCTCTTCCTTGACGAATTAAAAAACAAGCAGCAGGCATTGAGCCTAATGGAAAATTATCTTTATGATCCAAAATTTCTTGGGCTTTATCTGTTGGTAGAGTTTTGATATAGGCTAACATTTTTTTTATAAGGTTATCATAAAATGGATGGCCATTGTCTAAAGCAATGAGGCTTTTTAAAGGGTTATTTTGAATATCTGGGCAACGCAAGCTACAATGACGCGTATGATCTACTTGGGATAAGTCTGGTTTTGACTCTATCAATTCTTCAACCAAGTTTTGAACTTTTTCTGTATCAAATTCAAGCTCATTCGTGCAGATAATGTTACTTAATGTAGTTGTGTGTAACCCAAATGTGAGCTCTTTTTGTGATGGGAAGCGATATTTTTTTATGCTTGAAGTTTCTAAGGGATTTTCTGGTTCTTCAACAAATAGTCTGGTGTTGGCAAACAATGGAATACAAGTTTTAAGCGTTGTGAAAGTGCGAGCAGTCAAAGCTTGAATAAACCATGTTTTTTGGTCTTCGTTAGGAGTGAAATTGAAAACCCCTGTGGTTTTTAAAGAGCGAATAACCTTCATAACCGAGAGATTGCTGATGTCTTCGGGTTTAAGAGCGTGTATTTGGTTTGTCCAATAAGTGTTGTTCTTCCATTCAAAAGATTTTGTAAAAGCAACAGCCCGTTTAAATATGACAATAAATATTTTTATTATGCGACATTTCTCATCTTTTGGAGGCCATAATAAAGGGGTTGCTGAATCAAACTTTTTTGTTATTTTATCCATAATTTCCCCTATATTATAATTATTTTTTATAATAAAATCAAGCATGATTTGCAACTATTTTTGTTAATAAAAAATTATATTAAAGGAATTTATATGTATATCGACTCACACGCACACTTAACAGATGAGTCTGTGAAAGAGCATTTAGCTGGCATGCTCGCAAGATGCCAAGAGAGTGGCATCAAGAAAGTTATCAACATTTGTACAGGGGAAAAATCATTAGAAGAAGGTCTTCTGCTATCAAAACAACACTCCTGGATTTATAATGCAGCTGCTACAACTCCTCATGATGTCGAAAAAGAGGGGGAGAGTTTTTTCCCAAAAGTAGAGCAGTGTGCACAAGAAAAAAAATTGATTGCAATTGGCGAAACAGGGCTTGATTACTATTACGAACATTCTGATAAGAAAGTGCAAAAAAAATTTCTCTCAAAATATTTTGCATTAGCAAGGAAAGTGAAATTGCCCGTAATTTTCCACTGCAGGGATGCTTTTTCTGATTTATTTGACATGGCAGATGCTAACTACCGTGGACTGCCCGCCGTGCTTCATTGTTTTACGGGAACTATTGAAGAGGCACAAGGGTGTTTAGATAGAGGATGGTTGATTTCATTTTCTGGAATTGTCACTTTTAAAAAATCAAGCCAGTTGAAAGAGGTGGCAGCTTATGTTCCTCTTGACAAGATGCTCATTGAAACAGACACGCCTTATCTCTCTCCTCAATCTCGTCGAGGAAAAATGAATGAGCCTAGTTATATTGCAGAAACAGCTCACGTGCTTGCACAAGTGAAAAATATTTCTGCTGCAGAGCTTGCTAGACAAACGACTATCAATGCCTGTCAATTTTTTTCTTTTCCAAAAGACGCTTAACGTGTTTAATAACCTCAGTATGGACATGACAGGACCTTCGCAAGAATTTGTATGGAAAAGACTTCACTCTTTGATGGGGCTTTGGCTTGTGCTTTTTTTGATCGAACACCTTTTTGTCAATTCTCAAGCAGCACTTCTTTTAGGTGGCAATGGAAAAAGTTTTGTAGATGCTGTGAATACGATTCACAACTTACCTTATTTACCAGCCATTGAGATAGGTCTTTTAGGTATTCCTATTTTGATCCATATGGTTTGGGGAATAAGAATTTTACTCACGGCTAAATCAAATGTTTCGTCTAGTGATGGCAGTAAACCTTTTATAAAGACTAAAAGAAATAGAGCGTATTCATGGCAGAGACTTACGTCGTGGATTCTGCTTTTGGGATTAAGTGTACACATCATAGAGATGCGTTTTTTAGATTACCCTTGGTCTGTGACTCAAGGGCAGACGACGTCTTATTTTGTTAAAATTCGCACCGATAAAGAGCTGCATGCTTTGACGGACCAGCTTGGATTTGCAATTTATGATGCACAAGATATTGTCAAAGAAAAGCAAACTGAAAAAACAGCTTGGGTGAAGGCTCTTGAAAAAGAACCGTTAGAAAAAGAAGAGGTGATTGCTGTCACAGAGAACTTTGGAACGGCCTCTCTTTTAAGTGTGAGAGATACCTTCAAAGATCCTCTCTATGTTGGGCTATATACTCTGTTTGTTCTAGCTGCCTGCTTCCATGGATTTAATGGTTTTTGGACGTTTTTGATGACATGGGGCTTTGTGATTAAGATGATATCTCAGAAAAGAGCTGCTAAAGTCGCTCTAGGGTTGATGCTGATTGTCTCTTTCTTAGGTCTTGCAGCGATTTGGGGGACTTACCTTAGTCTATGAAAAAAGTGCTCAAAGATGTGATTGTAATAGGTGGCGGGCTTGCTGGTCTTTCAGCTGCTATGAAATTAGCAGAGTCAGGATGCCGTGTCAAAATTGTCTCTGTTACAAAAGTCAAGCGCTCCCATTCTGTCTGTGCACAAGGCGGTATTAATGCTGCTATGAATCTCAAAGGGGAAGATGATTCTCCTTACATTCATGCTTATGATACGATTAAGGGGGGAGATTTTTTAGCTGATCAACCCCCTATTCTGGAGATGTGCCTTGCAGCACCTGGCATTATTCGTTTGATGGATAGATTAGGCTGCCCCTTCAATAGAACCCCAGAAGGGAATCTCGATTTTCGTCGTTTTGGAGGAACTCTCTATAATAGGACGGCTTTTTGTGGAGCCTCTACAGGACAACAACTCTTGTATGCGTTAGATGAGCAGGTACGCAGGTATGAGTGTACAGGAGCTGTAGAAAAATTTGAAAACCATGAATTTATGCGTCTTGTCATTGATGACGAGGGAAGGGCAAGAGGGGTTGTCATCATGGATCTTCTCAATTTAAAACTTGATGTTTTAAAGGCAGATGCCGTGATTTTTGGAACAGGCGGTCCTGGTCTTATTTTTAAAAAATCAACGAATTCTACCTTTTGCACAGGAGCTGCAAATGGACGTCTCTTTATGCAAGGGATGTGGTATGCCAATGGAGAATTTATTCAAATTCATCCTACAGCGATTCCTGGAGAGGATAAATTGCGTTTAATTTCAGAATCGACACGAGGGGAAGGAGGAAGAGTCTGGGTTTATGGAGATGCCACTAAATCAATTGAAACGCCAGAAGGCAGAAAAATACCTTGTGGGAAAACGGGAGAGCGTTGGTATTTTCTAGAAGAGCTCTACCCTGCTTTTGGTAATTTGGCCCCACGCGATATTGCTGCAAGAGAGATGTTAAAGGTATGTGAGCTGGGTCTTGGCATTGACGGCAAGATGCAAGTTTATTTAGATTTAACGCATCTTTCAAAAGAGCAACATCATAAAATAGAATCTGTCCTCGATATCTATCAAAAATTTACAGGAGATGATCCTAGAAAAGTGCCGATGAAAATCTTCCCAGCAGTGCACTATTCGATGGGAGGTGCTTGGGTTGATTGGCCAGCTGCATCGGATAGCGATAGAGATGTGAGATTTAGGCAAATGACCAATATTGCTGGATGTTTCAATATTGGCGAATCAGATTTTCAGTATCATGGCGCCAATAGACTGGGGGCTAATTCTCTTTTATCTTGTATCTTCTCTGGTCTGGTAGCAGGTATAGAAGTTCCTAGATATTTGCAGAGTTTAAAGATGTCTTATGCAGATCTTGATGCACGTATTTATGCCAAGTTTTTATCTCAAGAAGAGGCGCTCAAATGTGACTTGCTAGATCGCAATGGCTCTGAAAATATTTATAAATTACATGATGAAATGGCCGATTGGATGGTGCGTCATGTGACTGTAAAGAGAAATAATGCAGATTTAAAGAAAACCATTGTCAAGTTGAAAGAGTTGAGAGAGCGTTATAAAAACATATCGCTAGATGATAAAGGAACTCTGATGAATCAAACATATGCATTTGCAGCTCAATTCGGCGCTATGTTAGAAATAGCTTTAGTGATTACAAAAGGAGCTTTGATGCGCGATGAATCAAGAGGGGCTCATTTTAAATTGGAGTTTCCTCATAGAGACGATGGTAAATGGCTCAAGACAACGGTAGCTTCTTACGAAAGAGAAGAGCCAATGATCTCTTATCGCAGTGTCGATACAAGGCACTACTCTCATCTTGAAAAAAGAGATTATGCACATGCTAAAAAAGTGAAACCTCATCTAGAAAACATCCCATCTAATATACAACTTCCAATATGAAAAAATTTATCTTAAAAGTTTTTCGCGGCACTTCAGAAAAACAATATTGGGAAGAATTTGAGCTCGATCTTAAACCTTTTTATAATGTGATCTCTGCTCTCATGGATATTCAAAAATCTCCTTATAATCGAAAAGGGGAAAAAGTTGCGCCTGTCGTGTGGGAACAAGGTTGCTTAGAAGAGGTATGTGGCTCTTGTTCGATGCTCATCAATGGAAGACCAAGACAAGCTTGCACAGCTCTGATTGACAATCTGATAAAAGGATCTGGCAGCTCTATTGTCACGCTGGCTCCTATGACTAAATTTACCTTAGTAAGAGACCTTGTGGTCAAGCGCGATACGATGTTTAATAATTTAAAAAAAGTCCACGCTTGGATTGATGTCGATGGTTCGTTTGAACGTGGTTTTGGCCCAAAAGTGAGCCCACAATTAGAAGAAATAAGGTATGTTCTTTCGACATGTATGACATGTGGGTGTTGTTCTGAGGCTTGTCCTCAAGTCAATGACCACTCATCTTTTATGGGGCCTGCCCCGATTTCTCAGGTGCGCCTCTTTAATTCCCATCCGACAGGAAAAATGCAAGCCACTGAAAGGCTTCACGCTTTAATGGAAAAAGAGGGCGTTGGGTGTGGAAATTCACAAAATTGTGTCGAAGTTTGTCCGAAGAAGATTCCCTTAACAGAATCGCTGGCAGAAATGGGAAGAGAGGTCTCTAAACAAGCCTTACGTGATTTATTGGGTGGTCTTAATCCTGAGGAAAAATGAAAATTGTGGTGAATTTTTTTTTACCTTCTGATTAAATAGAACCCTATTAGAGATAGTTGGAGATAACTTGAATGAGTCAAAAGAAACGCATATTATTAATCGAAGATGAAGAGGACATTGCAGCTCTTATCAAGCTTCAAGCTGAAATGAGTGGTTATAAACTCCATGTAGAAGTCGATGGGATCAACGGGTTTCAAGCTGTGAAAAGAGAAAGACCCGATTTAGTGATCTTAGACATCATGCTTCCTGGTCAAAATGGATTTGATGTCTGTCGTAAGATGAAAAGCGATCCCGATCTGAAAGCTATTCCTATTATTATTTTGTCTGCTAAAGGAGAAGAGCTCGATGTGATCTTAGGGTTAGAGTTGGGGGCAGATGATTATGTTCCAAAACCTTTTTCTCCTAAGATTCTTTTTTCTCGTATTAGAGCTATTTTACGTAGAGGCAAAGAATCAGAAAAAGCTCCTAAAGTAATCGCTTTTGGAGAATTCACTCTTGAAGTTGATCGGTATCTTCTGCGCAAAGAAGATAAAATTGTCACATTAACTCTATCAGAATTTGGTATTTTAAAGCGGCTGCTCTCAAATCGGGGTAAGGTGCTAACTCGTAATCAATTGTTAGATGATGTTCATAATGAAGATGCGCTGATTGTCGATCGCAACATCGATGTGCATATAGCCTCACTTAGAAAAAAATTAGGACCGAAATTTGATTGGATTGAAACAGTTAGAGGTGTCGGCTATCGTTTCAAAGATGAACCAACGCCCTTTCTTACAAAAGAAAAAGATCAGGGCAATTAATATGAACAAACAAGTGATTATTTTTCTTTGTCTGACAGCCTCGCTTTTTGGGGATAAAACAAACACAGACAGCCTTATGAGTCCAGAATCAGAGCTAGTTATCGAAGCGTCTCTTGCAGATTCAGATAGAGAGGCTTTAAAAAAAGAGAGCCCTAATACCTTAAGTAAAATTGATCAGAAAAAGCCGCTCACTGTAGACGATATCAAAAAAATGTCAAAAGCAGATTTAAGTGATACTGCAATTATTAGTCAAATCGATGCGACACATAGCGTTTTTTACTTGAGTACAGCTGAAATTATTGATTTGAAACAATTAGGCGTCTCTCAAAAAGTCATCGATTATATGATCAAAACAGGTAATCATTGAACTGCTTATGCCCGTAATTGATAGCTCTCAGAAAGCAAAAAGTAGAATCACGCTAGGGACTTCCTTTTTCCCAGACTATGTCCATCAGCTCATTCAAACAACTCTGTTGCAGTTTCGTCATATCACAAGAAGTTATGTGATTTTCAATCTCTGTTTTTTTCTTGCTGGATTTATAGAAGTATTAGCCTTGATTCTTTTTTTCCCTTTTTTTGCAAAATCGTCTCTCGTTGCTTTTTCTATAGGAATTATTTTTTTAACAAGTTTTTCTTATTTTATTCTTAGATTTTATTTACACGCAAAAAAACCAGAGCAATTTCTCAGATTGAAAGAGGATTTTGTCTCTCATTGTCTCAAATTATTATCAGATGAAAAAAATAGTCAGTTATCTCTCACTGATATTATTTATCAACTCATCGATCACCTTGAAGGACAAGAGTATCAGTATTACAGAGCTTCATCTTATTTTAAAAGTTTGCAGCCACTCCTTGCTAAATTTAGTCTGTGGTGTCACTGGCAGGACGTTCATCTTATGAAAGAGCTATGGCATCTTCAGTGTATACAAGAGCATCTTGAATTGATTAAAAAGATGCCAACAGATCCTCAAGTTCATAGCTCTCTTGGTCTTTTTTATGTAGCGCTTTATAAGTTGTATATTGATCCAAGAAAGTTAGGCAAACAGATTCCCTATGCGTTTATCATAGAGCAATACCAATCTGAGACTATGATAGACAAATTTAAGCACACAGCTAAAAGGGCGATCGAAGAATTTAAAATTCTAGATGATTATACTCCAAATAATCTGTGGGTGCATGCGCAGCTAGCTGCTATTTATCACGATTTAGAGCTCTTAAATGAAGAGATGGCAGAGTATGAGATCATGCGACAGATAGCTCCCGATGATAAAGAGATTCTTTTTAAACTCGGCGCTCTCTATTTTCAACAAGGCAAAAATGCTCAAGGCCTGCGTCTTTATCAAGAATTAAAAGATGCTGATGATCCTCAAGCTAAAGTCTTAATTCAGTTTTATAATTAGACATCTTCCGAAGCACCATTTGTTTTCTAAAATAAAAGGAGTCTTGGAAAACGCTAGATAAGCTGCTCAATTCGATTTAAGGATCTCATGTCTTAAATAGACCTCCTTCGAAATTAAGGTTCTGTCGATTTTTCGGTTCTTTTGAGCCAATTTTCAATTTA
>CAYUZN010000074.1:0-9386 GCA_964449295.1 uncultured bacterium | reverse complement strand
AATAATCAAGAGGAGTATGAAGTTCTTGTCATAGAAATGGGGATGAGTCAACCAGGGGAAATGGAAAAGCTTGTGCAGATTGTTCCACCAGATATGGCTCTTATGACAGGCATTGGGCAAGCTCATATTGGTTCTTTCAGTGATGGGCAAGAAGGTATTGTCAGAGAAAAAGCAATGATTTTTTCCCATCCGAAAACACGAGTTGGTATCATTAATGTTAAGGCCCTTCAGTTTAAAAGATTTTTAGAGTTGGAACTTGAAAAAAAGATTACATTTGGAATGACACCTCCTGCTGATATGATTTTAAAGAAAGGATGGTTCATTTTAGAAAAAGGACAAGAGACAAAACAGTTTGAGCTGCCTTTTGACGAAGATCATTTTGTAGAAAATTTTGTAGGAGTTGCCACTGTGGCAAGAGAAATGGGGCTTTCTTGGGAAGAGATATTTACACAGGCTAAGTCTTTAAAAGGAGTTCAGCTACGTTTTGAAAAAATTGAAAGAAATGGTGTGACATTCATCAATGATTGTTATAACGCAAGTCCTGAGGCTACTCAAGCTGCACTTAAGAACTTACCCCACCCTTCTATGGGGGGTAAGAGAATTGCTATACTGGGAGAGCTTGCCGATCAAGGGGTCTTTTCTGAAAAAAATCACAGAGATGTGGCAGAGCTAGCATTAGAAAAAATAGATCATGCTTTTTTGCTCGGCAAACAGTGTTTACCTATGTTAGATGTGTTTAAACAAGCAGGCAAACCTGTTCAATTTTTTGGAGATTTAGAAGAGCTAAAGAGTGTTGTCTTTGATATTATTAAACCGGGTGATGTTGTTCTAATTAAAGGGGCTAATTCATCTAAGCTGTGGCAGCTTCTCTAAGAGAATAAAAGTAACTGGTGTTTTTTTTGGTGATTTCTATAAGATGAGGAGATAATCTCTTTTATCTTTCTACTAATAATGCAAGGAGCCAGATGCCATCATGCTTTTGTTTTTAATAGAGTATCTCACGTCTTTGGGATGGAAAGTTCCTGTTGTTTTTGGCAATGTCTCCACACGTCTTTTGTTTTCAGCACTCACAGCTTTATTAGTCACTATATTCCTAGGCCCCCGATGTATCAAAAAACTCTATGAGCTTAAAACAGGACAGTCGATCAGAGTTGAGGATTGTCCGATGCTCGCACAATTGCATGAGAAGAAAAAAAACACTCCTACAATGGGTGGAGTCTTAATATTGACGGCAATGTTGACATCTTTAGTCTTGTGGATGGATTTGAAGAGCAGTTTCACATTGATTTTAGCTGTGACGACAATTGGATTGGGCTTAATTGGTGGCTATGATGATTATCTTAAGCTCAAACATAAAAATTCTAAAGGGTTAAAAGCGAGAAAAAAGTTTTTGTTGCAAATGCTTCTGGCAGCAGCGATAGGTGTTTATACACTGTTTCCGCAGGTTGCTGAAAAGATCACTGTAGGGGAGTGGTTTAAACCACCCACTGCTAAAGAACACGTACACAAAGTGACTGTGACTCTTAAAACAGATGACTATATGAGACAGTATTACGTGCCATTTTTTAAAGATCCTATAGTTATCTTGAAAGGAAGCATGGTTATTCTAGCCGTTTTTATGACAATTTTTGTCTTTGTAGGAGCTTCTAATGCGGTGAATCTGACAGATGGGCTTGATGGATTGGCGTCAGGTTGTGTTGTACTAGCCTCTTCAGTGCTTGGACTTGTCGCTTTTTTATCGAATAATTTTGAGCTCTCCCGTTACTTGAATATCTTGTACATCGATGGGAGTGGAGAGATCGCGATTTATCTTTTTGCCATGATGGGGGCTTGCTTAGGATTTTTGTGGTACAATGGCTATCCAGCACAAGTCTTTATGGGAGATGTAGGATCTTTGGCACTAGGAGGAGTTTTGGGAGTCTGTGCCATTTTACTGCGTAAAGAAGGATTGCTTGCACTTGTAGGTGGTATCTTTGTTGCAGAAGCGCTCTCTGTGATTTTACAAGTGGGTAGCTATAAATTGCGCAAAAAAAAGAGAATTTTTCTCTGTGCTCCCTTGCATCATCATTTTGAATATAAAGGATGGCCAGAGACAAAAGTTGTTTTAAGATTTTGGCTTGTGGGGCTCATCTTAGCTGTGCTTGGACTATTTTCTTTAAAACTACAATAATTTTATGAATAAATATCTTATCATTGGCATGGGAAAAAGTGGGCAAGCTGCCTACAGGTTTTTAAAAGCTAAAGGACATGATCCAGTAGGCGTCGACTCTAATCTCAACCTGTTAAATAAACTTGAAAAAGAAGGTTTCATAGTCTCTACCTCTGTGCAGATAGAGCTGTTTGATCAAATTGTTTTATCACCCGGCATTCCTCCTAATAATGAGTGGTATGTGCAGGCAAAAAAATTAGGGAAACAGATTGTAGGAGAAGCAGAACTTGGATTAAGAGAGTTAAAACAGATAGTTGTTGGCATCACAGGGACAAATGGAAAGACGACAGTGACTCTTTTGGTTGAACATATTTTGAAGGCAAGTGGAAAAAAAGCACTCAGTCTTGGCAATATTGGCCTTCCTTTCACAGAGTATTGTTTAACCCCCGATCCAGAAGAAATTGTTGTGGCAGAACTTAGTTCTTATCAACTTGAAACACTCACATCTCCTGTCTTAGATATCGGCGTTGTCTTAAATATCACACCTGATCACCTCGATCGTTACTCGTCGATGGAAGAGTATGCGCAAGCCAAGAGTTTGATCCAAAATTGTCTAAAGCCTCACTCGATGCTTTATATCAATGTTGAAGTTTTAAAGGAATTTGGGCATTTATTTACGCATACATACCGCACTTTTGGATCTTTTTCAGGTTCATTTTTATGGACAGATAAACGCGTTGTTAAACAACTTGAAAAAGTTGAATTTTTATTGCCAGAGATGTACACCCAAATGGGGATGCATGACAGTGAAAACCTCTTAGCTGCTTGGGCTGTTTGCTCAGAACTTGGCGTTGATAGAGATCTCTTTTTAAACGCTGTCACAACATTTAAAAAACCTGCCCACCGCATAGAATTTGTGAAAGAAGTAGAGGGCGTCTTTTATTTTGATGACAGCAAGGGAACCAATATCGATGCTACGATAAAAGCTGTGGAGGCTATGTCAGGATCTGTTATTTTAATTGCAGGTGGAGTTGATAAAGGGGCCTCTTACAAAATTTGGATCAAGCAGTTTGCTAGCAAAGTACGTATGATTTTTGCATTAGGAGAGGCGGCAGAAAAAATCAAACAAGAACTTCTACCAGATATTGCCGTTCATGTAGTATCTTCTCTAGAAGAAGCAGTTGAAAAAGCGAGAAAATGCGCCAGAGGAGGGGAATCTGTTTTACTCTCACCTGGCTGCTCTAGTTTTGATATGTTTAAAGATTATGTGCATAGGGGCGAAGAGTTTAAAAAGTATGTTCACAGTTTAAGAGGTAAATCAAATGAGTAAAAAAGATACGGTTATCATAGCCATTTTATTAAATGCTGGATTATTGATTGTGCTATTTGCAACAAGTCTCAAATCAGATCCGAGTGGTGGAGAGAGTCAAACACATCCTATCGTCACACCTGCACTTCAAAAAGAGGAGCAGATTGTCAGTGTGCCTCCTTCTAAAGAAGCTGAAAAACCTCCTATTGCGCTGTCAGGGGATGAAGTTGATCAAATGATTAAGCAGTATGCGACTCCTCAAGCAGCTTTAGCACCTGTTGAAGTGACACCTAATTTTGCAGATGATGTGCAAGCTATCGGTGGACTTTCTCTTGCCACGCCAGCACCTGCACAGCAAACAATCACATCAGAAGAGACCGCTTATAAAGAAGTGAAAGTGAAAAAAGGAGATGTGCTTGAAAAAATTGCGCGCCTTAATCATGTGACAGTCGATGAGATCATGCAAACAAACAAGATGACAAATACTCGTCTTAAAATTGGCCAAGTTTTGAAAATTCCTACAAAGAGCAAAAAAGAGACAGTGACTCAAAGTCTTAAGCCTGTGATAGATAGTGCTCAGAAATTATATACGATTAAGAACGGCGATAATTTATGGGCGATTGCGGTTAAAAATCATATGAAGATGGAAGACTTGCTCAAGCTGAATAATTTAACAGAAGAGAAAGCTCGCCATTTAAAACCTGGTGATCAGATCAAAATTAAATGAGAAGAGAAAGTTTAGCTCTTGTCATCTGTGTTCTTGTGCTATTTGTGCTTGGCCTCTGCATGGTATTCAATACAACAGCTGCAGAGGTTTTAGATAGATCTTTGCCTCGCAGCACGCACCATGCAATGATGAAACAGATCTTATATGCTGTTTTAGGATCTGTGGCCGCTTTAGCTATTTGGTTTATAGGTTATCAAAATATGCTCCGTTTAAGTGGAGCCTTTCTTGTCTTAAGCACCAGTCTCCTTTTGTGTGTCTTTTTCCCAGGAATTGGACAAAATATCAATGGAGCTCACAGATGGCTCAATATAGGAGGGTATTCTTTTCAGCCTTCTGAATTTGTGAAATTTTTGATCCCTATGTATTACATTCATGCCATTTCTGAACTTCCAAAACCTCTGCCTTTGAAAGATTTTTTAAAGATTCTTGGCAAACTTGCAATTCCTATGGCGCTTATTTTAGTTGAGCCAGATAATGGAACAGTGGCCATCATTATGGCAACCCTTTTTATCTTGTTTATTTTGACAAAAACCAAGTGGGTTTATTGGGGACTACCACTTCTTCTACTCACAGTTATAGGGGGTATTGCAGCCTCTCAAATGCCTCATGTGGGCACAAGAATTCAGATTTATTTACACCCAGAACTTGATCTTCAAGGAAAAGGACATCAGCCGCATCAAGCTAAAATTGCTGCAGGATCAGGAGGGCTTTTAGGAAAAGGGCTAGGAGAGAGCATGCAAAAACTCGACTATCTTCCAGAGGCTAGAAGCGATTACATCGCAGCTATTTTTGCAGAAGAGTTTGGATTTGTAGGCATCAGTTGTCTGATTTTGATTTACATGTTGATTGCCTATCTCGGATTTCTCATCGCTTCAAAAGCAACCGATAGTCAAGCTTTTTATCTTGTTGCTATTTTGACATTTCTCATTTGTTTTCAAGCTTTTTTAAATTTGGGTGTTGTGTCAGGATTACTTCCTAGTAAAGGCACCAATCTTCCCTTTTTTAGTCAGGGAGGCTCTTCTCTTCTTGCGAATTTCATGATGATTTGCATAATCTTAAACATCAATCAAGAGCATCGATGCACAAACACAAAATCTTAATCACAACAGGCGGGACAGGAGGGCATATTTTCCCAGCGCAAGCACTCGCCAATCAATTGCGTGAAAAGGGCAGTGATGTACTCTTTGTCGGTGGAGGGTTAGGGAAAAATAAATATTTCAAGAAAGAGGAGTATCTTTATCGTGAAATTGCCAGTTCAACCCCTTTCAGGGGCAATATCTTCAAAGCTTGGTGGAAAATTATTAAGGGAATCTATCAAAGCTTAAAAGTGATCTCTCACTACAAACCTGATTTAGTCGTGGGCTTTGGAAGCTTTTACTCTTTTCCTGTGCTTGTGGCTACTAAACTCAAGAAAATTCCTATCATTTTATTTGAGCCGAATGCTATGCCAGGCAAGGTCAACCGCTTGTTTTCTAGATGGGCTCTCATATCGACACTGCAGTTTGAAGAAGCAGCACACTTAATGAAAGGCAAATGCGTTGAAGTTAAAATGCAAGTGATTACAAAAAAAACAGGAAAAGAAGATGCAAGAGACTATTTTTATTTAGATCCGCACAAATTCACATTTCTTGTCTTTGGAGGCTCTCAAGGAGCAGAATCAATTAATCACTTATTTTCTCAGGCCATTATATCAATTGGCCTTGACTCACATCAATTTCAATTGATTCACATCACAGGAAAGGCAGAGAGTGCAACTCAAGTGCGTGCCTGGTATGAATCACAAGGAATTAGATCGTGTGTCAAAGTATTTGAAGAGCAAATGGAAAAAGCCTGGAGTGCAGCTGATTATGTCGTTTGTAGATCAGGTGCTTGGACAGTAGCTGAGCAAATGGCAGCAGGTGTGCCAGCTCTTTTTATCCCATTTCCTAGGGCTGCTGACAATCATCAAACTATCAATGCGCGTATTGTAGAAAAAAGAGGTGGGGCTGCTGTCTGCGAAGAGGCCCATCTAGGGATAGAAAAAATTAAAGAACTTCTTAAAGACAATATTGATCCCAAGCGTTTAGAAGAGATGAGATCTTCGATGGCAGTGTGCAAGCAAGCAAATAAACCAGAACTCTCAGACATTATTTATAATTATTTAGGTGTATTGTGAAAAATTATCATTTTATCGGTATTGGTGGCATTGGCATGAGCGCTCTTGCAAAAATTTTGCTCCAAAAAGGAGCCAGAGTCTCAGGAAGTGATGCCTCCTCTTCTTACATCACAGAAGATTTGAAACAGGCAGGAGCCACCGTATTTGCCAGCCACTCTAAAGATCACATCTCATCTGCCATGACAGTTGTCTATAGTACAGCAATTGCCCACGATCATCCAGAAATACAAGCTGCTAAAGCCTATGACCTTCCTCTCATGCATAGATCAGAACTTATGAAAGAGCTCATGAGTGATAAACATGTGCTTGCAGTCACAGGCACTCATGGAAAGACGACGACATCAAGTCTTTTGGCGCATGTGCTTGTCGAAGCTAAGTTTTTCCCCTCCTTTGCCATCGGTGGTACCGTGTGCAATTTTGGGTCCAATGGAGGACATGGCACAGGAGAGTTTTTTGTGGCAGAGTTAGATGAAAGTGATGGCTCTTTCTTGAAGTGCAAGCCTTATGGCGGCATTATCACAAATATCGAAAATGATCACCTTAACTATTGGAAAACAGAAGAGGCTCTGATTGCAGGGTTTAAACAATTTGCCTCACATGTCACGCATAGCGATCATCTTTTTTGGTGTGCAGACGATGCTTGCCTGACATCTTTGAATCTTCCTGGTACAAGTTACGGATTTTCAGATCAAGCTTCTCTGCAAATTAAGAACTGGAAGCAAGAGGGGTGGGGATCTGTTTTTGACATCTACAGTCAAGAGAGAATTTTTTCTCGCCTTCAGATACCTATCTTAGGTAGATACAACGCTTTAAATGCAACCGCTGTCTTTGCTCTTGCACTCTCTTTAGGTATACAAGAAGATGTGATCCGGCATGCCTTTAAAACATTTCAAGGTGTGAAAAGACGGATGGAGAAAAAAGGAGAAAACCTGGGTGCTGTCATCTATGATGATTATGCGCATCATCCTACCGAAATCAGAGAAACCCTAAAAGCTGCAAGAGCAGCCACAGGAGATCAAAGACTGATTGTCGCCTTTCAACCTCATAGATACACACGCACACGAGATGCGTGGCAAGAGTTTCATACAGCCTTTGAGTCAGCGGATGTTCTTCTCTTTGCCGACATTTATTCGGCAGGAGAGGCTCCCATAGAAGGAATTACGGGAATACAACTCTTTCAAGAGATTCAAGAGCAGAGTTCATTAGAGAGTTATTTTGTGAAGCGAGAGGAGATGGCTTATTTTTTAACCCAATTTTTAAGACCACATGATGTTTTAATCACCATGGGAGCAGGTAATATCACTCATCTTGCCTCTGAAGTTTTACAAACACCTATTTCTCCCTATAAACTAGCGTTTATCTCAGGAGGAAAATCGGTCGAACATGATGTTTCTTTAAGTTCGACAGAAGTGATGTCACAGAAAATTAACCCGGCTTATTATAAGACAAAGTTTTTTGTCATCTCAAAACAAGGGGAGTGGTCAGTTGACGGAACCCCTATCACTCTTATAGAGGCTGTTAAGGGTTTGAAAGAGTGCGATATTTGCTTTCCTATGATGCATGGCACTTGTGGAGAAGATGGCATGGTGCAAGGCTTTTTAGAAATGCTTGAAATCCCTTATGTCGGCTGTAGTTTTAGAACAGGAGCTGTGACGATGGATAAAGCATGGACAAAAAGGATTGCCGACGCTCATAACATCCCGATAGCAGATTTCTTAGAATTTTTCTCATACGAATGGGAAACATCACAAGAAGAGTGTGTGTCCCAAATCACCCAAAAATTTACACCACCTTTTTTTGTCAAAGCCGTCCATTTGGGCTCGACAATTGGTGTTTTTCGCATCAAACACCTCTCTCAACTTAAAGAGGCAATTGATGCCATCTGTGAGCTCGATTATAAGTTTTTAGTTGAAGAAGAAGTCCCAGGAAGAGAGATTCAATTTGGATTTTTAGGAGGCGTCGATCCCATCATCGTTCCTTTAGAAATTCTCAAATATGATGAACTCCACACCTATGCAGAGAAATACGGATCAACAGCCACTCCCTCTCTTCTAAATATTACCCTACCAGAGTCTATTGCTAAAGAAGGGAAAAGACTAGCTGCTTTAGCGTACAAAATTTTTGAGTGTTCAGGTCTTTCAAGAATCGACTTCTTTTTAAAGCCAGATGGCAGCTGGATTTTCAATGAAGTCAACCCTATGCCTGGATGCACACCCACAAGCCCTTATCCTAAGTTGTGGGCAACCCAAGGGTTATCTCCTCATGACACCTTCGACAAACTGATTATCTCAGGACTGCATAGAGGCAGATACCAAAATCGTAAGCTCAGCCTATGAAACGACTCCCTTTAGCACAGGCATTGCTATGGATTGTGGGATCTGCAATTTTTTCTACAGGTATTTCTCATCTCTTTTTAAGGTCGTATACAAGAGGGCAGTATGAGAGAAAACATAGCCCTAAGTATTACCTAAGCCGGATTGTGCAGACAGGTCCTCAAAAAGAGATGCTCAGCACCACTTATTTAGCAGAGCTCATGCGGGTGGCAGCAGATCCTCCCACTCTGATTGCTTATTTTGATCCCAAACAGGCTCAAAAAAAATTGCTCTCATCCCCTGTGATTAAAGAGGCTTTTGTTAAGCTCATAGAACCAGATACAATTTATGTCGATTATACCGTTCGCGTTCCCCACGCTGTCCTTGATGATTTTGAGAATACGGCCATCGATGATGGAGCTTGCCCCTTTCCTCTCTTTCCATTTTTTTCTCCCAAAAACCTTCCTCAAATTCGCTTAGGACTCTCTCAAATCAAATGGAATCAGCCTATCGTCGATAAAAAACTCTCTCTTGCTTTTTCAATTTTGAAATTTTCTTCGAAGCTTCCCTTTACCATCAAACGAATCGATGTCGAAAAAGCCTTTGCAGAGACTCTCGGCACAAGAGGCATTGTTATGATTATCGAAGATGAGGGATTTCAAAGAATCTTGCGCCTCAGCACAAAAGAGTATGAACAAAACCTAGCTAACTATCTAGAATTGCGTCAAGAGATG
>CAYUZN010000073.1:1819-9393 GCA_964449295.1 uncultured bacterium | reverse complement strand
CTGGGAAAGGTATAAAAATTGGAAATTATGAACCAGGAGTTGCAGGTTATCAAGAACTTGTCGATTTTAAGGAGTTCATAGGCTATAACGTTGAACGAGAAACTGGAATAAAGACAGCAACAAGTTGGGGCAAAATTCATTATGCACAAGATGGTGTTCATATTGTCCCCTCAAATCCGAGATAGAATATGGAACAATTTTCAATGCCTTATGCTCTTTTGTCGATGCAAGTTGCTTTGTTAGATGCTGTTACACCAGAGTTAAGAGCTGTCGTTGTGAATGTTTCTAAAGAAACAGACGTATTAGATATGCATTGTTACTATCATGGCAGCGTATCTGAAAAACTAATAGATTTGTGGGATTGTGCTATTTCTGAAGCAAGTGCTTATGTAGGTCTTTGTGAGTTAAATAATAGTGTTAAAAGACTAGACTTCCCCAATAAGATCCCTCTTTTTGGAACGTACGCTTATTTAAGGAAAGAAAGTCCCCCTTTACCACCTGGATCTACTGTTTATCCGGTTTCTAAAAAGATACTGCAGTTTGATAAACCAGTTGGCTTCTTTGTCTCTCCTATAGATGGACAAAAACATGAAACGAATTTAGGAATTGTTCAAGAAGAAAGTAAAAAGCATACGATCATTCCTGTGAAACCACTACAGTATAAAATACCCATAACGCCGTCAGCTTATGCTTTGCTTTCCATGCAACGAGCTCTTTTAGGTAGAGTTACACCTTCGCTGCGACTTGTGACTGTTGATCTTTCTGATGAAAAGAGTCAATTACATATCAGAATTTATTATGATGGAGAGATTAGTCCTGAGATGTTGTTTTTGGGAGAAATTATTATTTCAAATGTGTATGCGGATTGTGGTCCTGACTATATACTTGATTACGAGATAGCCAGAATTGATGTTCCTAACAAAATGCCTTGTTATGGACGTTTGGCTTATGAAAGAAAGGAAGAAATACGACAAAGATTTATATCAACCGAAGAAGCCCACAGTTCTTAGAAGCATTGTACCTAAAACATAATCGAATTTCATCTCACAGATAAAAAATATGGAAACATTTTCAGTAGGATATGCTTTACTTTCTATGCAATCAGCGTTATCGGATGTTATAACTCCAGAATTAAGAGCTGTTATAGTAAATATATGTCCAAAAACAGAAGTTTTTTTTATGTATTTTTATTACGATGGCAAAGCGTCAGAAAAAATGATCGATCTTTGGCAATGTGCTTGTACAGAAGCAAGTGCCCACTTAGGACCAGATTGCTTTGTTGAAGAAACCATAGAAAGGCTCGATTTTCCTAAAAAGATCCCTTGTTGTGGAACATACGCTTATTTAAGAAAAGAAAGTCCCCCTTTACCACCTGGATCTACTGTTTATCCTGTTTCTAAAAAGATAGTGCAGTTTGACAAACCAGTTGGGTTCTTTGCCTCTCCTATAGATGGTCAAAAACATAAAACGAATTTAGGGATTGTCCAAGAAGAAAGTATTATCATTCCTGTCAAACCAACATACTATAAAATACCCATAACACCAGCAGCTTACGCTTTGCTCTCCATGCAACGAGCTCTTTTAGGTAGAGTTGTGCCTTCGCTCCGACTTGTGACTGTTGATCTTCCTGAGAAAGGAAAAACATTACACATACGATTTTGTTATGAAGGGCAAGCTTCACCTGAAATGATCTATTTATGGGAGCTGACTGTTGCAGACGTTTACGCAGATTGTGGACCTGATTACGTGCTTGAGTATGAAATAGTCAGAGTCGATATCCCTGAAAAAATGCCTTGGAGGGGTCGTCTGGCCTACGAGAGACAAGAAGAGGTTCCTCAAAGCCTGAGGTTTATATCTTTTCCTGAGCATTAAAAAAATGAGTTGAAAAATCTCATCACAACATGTAAAGTGTTCTTCATGAAACGGTTTTTCGACATTGTATTTAGTCTCTTTGCTATCTCCCTCTTCTTACCGCTATCTCTTCTTTTAGTTTCGTTTATCAAACTCTCGTCTAGAGGCCCTATTCTTTACAAGTCACAGAGGCGAGGAAAAGATAATCGCTTAATCTATTGCTGGAAATTTCGCACGATGTATCAAGATGCTGATAAGAAATTAGAGGCGCTTCTGTCTTGTCATCCCCATCTAAGACATGAATGGAATACCTACTACAAGCTTAAATCTGATCCACGTGTGACTGGTTTTGGTAAATTTTTGCGCAAGACTTCCTTAGATGAATTGCCGCAGTTTTGGAATGTTCTCAAAGGTGATTTGAGCATTGTAGGTCCAAGACCTGTCACAGATGACGAACTTGCCAAATATTTTGGGAATAAAGCGGAAAAAATTCTCTCTGTGAGGCCTGGGCTCACAGGCATCTGGCAAACATCGGGAAGAAATCTGCTCACCTTCGAAGAGAGAATTCGCTTAGAAGAGCATTATGTCGATAAACGCTCAATTATCTTAGATCTTCTCATTATTTTTAAAACAATCCCTCTTCTATTTTTTCCAAAGGGAGCTTTTTAGTGAATGCTATTATAGTCACAGGTGGTGCTGGCTATATCGGCAGCCACGTCTGCCTCTCTCTTAAAGAAGCAGGGTTTCTACCCGTTGTTTTTGACAATTTAAAACAAGGTCATGAACGTGCCATTCAATGGGGGCCTTTTGTTTTAGGGGATATTTTTGATAAACCCCTTCTAAAATCTGTTTTGCACAAATTTTCTCCTGTAGGCATCATTCACCTGGCTTCTCACATCAATGTGAGAGAGTCTCTCATTCATCCTGAAAAGTATTACCGTAATAATCTTTTAGGTACCCTCTCTCTTTTAGAAGCTCTTACCCACGAAAAACTCTCTCTCCCTTTTATTTTTTCTAGCAGTGCAGCTGTTTATGCAGCCCCTGCGCAAACTCTTATAGACGAAAATCATCCACTTGCACCTCTTAACCCCTATGGAGTTACCAAACTCATGGGAGAGCAGATGATTCACGACTTTTCACAAGCGTATGATTTTTCCTATGCAAATCTTCGTTATTTTAATGCAGCAGGAGCAGATCCTGGTGGTGCCATTGGAGAGGCCCACACTCCCGAGACTCATCTCATCCCCCGCGCTCTTTTAACAGTTCTTAAACAAGAGCCGTTTCTTCCTATCTATGGAGATGGCACAGCTATCAGAGATTATATCCATGTCACAGACCTCGCACGAGCCCACGTCAAAACCCTTCTTTATTTACTAAATTCCTCTAAGCAGCAACTCACCCTCAATTTAGGAACAGGTCAAGGCTATTCTTTAAACGAGGTTCTCAGTCGTATTGAGTCTCTCACATCATCTAAAATCCCCACACAAAAGATGCCAGCTCCTACAGCAGAGCCTCCCTTCTTAGTTGCAGATGCAAAAAAAGCTCACCTTTTGTTAAACTGGCAGACACACTACAGTGATCTTGATACGATCATTGAAACCGCCTTTACATGGCATAAAAAAGCATCTTCACTATGAGAAAAGTTCCACTCCATGTTCCTTTTTTGCTTGCACTCACCTTCGCTCTTTTTGGGCATTTATTTTTTCCTTACCTGCGTCTTTCTGCTTTTGCTCCTTTTTTAGCCATTATCTACAACCGCTTTCATCTCTCTAAAGCGCTTTGGACCTCTTTTGGCTGCGGTCTTATCATCGATCTTCTCAGCTCACACACACGCCTGGGTCTTTATGCTCTTAATCTTGTTCTCACAACAGCTCTTCTCTATCCCCAAAGAAGGCATTTCTTCGAAGACAAAGCCTTCGCTCTCTCTCTTTTTACCACCCTCATTGCAGCGCTTTCGATGAGTATCCAACTCTTTCTAGTCCACGTCTTTGATAAAGGTATACCGATTTCTTTTAAAACAATACTGAGTGATGTTATCTTCATGTCGATGATTGATGGCCTCTACGCTTTTTTGTGGTTTACATCTCCT
The DNA here is from genome assembly GCA_964449295.1 of uncultured bacterium. Lineage (GTDB taxonomy): Bacteria > Chlamydiota > Chlamydiia > Chlamydiales > Rhabdochlamydiaceae > CANJJB01. The sequence goes on along the minus strand of CAYUZN010000073.1, from coordinate 5,453 downwards.
ATGAGATTGTATACATATATCAAAAAAGTAGGCTGGAGAGGCTTATTTAAAAAACCAGGCACACATGAAACCTAACACGTCGCAACTCTTGAATCTTGCCATTAGAGCAGCCCTTGAAGCAGGTCATATTCTCTTACGAGGATTTGGAACTCTCTTTGAGATTTCTTCCAAGCCAGGGAAACACAACCTCGTTACCGAGTATGATAAATTGTCTGAAAAAACCATCATCACCACCATTTTAAATGAGTTTCCAGATCACTCTTTTCTTGCTGAAGAAAGTGGCATCTCTTCTCCCGGAGGCACTGTGACCTGGATCATCGATCCTTTAGATGGCACTGTCAATTTTGCTAAGACAATCCCCAACTTCTCCGTCAGCATTGCAGCTTGTATAAATAGTGAAATTGTCTGCGGAGCCGTCTACCAGCCCATCACAAAGGAACTCTTCTTTGCAGAAAAAGGAAAAGGAGCTTTTCTCAATGGATCTCCTTTAAAAGTGACAACAACAACTACTGTCCAAGAGGCGTTTTTATCAACCGGCTTTCCTTACAATGTCGATCAAAACCCTCTTCACTGCATTGAAACCTTTAGCTCTATTGCAAAGCTAGGATCTCCTATCAGGCGTCTTGGCTCTGCAGCCATCGATCTCTCTTATGTCGCAGCAGGAAGGTTTGATGCTTTTTGGGAAGTTGTCCTCGAGCCCTGGGACCTTGCAGCAGGAAAGCTCTTGATCGAAGAAGCAGGTGGCACAGTCACCAAATATGATGGCTCTGCAATTGATCCTTTAATAAGGGGTCCTGTCATTGCCACAAACACGCACCTACACCCTGAAATGCTAAAAAGACTAAAATGAAACTCATTGACGGAAGACACGTTGCTAAAAAGATCGAACAAGAGCTAAAGAGAAAAGTAGCCACCTTCACGCGCCCCCCTGGCCTTGCTTTTATTCTAGTTGGAAATAACCCAGCTTCTAAAACCTACATTGCTATGAAAAAAAAGAAATGCCGCGACATCGGCATTTTCTCATCCGACTACGAACTTCCTGAATCGACGACAGAGCCAGAACTGCTCTCTCTCATCACCTCACTTAACAAAGATCCCACCATTCATGGCATTCTCATACAACTGCCCCTTCCTAAACATCTCACCTCACCTAAAATCATGGAAGCGATCTCTCCTGACAAAGATGTCGATGGCTTTCATCCCCTCAATATCGGTAGATTACTTCTAGGAGATAACCCCTCTTTTATCCCCTGCACACCTCTTGGCATTCATAAACTCTTACAACACTACCAAATCCCTATCGAAGGAAAACACGTTGTCATTCTCGGCAGAAGTAACATCGTCGGGAAACCCCTTGCTGCCATCCTCATGCAAAAAAAAATAGATTGCAACGCAACAGTCACCCTTGCTCACAGCCGCACTCCCAATCTTGAAACCCTCACTCAAACAGCAGACATTCTTGTAGCAGCCATAGGTTCTCCCCACTTCGTCAAACCCTACATGATCCGTAAAAACACCGTGATTATCGATGTCGGCATCAATCGCATCGATGGCAAAATCACAGGCGATGTCGACTTTGACCTTGTAGCTCCCCTCTGCTCCCACATCACACCCGTACCCGGTGGTGTTGGCCCCATGACCATTGCCATGCTCATGGCCAACACCGTCCGCAGCTTCGAAATCAAGCAATAAGCCTTTTATGATAAGGTCTTTTTTCCTATAGACTGAACTTTTTCTACTAATTGCTGATTCCTGTCTCTTAATTCTTCAAGGTAGTCTTTTGATAAACAAGGCATCAAGTCATCAATCATTGCACCTATTTCTTGAGAAAAAGGAGCTTGCTTAATTAATTGCTCTTTGAATTTTTGAAGAGATTCACGTTTTTCTTCAATATAATCAAGATCAGGAAGTTTTGCATCTGTGCTCTCTGGAGTAGTTGGAGATACTCTTGCAGCTATATGATTCAAAATACCCATCCAATAACAGTTAAAGATAAAAGTTTGGATGATCACCTTAACATCTGCTTTTGTTTCTCGATTTGCCCTTTCCATAGCCCCAACTGCGCTTTCTATGATGTCAGAAATAACAGGTACATCACATAATCCTTCATAAGGAAATGTACTGTATAGATTAGAAAAGATTTTTTCTACATTAGATTTTAATAATGTGTCAAGAGCTTTCCCGTGATAAGCATAAAAATCTCCCTGATTTAAAATCTGCACTTCTGAGCCCCTATAACGTGCAAGATTATCAATACTCAAGGCTTTGATTTGAGTCTCTTTTACTCGTGAGTATTCATCAGACTCTACAGGCTTAGTTGTCATCTTTAAAGTCCTAAGATCTTCAGAAGATGCGAAGATAATTTTGCCCTCTTCACCTTCTTTTTTTACATAAAAAGCACAATCCGTAGAAAATAAACAGCTAATTTTAGAGCTTAACTCGTTCTCTACCTTAAGATCCATCTCTTCACTGATTCGAGAATAAGGTGCTTTTATTGGAAATTGAGAAGAATCCTTACATTTAAAGTTGAAAGCAAATAAAGGCTCCAATAGTGCCAATGCTTGTTTTAGATCGAATTTATATGATACTAACGTCTCACAATACATTCGCGCAGCCTCTTCAGAAGTACTTTCTTGCCATACCTCATAAGCATCTTTAAACTTTCCTTCTGTTTCATGTCGTCTCACTAATTGACTCATAGTAAGAATAACATTAGATAAAGGTTTAACTAGGACATGGTTTTGTGCCACTACTTGCCTGGATGGTCCTAAGTGAGGATAACTCGATTCTCTTAAAGCTGAGAGAACGGTTCTTGGAAAGAACTCCGTTCTTTCTTTAATTTCTGAATCTTCTTCAACTGCCCCCCTATGCAACGAATTCAGATCCATATTTTCATATATTAAACAAACATCCATAATCAATTCCTCCCGTATTTGCCCAACCAGTATATTCAAAAGGCTTATTTCCCTATAGAAGAAAAGCAAACATTTCGGAAACTCTTGCTCAAATGTTCAATTTAATGCTTGTAGCTAATTTTATTTCGAAAAAATGTACTTTATGTTTGCCAAAATAAATATTTATTCCGTATCATCCATGCCATCTTTAAGGATCATTAACCAATGAGACACCTTTACAATTTTAGAAAAACAGTGAGGATAACATGGATGTTGCAAAAAGAACTTTTGTCTTAAATCCAATCTATGATAACCGTCAGGAAACAGAAGATACAAACACTGGATACTACCCTGTAGGGGAAATTGAAGAACTTCCCCCCCTTGCTGACAAAACAATCACAATTCTTAATCTAGCTAGAAAAACAACTTATGATGTAGCTAGTAATAAGCCTGTTTCTAGAAAAACAACAGCCCGTTATCCAACAGGCGACAAGTCACTCTATGCTTTAGCTTCGGACGATGGGTCTTTTCAACAAAAACCTGTGACAAATAACAACAATAAAAAAAAGCCAACCCCTTCTTCACATAAACCAGCCAATCAAACCTCTCCTAATCAGCCTGCTAAGACACCCTCTAAAACCCCTATACGCGCTAGTGCACCTACAGAATATGCTCTTGCAACTGATTATATAGATGAAAAACCGGGTGAATACGATAATCTTAACGATTTAGGAGAATCC
>CAYUZN010000073.1:0-1719 GCA_964449295.1 uncultured bacterium | reverse complement strand
TTATATAGATGAAAAACCGGGTGAATACGATAATCTTAACGATTTAGGAGAATCCGACTATCAGATGGTAACTCCCGTAAAAAAATCAGATTCAAATAAAAAACCCATAGTTACAGAATCAGACTATGCTTTAGGAAATGAAGGTGATACAGGCTACGGTTTTGAAGATCCTGCGGCGATCTATGATGTTGGAAATGATGGTTCCGCTGTTAACCCAATCCGTACCAAGCCTACACTCAAACAATCGAGAGATGAACAACCGGGTGAATACGATAATCTTGACAGTTTAGGAGAATCCAACTATCAGCCAGTAACTCCCGTACAAAAGCCAGTTCCAAATCAAACATCCAATAGTACAGGTAAAGAATCAGAATATGCTTTCGGAGATGATACAGGCTACGGTTTTCAAGATCCTGCGATTTATGATGTTGGAAATGATGGAACTCATCATCCCAGTGATAGTCCAAAAGCTTCTTCTAAGACTTCGGATAGTGGGAATGGTGGTTCATTACCTGAAACAGAAAACATTTCTGGCAGTACACTGCGTGATCCCAGCAGTTCTGAAACACAACCAAATCAAGCTGCACAAAAAACAGCTGCTATAGCACAGACAACATTTACGTGTGATCAGTGTTCTGAACCTTTTTCTACCTCTTTTTTTAAGCCTCTTCCAACTATTACTGAAGAAGCCAATGAAGGTGCCGAGAGTGGTTATGCTGATATAGATGATAAAGAAGCACCTGTCCAGGAATCTAATCCAGATGAGCCCAGTTCAGGAGCTTTCGGTATTTGTGAAATTTCAGAAAAAAACCTGAATACACCTCAAAATTGGGCAAAAGAAGCCTCTAAACATTTACCTCCAAATCATCCTTTACTACCTCTACTTCACTCTTATATCTCTTCACCAAAGTCTTTTGAAGCTGGCGTTTTACCGGATACTATCGGAAAAAAATATAAGAAACGCCATAACTCCGAAAATCCCCTTGCAGACCGAACCATGTTAATTTCTTTTTGTGGCCACAGTCGTCATGAAGATTGTGTAAAAGAAAACCGTGGATGTTCCGAAGAATCTTGTAAAAAGATTAGACAGGCTGTTAGCACAGTCTTAAAATTAACACTTCCTCCTGATGAAGAAAAAAAGGGTTGGTGTGGCAGCATAGTTTCCTGCTTATTTGGAACTAAAACAAGAAAAGCAATCACTGCTACATTAACTGCTGGTACAGTTGCAGGTATTGTAGTTTCCAGAATATTAAGTAGTTCAGGATCTGATGACCCAACTTCCTCAAATCCTCTAGGCAGCAATGATTGTGCAGACGAAACTATTACCAAGGCTCTTACAAATGTCACGACTGCTCTTGTAGCATTTGGAGCAAATGCAACTTATCAATTTGGGTGCACAATGCTCACCGTTACACAAGTCGCCTTAAATGCGATTCCTTTAGCACTTCCGTTTGTATGCAGAAATAATGTTGAGAACCGTCTCACCCCTCTCCAAAACCTAACCTTCACGGCACCAAATGTAAACAGAGTTGCAACCAATCTACGTGCTGCAAAAAATGATACTTCCTGCAAACCAGCCCCATCAAGCCCATCTATACAAGCTCAACAAACTCCTACTCCTGTAGCTCCATCTACTCCAGTTCAACAATCTCAATCAACTCCTACTCCTGTGGCTCCATCTACTCCAGTTCAACAAGCTCAACAAACTCCTACTCCTGT
>CAYUZN010000072.1:0-9480 GCA_964449295.1 uncultured bacterium | reverse complement strand
AGACAACAACTCGATTTTCATCACAGGCTCTGCTGCTGCCATCACTCAAATGACAAAACTTATTCAAGAATTTGATATCGCAGGAGTCTCTTATGAGATGCACAATAAAGGAGAGAAAACAGCCTTTTATATTTATAAACCCATCCATCAGACAGGCCCTGCTTTAGAGTCTTCTCTTAAAGAAGTGTCTAAAAATTTAGAGGCATCGGGATTAATAGATCCCGATCTTTTAGTGACTCTTCAAACAATGCGCTTTGTTGACTCTTCTAAATCTTTGATTTTTACGGGAACACCTGCCACGCTTGATAAAGTCAAAGAATTACTCGCTAAAATGGATGTGATTTCACCAGAAGAGGTCAGAATTCAAGAACTCAATCAAACCACTTTCTTAATCTACCGTGTCGAGCATATTTCGCATGAAAATCTTGTAAAAGCCATCAATGCAGCCATCGATGATTTAAAACACCGCGGCGTGATCAATGAGCATGTAATTGAGTCATTAAAATCGATTAAGTGGATCGAAGAGACCCATTCTGTGATAGCGACAGGCTCTAAAGAAACTCTGCAAATGGTTCATCAAATACTCATACAGTTTGATATTCCCGGCATACAGACGTCTACTCCTAATCCTAATACTTCAGAGTCTCTTAATTTTGTTGTCTATACACCCAAAAATATTCCAGGACCTGAACTCATCAAAGCTTTGAAAGACTTTAAAAGCAGCTTGTTATCCTCTGGTATTTCTGACAAAGATCTCTTTGCCTCTATCGATCAGTTGAAGTGGATTCCACGCACCTCCTCTCTCTTAATTTCAGGCCATGCAGCTGCTATTAAACAAATTGAAGAGCTGCTGATGCGGTTTGATACAACAGCCACCTATAAAGGCGATGGCACAACTCCTCTTGCCTCTACCGAGCAGTCTAACTTCTTAGTCTACAAACTTCAGTATCATCAAGGTGAAGAGATTCTCACAGCGCTCAAAAAAATTGCACCAGAAATCTCTCAAAGTGAACCTGCACAAACACAAAGCCTTCTCAAAGCGATTAACTCTCTGCAATGGATCACCGTTACTAATTCTCTTATTGCCTCTGGGGATCCAGCAACACTGACAAAAATCAAAACACTCGTTCAAAATTTAGACATTCCACTACGCCAAGTCTTTGTCGAGATTCTTGTCATAGAAACGTCGATGACCAATGCACAAAACTTCGGGTTGCAGTGGGGTGGCAAGATGCAGTACCTCAACCGTTTTGGAGCAGGCACCGGAAACTTTCCTGTGCAAGGAGCTAATGCCACCAATAATGGCATAACCACTGGTTTCCCCAATATCACTGATCCTTTTCCAAGTAATTTGGGCAAAGTCAGCGCCACAACGACACCCAATGCCAATACGATGATCCCTTTTTTCACAGGCTTTGATTTAGGAATTATCGGTGACATTATCATGCATAAAGGAAAATCCTTTATCTCTCTTGGAAGTTTAGTCAATGCTCTGCAGGTAGATAACGACAGCACTGTTATTATGAATCCTAAGATCATCACGCAAGATAATAGAAATTCAACGATATTTGTTGGACAAAACGTTCCTTTCGTCGGATCTTTAGTCGCCTCTCAAAGTTCTTTTGTTCAAACCAATCAGAACATTGAATACCGCGATATTGGATTCAACCTCAGCATCACACCTACCATCGGCAATAGCGACATCGTTACCCTTGATATTGCCAACGACATCAGTGAAGTGATCGGCAACCCCAATCAAGGAACAACCTCTAATAATACCAATCAACAACCAACAGGGATTCTCACAAGCCATACCAACATGAACACACGTGTGCATGTTCCTGACAAACATTTCGTGGTGTTAAGTGGGATGATTCAAGAGTCTAAAACCCGTTTCCAAACATCGATTCCTTGCTTGGGAGGACTTCCTGTTATCGGCGCTCTTTTCTCAGAAAATGATAATTTAGATCAAAGAACAAATGTGATTATCTTTGTCAGACCTCATATCATCAACACTTACGAAGAGTATAAAACCATCACCTCAACCCAAGAACAAATGTATAAAGACCAAGCCGGGACTAGAATTTTAAAAGAACAGTTCGATGAAGGAGTCGATCTCATTAAGTACCCTGAAAATGAATAAAATTGCTTACTACATTTTATCTCTCTTATTTTTATCGGCTTGTCATCATGTGCCAGATGATAAAAAACCAAAACTCAGTCATGTCGTTCAAGATAAATACTTAAAAAATCTCCCCTCCCCCTTTTCTCCTCTTACCGATGAAGAGATGAAAGAAGATTGGGGTAAGGAATATCTGATTGCACTTGGTTTTGCTAAAGAACTCGATCTCTACCAAGCAATGACAGCCTTTAAACGAGCCGAATTTCTCCTGCCACCCTCTCGCGTATCTCGCAAACTCGAAATCGACTATGAAGTCTTGCTGTGTTACTATTTAGGAAAAAGATATCACGATGCCATCTATGTCTTTGAGCATGGCAATCTCAGACTGATCACTCCTGAATTTCCTGCTTATCAAGATCTTCTCGTCATCCTCTACGATTGTTATCTTCATTGCGACGACCAAGAAAAAGCAGGTAAAGTTCTTCAAATCATCCAAGAAACCGACCCTGCTATGGCAGATAAGATCTCTCTGTCAGGCCTACTCATCCAAGGCGATATCGCCTCTCTAGAAAAAACACCCACCCCAGTTGTCAAAAAACTCTTAGATTCCTATCAATTGCAAAAAAAATCTATTGGGACAGCCCAAGCTCTCAACGCCTTTCTCCCAGGAGCAGGGTACTTTTATATAGGGCAGAAACAGTCGGCTTGTACAGCCTTTCTTTTAAATGGCCTCTTTATCTGGGCCTCTGTCTATTTTTTTCAAAAAGGGAACCTAGCAGCAGGCCTTATCACCACCAGTTTTGAGGCAGGATGGTACTTTGGAGGCATCTACGGAGCTGGTCTTGAAACAAAATTTTACAATGAAAGAGTTTACGAAAGAGTTGCCACTCCGATGATGAATGAAAATAAGCTTTTCCCTATACTCATGCTCCACCATGCGTTTTAGTTTTCTCTTACTTATACCTCTTCAGCTTATAGCACTACCTGGCTTTTTCGAGCCTTGGGGGAAAGATGCTGACCTCAAATACACCACATCACAACCTGAAGAGCCCAAATACTCACTCATCAGCCTTGCTATGAAGAAAATTATTCAATTTCATCAACAAGTGCTCTCCCCCGTTGATGGCCCCCGCAGCCACTTTAAACCCTCTAGCTCCTCTTACATGTGGGAGTCGATTGCAAAATATGGCTTCTTCGAAGGGTACATACGAGGGTGCGATCGCCTCTTAAGAGAAAATAGCGACCCTTGGATTTACCAAACAGCTATTGTTGACGGAGTACTCTGGAAAATAGATAATCCTTAAAGGTAATTTTATGGTATCACCAATTCAAATCGACTCTCAAGGACGCTGGCAAATCGTTGTTCCTCAATACGGACTGACTTCCGACTCTCTTTGTATACAAAACAATGAGGCCACAACACCAGATGTTGGATCTCTCTATACACTGATGCAAAAAGTCTCTTCATTTGCAGAAAATAAAAAGCTGCCCTACCTCTGGTACCGCGAGCCTGATAAAAATCGATGGACGATGGTTCCTTACTATGGAAATTCTCATTCTTTATGGGATCGCATCAAAGCTTACGCTCGTCAATTTCTCGTTATGGGACGAGTGATTTGGGGAGAAGTGCGCCTCTCGGAAAAATCAAGACAAACTCTTTTAAACACTTATCAAACCATCAAGCAGTTTCAAATACCGAACACTCAAGCAATCACTCCTCAAGAAGATGCCTTTTGCAAATCAACCGTTATTGACTCACAAAAAATTTCTGAAAAAATCCATATGCAACTTCTTTATAACTATGCACCCATTGGCAAAGAAGGTCTTCACTTTTTAATTGTTCCCAAAATACACAAAGAAACAATGTCCCAACTCTCAAAAGAAGAATTTATAGAGATGCAGGAATTCGTTAATGATTTAAAAAATCACTATAAAGACTATACTTGTTTTGAATATCACAAGGCAGGGCGTCTTGCAGGCCAAACAGTACCTCATTTTCATGCACACCTCGTTTTTATTCGCCAAGAAGATACCTTGATGGGAAAACTCTCTGTCTTTTGGCGCATGATTAAAACACCCACACCCCTTCCAAAAACACTATTAGCCCAAAGAGTACAAGAATTAAAAACATCTCTTGTCTACCAAAGCAATTGGAAAGATCTCTTGAAATAATAGCTATTATTTAATATAATCTCTTTTTTAAATTAGTTGCAAAATCAATTAAATAAGGATTCTATGGAAATTTCTGGCCGAATGACATCTTCGTTGCCACCTGTTCAAGCAAGCCTGTGGGAACAAGGTTTTTATTCTATCCCGAAAATCGTTAGAGTTTACGCTCTTATTTTAGTCGGTATAGCAGCTGTTGCTTATGCCTTCAAAGCTTATCAAGATTGGACTCAATTAAAATTAGAAAATGAAAATCTCCAAAAAGAAAAAAACAACTTACTTGCACAGGTACAAGAATTAAATACGACAAATACGACACTCGAAGGAATGAATGCAACGTTAGGTGTAACAAGTACGACTCTTGAAGAAATGAGTAAAACTTTGATTGTGACAAACCGTATCATGACTAATCAAAGCACAGATATAACAAATGTAAAAATCAACAACCAGCAGCTTGCCATAGAAAATGAAAAACTTAAACAAGAGAACCTTGAATTAAAAAAACTCCAAGAAACATCTGCTACGCATATTAAAGACAGCGAAGCCATTAAAAGAGATTTAAGAAATGGTAATCATAAGCTTCAAGAAGAGATAGAGCGCTTAAAACAATTATTACAAGATGCCGGCATAGATCTCAAGGAAATAAAAGAACTTAATGCGGAAAGCGATGATGACACAGATTCCTTTCAATCACCTCCTGACTCTCCTCGAGCAAGCAGAAAAACTCCAGAAACTACAACTACGGAAACTCTTTCTATTTCCTTTGGCACTCAATTTTTTAAATCTCTAATGTCGTTTATACATTGGGCAGCTTGGATAAAATCCTCTTATGAAAACGATCCTACATCTGCTGCTAGTCGAGAAATATCCGTGAGATGTAATAGAGAAGCTGTATTAAAATTTCTTTTAGCTTACGAAACAGATATACTTCCTCTGCTTACTACAAAAGAACAAGAACTGTTATCTCCTCACAACCTTCTTGATAAAGGAAACACTGAAAAGAATTTGTTTTTCCACGTAACTAAATGTTAAGACTCTTCCTGTCCTTTGTCACCAAAGAAAGTAGCGCGCTGACGTGCTCTCAAAATGAAGACAAGAGGGTTACCTTTAAATCCATAAGACTCTCTAAACTTATGAACGAGATAGCGCTTGTAGGTCTCTTGCATAAGCTCAGGGTAATTGACAAATAAGACAAATGTGGGAGGCTGCATCTCGACGTGTGCCATGTAGTAAATACGAAGCCGCTTTCCTTGAATCATCGGAGGGTGATACCCTTGAAGAGCTTTTTCAAGAAAGCGGTTGAGCTGCCCTGTGCCAATCCGTAGTTTCTGACCTTCTCGAACTTCTTTGATCAGAGGAAAAAGTTTGGAGAGATTTCTTTGTTTCTCAGCAGAGATAAAAAGTTTAGGCACATAATTTAAAAACGAAGCGTCATCTTTAAGAGCTAGCTCACAATGCTCCATGCGGTGTCCTTCGACAAGATCCCATTTATTCACTAAAAGAATACAACCCTTGCCTTGCTCTTCGATCATGCTGGCAATGCGTTTTTCGTGAGCCGTTATCCCATCTTGTGCATCCAACATCAAAAGACAGATATCAGCTCTTTCTATGGCACGTTCTGTTCTAACAGCTGCAAACTTATCGACAGCTTCATGTTCTGATTTTTTCTTGCGTACACCTGCTGTATCGATAAATGTAAAAGAGACTCCATCAACAATTAACTCAGCATCAATTGAATCTCGTGTCGTTCCTGCAATTGGGCTGACAACAGATCTATCTTCATGTAAAAGGTGATTTAATAAAGTTGATTTTCCAACATTGGGTTTTCCTACAATGGCGACATAGATCGTATTTTTCTCTTTTTCTTCTTGCGCATTAGCAAGAAGAGATTTATCTAAAGAGGCTTCAAGCAGTTCTGCAATTTGAAATCCTTGCGTAGCAGAGACAGCCACCATATTCGAAATTCCTAAAGAATGAAATTCATGAATGTATAACATCTTTGACAAATCATCGACTTTATTGACAGCAAGACAAATCGGTTTCTTCTGCCTGAGTAAAAATCTGGCAATTTCGCTATCTAAAGGAGTGAGTCCCGCTTTACCATCAACCACCATGACAAGAGCATCTGCTTCTTCAATAGCAATTTCTGCTTGTCTCTTGATCTCTTCACCAAAGAGAACACCTCTACGCGTGTCAATTCCCCCCGTATCAATGATGGCTAAAGGCCTTCCAAACAACTCTGTTTCTCCATATAGGCGATCACGCGTTGTCCCTTCTGCTTCATCAACGATGGCAATCCTCTTTCCACAAATGCAGTTAAACAGAGCTGATTTTCCGACATTCGGACGCCCAACAAGAGCCAATTTTATTTTTTTCATGGCACTTATTCTACACGATCAAAGGGTTATAATTAAAGGAAGAGTTATCCCACAATTTTCATTTCATAAATAGCTTATTATCAAAGACTTATAAATGCTCTTCTTTGATTGAGCGTTGAAGAAGCGCTTTTACAGCTTCTCTAGGATTGAGGCCTTCGTAAAGAATCGAGTAGATAGCTTGGCTGATAGGAACCTCGATATGAAATTGCCCAGCTAATTGAACAGCCGAGATAGCGGTATAGGCACCTTCAACAACCATCCCTATTTTCTCTTTGGCACTGGCTGGATCAAGTCCTTCAGCAATCAATTTTCCAAACGTGTAGTTTCGACTGTGTTTTGAAAGAGACGTCACGCACAAATCACCCAAGCCCGATAACCCATTCAAGGTGTCTGGGTTAGCACCTTTTGTGACAGAGAGTTTCCGTATTTCATGCAACCCTCTCGTCATTAAAGCAGCTTTTGTATTATCACCAAATCCAAGTCCATCAGAAATACCACAAGCAATAGCAACGATATTTTTCATCGCACCACCAAAAGCAACACCATTGATATCGAAATTAGGATAGAGACGGAATGAAGGTGTTGAAAAAAGCTCTTGAATTTGAAGGGCCAAAGAGGGTTCATAGGCAGACGAGACGATAATTGTCGGCAGTTTCTGGATCACTTCTTCAGCATGACTAGGTCCACTTAAACAACCAACCAGATTGCGAAAACGCTCTCCTAGCACCTCAATGACAACTTCAGGAAGTAACAGACAGCTGTTCTGTTCAATACCCTTCGAAGTGACTACAATAGGACACGTCACACCACCTGCTGCTAGCACTTGCTCAAACACAGGCCTGACTCCTGAAGAGCTGACTGATTCGATTAAAAAATCAGTACCTGAGAGAGTTTTACCAAGATCACTTGTAAAACTTAAGCGTTCATCTGCTTTGTAATGAGCAAGTTTAGGGTGCTCTCTTTTTTTTGATAAATATTTTGCAAAATCCTCATTCTGCGTCCAAAGACTCACGTCATGACCCTTGGATGCAAGCAGTGAAGCTAAGCAAAAACCCCAAGTTCCAGCCCCTAAATAACCTATTTTCATAGGGAAGTACTTTATCACACTCTTTTTCCTTTTACAATAGACTTTTTTAAAAGATAAAAATATACTTCAACCTACAACTATGTTAAGCAGCAAAAAAATCGTAACCCCGCAAGAGATGAAACGTATTGAAGCACAGACTCAGGCGCAAGGCCATACCGCTAGTCAGCTTATGGATGTGGTTGGCAAAAAAATAGCGGCTTTATGCGAAGCTTTTATTCAAAAAAATAAGCTAGGAAAAGTTATCTATATCTTAGCTGGCAAAGGAAATAATGGTGGTGATGCGTATACAACAGGCGTTCAACTTTTAGCACACCATTTTACAGTCGTTGCTTTTCAACTTTTTCCTAAAGAAACACTCTCTCCTCTTTGCCAAAGTAGATTAGAGGCTTTTCAAAAAAGTGGTGGCAGAGTTGCTTTTCTACATAATAATGAATCTTTTTCTTTTCCCGAAAAAGGGATCATCTTAGATGGACTTTTAGGAACTGGATTTCACGGCAAAATAGAAGGATTACTTGCCGATGTGATTTATAAAGTCAATCAAACAAAATTCCCTATTCTATCTATTGACATTCCTTCAGGGCTCGATGCAACAACAGGAGAAGTCTCTTCTATTGCTATCAAAGCTACGCAAACAGTCTATCTAGGATTTCCTAAGATAGGCTTCTTTTTCAAACAAGGCCCAGAGCATATAGGAACTCTTGTGGAAGTCAATTTTGATCTTCCTGAATCTTTAATAAAAGAAGCTCAACCGGAAGCTTTTTTGATGAATGAAACTAAAATAGAACTGCCATTTATTCACTTGACACAACACAAATATGAAAGAGGGTATGTCCTCGGTGTGGCTGGATCTGACAAAATGAGTGGCGCTGCTATTTTAGCCTCTTTGGGAGCTTTAAGAGGTGGAGCTGGTATTGTACGCCTTTTTTATGGAAAAGGAATGAATACCGCTAACCTTCCTCTAGAATTAATCTGCGATAAATGTGATTTGAAAAAAATTCTGGAAGAATGCACGAGAGCCTCTTCTCTTTTCATAGGACCAGGACTTGGAAGAGGATGGAGAGTGACAAAATTACTACGCCATTTACTTCCACAACTTCTGCAACCTGTTGTGATCGACGCCGATGCTCTTTTTTTCCTCGCAGAAAACCCTGATACAAAACTTCCCTTTTATTCTATTTTAACTCCTCACAGAAAAGAAATGGAGCGCCTTTTACAAGGTAAAGAACCAACATTAAGTTCTTGCCAAACCTTTGCAAATCACAAAAATGTCACAGTTGTTCTGAAAGGAATGCCGACAATACTTTTCCATCCCCATACAAAACCCACTTTTATTCCACGAGGAGATCCAGGTATGGCAACCGCAGGCTCAGGAGATGTGCTCACAGGAGTGATAGCGGCACTTTTGGCACAAAAAATAGAACCACTTAAAGCTGCAGCTCTAGGCGTCTACCTCCATGCTGTTGCAGGAGAGTTTGCTGCCAAAAGCAAGACATCTTATTGCCTTATCGCCTCTGATATTCTCGAAGCTCTGCCCTTTGCCTTTCAGCAAGCGCTTTTAATCAAAATAACATAAAAAAATAAAAGAGGCGAAATATAGACGTCGGGCAGCAAGGGCCGCGGGGCGCTTGCTGCCCGACGTCTATATTTAGCCTCTTTTTTAAATATATTTATTTCGCGATATGTGAATGTTTCTTCAGGAAAAACTCGTATATCGCGTTAAATACCAA
>CAYUZN010000071.1:0-9505 GCA_964449295.1 uncultured bacterium | reverse complement strand
TTCAAGGCTATAATACTAGAGAAAAAATGTATAAGAAGATATCCTTATGCTGCTTTCTAGAAGGATATAATGATAAAATTAATCTTAACACTTTGTTCAATCGCTTTAGTTTGTCAGCTAGTTGGTACAGAAAAAACAGCTACTATTTCGACTGTTTCTCAAACAGAATTTAACGTCATCTCGACAGACAACCTCCCCTCTTCAACGACAGCTTGGTTGCAAGCATGCGCTTACTTAAATCCAGCTTCTATTTCTATCACTTATCTTGAAGAATGGATAAAAATTGCTTATCCAAAAGAACCAGAGCTTCATTCTAAAATCAAAGATGACATCCTAAGAACAATCACAGAAAAAAATTTTCAAAAATTTGACCAAACATCGCAGGTCTTATCATCTCTCAAAATAGTCCAGGTAAATAAAACGCAAGCCTTTTTTCAACAGGTAACAAACCTTCTATTAGCAATGGGTCAAAAATGGAATTTTGAAACAACTACAAACTGGAATAGATCTCTCCAAGAAGCTTCTGAGTGGGAAAGTCATGCTCTGATCTGGGGAAAAGATCCCCTCTATAGCAATCTCTCTGATGATGAGAAGGGAATCATCGAATTCATCTTAGGAAGATTAAAACACGCTCTTGATAAAAACCAAGAAGCTTTTAAACATTTAACCCAAGCACTTGAATTTGAAGAAAAAGCGTTCGGACCTTATCACGTAGTCGTAGGCATGGTTTCAAATCAGATCGGTCTTTATTACTCTAGTCAAGAAAATTATGAAAAAGCTCTCGAATTTTTCTTACGAGCATTTAATATCTATAAAACAGCCTTAAAATCTTCTCACCCAACTATCGCAACAACCTTAAGCAATATTGGCGGCTGTTATTATGCTCAAGGAAATTTAGAGAAAGCTCTTGCCTACCACACTCAAGCTCTACAAACTTGGGAAAAAACATCAGAGCCTCGCCATCCAAATGTAGCACAAACTTTAAACTATATCGGTCTCTGTTATCAAAGTCAGGAAAATTTTGAAAAAGCTCTTGAATACCACACTCAAGCTCTTGAAGTTGCCCAATCAAGTCTTGATCCTAACCATCCCACTATCGCTCATTGTTTAAACAGCTTAGGAATTTGCTATAACGCCAAAGAAAACTATGAAAAGGCTCTTGAATACTTTATCCAAGCTCTTGAAATTTGGGAAAAAACATTGGGCCCCTGTCACTCAAAAATAGTAGAATTTCTATATAATATCGGAATCTGTCTCTGTGACCAAGGAAATCCTGAAAAAGCCCTCTTATTTATAACACGAGCCTTGGAGATTAATCAAAAAACACTAGATCCTCATCACCCGCATATAGCTATCTCTTTAAATCATATGGGAATCTGCTACGAAACTCAGAGGAACTATAAAAAAGCCCTCGACTATCACTTTCAGGCCCTTCAAATTTTAGAAAAAGCAGCAGGAACTCATCCTATAGCAATGATCAGCATCTTAAATCGTATCGGTAATTGCTATTATCTCCAAGAATTCTACGAAAAAGCTCTTGAATACTATCTTAAAACGCTTGACACTACGAAAGCTGTTATTTCTCCCAACCATCCAAGTATGGCAATTCATTTAAATAATGTTGGGAACTGCCACTATAGTCAAGGAAACACTGAAAAAGCACTTGAATATTTTATCCCAGCCCTTGAGATTCAAAAAAAGAGCCTTCCTGCTTATCATCCAGACATTGCAACTTCTTTAACTAATGTCGGTATCTGTTATTTTATGCAAGAGCTCTACGAAAAAGCACTCGAATCGCATACTCAAGCGCTCGCTATTTGGAGAAAAATTGAGAATTCTCTTTCTTCAGACATAGCCTTATCTTTAACTAATATAGGCAATTGTTACTCTGCTCAAGAAAATTTCGAGAAAGCTCTTGAATACCACTCTCAAGCTCTTGAAACCTTGAAAAAAGACCCTAATCCTG
This sequence comes from uncultured bacterium, assembly GCA_964449295.1. Lineage (GTDB taxonomy): Bacteria > Chlamydiota > Chlamydiia > Chlamydiales > Rhabdochlamydiaceae > CANJJB01. The sequence continues at coordinate 7,539 of CAYUZN010000071.1, read as the reverse complement.
AACATCTAAAAACAGCTTATTCTTTGACCTATATTGGTAATTGTTTCCGAGATAAAGAAGACTTTGAAAAAGCACTTGAGTACTACACACAAGCCCTCGAAATCAGAAAAAAGATGCTCCCCGCTCGTGACCCAGAGATAGCGTCATCTCTCAATAATATCGGCCTCTGCTATGCTTCCCAAGGCAATTCTAAAAAAGCTCTAAAATATTATGACCAAGCTCTAAAAATTGCGATTGCCTCATTAGGAACAGAACATCCAGAAACTCAAGCCTATAGAGAAAACTTTGACTATGCTTCACAGAGATGACCAAACCAATCATCATCCAATTTTTTCAATTTATGGACGTTTATATTTCCTTAAATAAATCTTCAAGCATTACTTGACCTGTTACTATCTCTTGAGCATAAATAGATGGCCTTAGTCCATATGTGGTAATCATGGCCAGAAATAGCTGTTTCTTAGTCCTTGTTTGTTTTTTAAATATTTCCATTTTCCGCACCAATTCTTGATGATATGGCTTATCAATCAAAAACTGATTATCTGAGCATTTAATCTCACATATAGTAATCACTCCATCATGCCGATCAAAAAGCAAATCTATTTGTGCTCCTTCTTGATCATCTTTTTTTCTTGGAGAATAACGCCAGGTTCCTACAAAAGCACCAGCGTCAATATGTAAAGCACGGCGAATTTGGTTAATATGCTTATAGCAGATAGATTCAAACACGTAACCAGCCCATGATTTCCAACCAGATTGGCTAGACAAGGCAACCCAAAATCCCTCGTTGTCTTCTTTCTTACCTATGGTTTTTAAATTGGGTTCAATCCATCTCAGATAAAAAAGACTATATTCATCATCGATAATATAATAGACACCTTTATCCTTATGGCCGTATGGAACTAAGCTCGTGATGAATCCGGCTTCTTCTAATTGATGCAACCTTCGAACAGTCGTCCCTCCATCAGGAACTTTTGCTTTTGCAATCAGCTCTGCTTGTCCTAACCCATAATGATGCTTTGCAATAATGCGAATTAGGTCGGTATACGGTTTTGGATCTTCAAAAAGGGACTGAAATAACCGCTCAAATTCCTTCACTAAAGGGCCATTATTTTGGAAACAGAGTTCATCGATACATTGACGAGCTGAAAAACCTTTCCTTACAAAGGACCAATAGAGAGGAACACCTCCCAATACAGTATAGAGCTCAAGGATCTGTTTTCGTTCGAGATAAATCTGATGTTCTTTCAAAAAGTCCTCCGTCTCATGGAGAGAAAATGGTTGTAAATGAATAGTGCGAGTTACCCTATTATGAAGTCCTCCCCTATTATTGATGATTTTTTCAATGATCCAAGAGGTAGCCGATCCGCAGATAATGAGTTTAATACGCTTATCAAAAACCCAATATCGATTCCAGTATAATTCTAAAGCTGTGAGAATCTTCGAACGTGGTGTTGCTAGCCAGGGAAATTCGTCAAGAAAAAGTATTACTGTTTTATCCTTTGGTATCTGATCAATGGCTTTAGTTAGGTCTTCAAAAGCATTCATCCAGCGCTTTTGAGGAATAATAGAGGGGCTGTTATAAAAGGTTATTCCCACCTGCTTCGCAAACTCTTCTAATTGTTCTTTTGAGGAGCCATTTTGCAAACCTGTCACATGAAAAAATACGCAAGGTAATGAAGCTGCAAAGTTCTTAATAAGATAAGTTTTTCCAACTCTGCGCCGACCGTAGACCGCAATAAATTCCGATTTTTTTGATCCAATGAGATCTCTCAACAATCCTTGTTCTTTTATGCGCCCGATGATTTTTTCTGCCAGATCTTTGATTTCGAGAGTCTTTTTTTCCATAGATGCTCTTTTTAAAATTTTTTATTTAAGCTTGTGTTTATTGCCATTTTCTACTTGTCTAAGCCTTGATAATCAATATATTACGAAATCTTGTGTTGATCCGCTGGGTTTAATTTCAGAAAACTGGCGGATGAAACGCGTTTTTATGTTTGATCCGCTGGATTTATTTTACGAAAAGCGGCGGATGAAAACAACTGCTATCTTTTTACATTGGAAAACATGGCTTTTAATGATATAATTTCTATCTAAAAAAGACTGATTTATTTGAGCTCATAAATGATGTCTGAAGAGTACTGTTTCAAGAAAATAGTAATAATTAAAGAATCCCAATGCAAACATTAGAAGTTCTTAAAACTAAGCCAAAAGATTTTGATCCTCAAGCTGAAGTAGCTGCCTGCTATATAGAATGTGAGGGAAAGCTATTGCTGTTACAGAATGCACCTGATGATTCTGAAGCTGGATCATGGGGGGTTCCTGCAGGAAAAGTAGAATCAAATGAAACCCCATTACAAGGAGCTATGCGCGAGCTTTTTGAAGAAACTGGGATCTCTATTGATTCATCACAAATTCAATTGATTGGATCTCTTTATATTCGAAAACCTGAAATCGATTATGTCTACCACTTATTTCGCATCAAGGTAGCCACAAGACTAGAGGTTCAACTATCACATGAACACCAAAATTATCAATGGGTTTCTCCTGAAGAAATAGAAATGATGCCGATCATGATTGGAGGCAAAGAAGCTTATGCGCATTATCGAGCTCTAGCAGATAAAAAACGTATGGGTGCAAGTGTTAATGCTTATCTCGTCTTGAAACAAGAAAACAAAATCTTGCTGCTTTTACGGAAAAATACAGGCTACTGTGATGGAATGTGGAGTTTTGTTGCGGGGCACGTAGAAGATGGAGAATCGGCCACTGAGGGAATGTGTAGAGAAGCCTACGAAGAAATTGGGATTCAGATTAATCCATTACAACTGAGAGTTGTTCATGTGATGCACAGAAAATCAAGTCGACTCAATGTCGATATCTTTTTTGAATGTCTATCTTGGGAAGGAAACATTATTAACCGTGAACCCGATAAATGCGAATGCCTTGCATTTTTCTCCCTGGATGCATTGCCAGTAAACATAGTCGATTATAATGTCATAGCCTTAAAAGCTATTTTGAAAGAAAATTTTTATTCTGAATATGGCTGGTCATCATGATTTTAGAGAAAGAGTTTTATTTCATCCGCCACGGGCAAACAGATCATAATATTTCAGCGAAAGAAACAATCGATCTCCCTGCTCATATCATCTTAAATTCTACAGGTTTAATGCAGGCCAATGAAATCGAGCCAATCATTGCTTCCTTACCAATTAAGACCGTTTGTTGCAGCCCATTTAAACGTGCTCAACAAACCAGAGATATCATTTGTTCTAGGCTTTCGACCTCACACTACGAGATAGAGGAACTTGGTGAGTGCTCCAGGTCAATATGGCAAGAAATGACAGCTCTTGGAATCACGGCCTATTTGCAAGCCAAAGTTCCTGTGCGTAATTTTATGAATCAAGTACTCAAAGGAATAAATCAAGCTCTTACACAAGAAGGACCTATATTGATTGTTGCTCATGGTGGCGTCTATTGGGCTCTCTGTTGTTTTTTAGGAATAGAATGCGAATGGGTTATTGATAACTGTGTTCCCGTGCATTTTAAAGTTGAACATGGAAAATGGACTGTTCAAAAGCTCAAATGACTTTACCCTTTGGGCTCTTTGAAAAGGCTTTTCAGCTCTCGGTGTTTTTTCAATCCACCACTTTTATGCATTCTAAATACAGCGGATACACCAGAATTTTTCCATTTATCCGCCGCGTTTAATTGAGCTAAACATGGCGGATACTCGTCTATTATTATATCTCATTAATATTAGGTAGGATAAATAGATATAAACACGCCAATTCTTTGTATTCCAAAATTGCTAGCCCACTTCTCTTTACAGACACAGCCCCTTTCATAATTCTCAAAAAATTCTCTAGGATTGAAAAACCTTAGAATATCATCTTCCTAAAAGTGAAATGAAGACTCACTTTAACGATAACCTCCTTTTCCGATAAAAAGAATAAACTAAAATCCAAAGACCTATTCCAACAAATGAACCAGCCAGTTCCCAATCGACTCCTTTTGTTATTATAGAGGAGGAAGCAATTGTCATTCTTGGCAGCCCTTTCCAGTTAATGTCTTTAACAATACTCCAATAATCTTGGAGAGAGGCCTGAGGAATATGATCTTGTAAATGCTTCAGTTCTAAATCAAAATGGGCATGATGTTCACCTATTCTTGTAGAAAGTGTATACAAGAGCGATTCATGTTGTTGTGCATATGTCTCCTCTGAAGATTTCCATTTAAGAAAAGGATTTTCAATATGAATGCTTTCTTTCACCCATAGAGGGTAAGAAATTTCATAAGGAGAACATCTTACAGGACTAACTCTGCTATGAAGATAAGAGCTTAAAACATGAGAAAAAACTTCTAACACTTTTTGATCTGAAAGTTTTTGAGTAGGAATGTGGTAAGACTCAAGACAGGTAAGAACATTATTTGTTCGATCATCCACTATTTCCATAGGAGAATCTAAAGAAACCATCCCATAGACCCCTTGCATATCAGAAAGACAGTCTTCCGAAATAGTTTGTAACCCGTTCCATTCTAGAGACCGTCTCATTTTGTCAGCTTTAGAATCATAGAAAACGCTTTTTATTTTTAAACTAGCAGAATCTTCTGATTCTATAAGAATGGAGGACTCGAATTCAGTAGGTTTTGATAGAACAACTTTTGGAAGTGGCGTAAGCTCTTCAGTATTTGGATGAAGTAAAAGCCCCCAACTATAATCTGGAAAATAATTTGACTGTAAAGGTCCTCCTTGAAGACTAATCGTAGGATCAACCCAATATAGCTCTCCATTGATATCAATCTGAAGAACGACATGATTAAATACAAAAGGAAGAGGCAATACTTCTGAGAGTCTTTTCCCCTTGTTTGAGTGAACAAGAAGAGGTGTTGAAGAAATGTCCATTAAATGAAGAAGAGCATGTAATAGAAAGGCTTTGTCCTTACAATCTCCAAAACGACGTTGAAAAATTAAGCTAGGAGGTCTGGGTTCCCAGCCACCTATCCCCTCTTCAATTCCCAGGTATCTAATTTTATCTTGAACAAACCTAAGAGCTAATAAAGCTCTTTCATGTAAATCCTGGGTTGTTTCTTTCCACTGATTGACTAAAGTTTGCATATCAGAAGGAATAGTCTTAGAAAAATCTGCCGGAAGTCTATAGGCAGGATACCGTTTTTCAACCACTTCTCCCCAGTTTGTGAATTGACTGATCTGAATATGGGCTCTAGGATTGTACCAAACAGGTTGTCCGTCCTCAGGAGTATAGGGAGAGGTCTCAACCACTTCCCAGGACCACTCACGTACCGAAGGTAAAAGATCGACTATCTGAGGTTCAATGTTAATGTTGACTGGTTGTGTCATAAAAGAAAGAGAGGGATGACCTAAAAGACGATAGGCGATTTTTTCAACAGAAAAATTTCTTTGGAAATAGATAATGTCGGCATAGTGAGATGCAAAAAGAGGATGTACTCCTTTAATGGAATAAGAATATTCAACAATATCCCCTTCTCGAATGTCGTCAAGGAAGTAAACAAGCGTAAGATCTCCATAATAAAGGTTTTGCTCTAAATCTGTTTCCCTTTGAAGCACTTTGTGCTTTGAGGTTTCTAATCGATCACTCCACTCCCCTTCACGAAAAACACGAATTGTATGCACAACCACTTGGTAATAAGAAGGCTCAAAATCGATGTTCAACTGAGAAATTTCTTCAGCACCACTCTGCGTTAAAACCTTGGCTGCCGCATGAAAATAAAAAGCCTTTTCTTCCCAGTTTCTTTGTTGGTCAATGAGCAGATATTGTAGACTAACTTGTGAAGGCTTAGTCGGAACAGGTTCTAAAGAAAAACCACAAGGCTTTACCCAAGAAGGCACAGACCCTGTAGAGTACCGTTCAGTCTGACCTGAAGCAGATCCAACCAAAAAAAGATGAGAGAAACAAAAAATGAAGAAAATAAGTCTGAAGAACATTACTTTATATTTTCCTTAGTTTTTTATACTGATCACGATTTCATGTTTTTTTCTTTAAAAAAGATAGGTAGCGAGAGTATTGATCGCATATGTACATATCTTTTATATGTTCAGCCCATCCAGGACTAGATTAACAGCTGAAAATATACAGGTTTTCCTATAAACTCAGAAGAGTAATCGTTGTTATTCCCTTAGTATTCTTCATAAATATATTTGACTTTTGCTATCTTTTTAAAATTTTTTTACACACTAGAAAATATGGTTAAAATTCTGACAAATATTCCGAAGATATGTAAAATAGATGAAATTGATATTTTCTACTCTGATATATGAATATTCTTCCTTTTTTATTTTCTTTTTTAATTGTCTTCGCACTGGCATTAGGCTTTGCATCAGATAGACATCAGTCAATTCAATTATTATATAGAGGCATAAAAAAAACTCTTCACTCTTTTCATCAAAGCCAGTCAAAAGACTCTTTAGAAGAATTCATGCAAGCATGTAAAAACATTGAGAAAGAAGGAGCTCCTTCACAATCAGGGACAAAAGGAGAAGGAGAAAAATTCGAAAAAGAAAGTAAGGGTTACTTCAGAGATAATAAGTGTGTGCATGAGGGTCAAAAATTTAATCTAACCAAATTTGAATCCCCAGCTATTGGGATACTTCACCCTAGATACAAATCAGCGGCAAGACTTCTTAAGATTCTTTATCAGCGAGTACCTTTTTACCAAGAAGGTCTTGAATATACCGTGCTCAATGCTATTTTAGCTAAAAGAGAAACTCCACTAGTAGATCTTTTTGAGAAAGATCCTAAGCTAGATGCTGTCTTTTATAAAATGCTCAAAGGAACCAGTACATATGTAGTGGGCACGAATAAGGGATATCCCTCTCTTTTTGATTATTGTACATTTGAGAGCTCGGGTGAACAGTTCAACTATGACACTCTTTCCAAACCAGTCTTAGAGGCGCTAGTAGGAACCAATTTACTGACAATGATTGCAGAAGAAGAAAGCAAAACTAACACCCCTTTATCAAAAATAGCTTTCGAAAAGCTCCTACACACCTATTTGAGTGCTGAAGCCGATATTAACGATCTCATGTCTATTCTTCAGTTTGGAAAAGAAGAAAAGCACAAAAGAACAGCTTTTATAGATGACAACAACGAAATGATTTTAAGAAAATAGAGGATTTTCTCATAAATATTTTCGTTTTGATCAAACAAAAATAATGCTTTTCTATTCTCTAGATTAAACTTCTTCTTTAGTTAACAATATTTGTCATTTTGTTGCAGAAACGTATTAATTGCTCCAATTGTTGCAATTGTTACTACTGCTGTCGCTGTCACAATAAAACCTCCAACTAGAACACAACAGTTACCACCTTTTTTAAAAAATTCACGTGCTGCCACCCCTGTCTTGGTTGCTTCTTCTCTTACTACTACCATTGTCTTGCTCGTATCTTCTGATGCTTTTTTACCAGCCACCATAAACTCTCCGGTTACTTTAACTGTTTTTTTACTCTCACAAGCAAAATCCGCAATCCACTTGACTCCTATGTAGGCTGCTTTTAATGTT
>CAYUZN010000070.1:0-9539 GCA_964449295.1 uncultured bacterium | reverse complement strand
TCTTTCTTTTTCTGAAGCTCCCCGCTTACAATTCCCTTGCTTAAATTACGAGTAAATTTGGGTTGTTTACGAGCAAAATTATGAGTAATTTATGAGAAAAATAGCCATATGCGGTTGATAATAAACGCTTTAAATCTGTTTGGTTGAATGATTTATTTCTAGTTTACCAGCAAAATGGGATGTCATGACTTTTCTTGATAAGGCAAAGCTCACATGCAATGGTAAACTCATACGAACAACCATAATGATTGATACTCGACTCAATGTACAATCCGTGTACAATACTAACTTATTAATAATTAAGTGCTTATGATTGTTTCTGTCATCCAACTTAAGAAGCTATGTATAATAAGCTATTAAGCCCAAAAAGGAAGATACGAAGCATTTTTTCCTACTCTCACTTCATTTCCTTGAGGTTTCAGTAATTTTTCTTGGATTGCATCTCGAATAATACGAGAGGCAAGAGTATAGCTAGACGGTTTAATTCCCAATCTTTGCCTAAGAGATTCATTCGTCATCTTCTTTCCTGTAATATGTTGAAGACAGGCGTGTTGATAGGCTGCACGAATACGCTCACTAGAATCCATGTCTTGGAAACCTCTAGATCCAAAAAGAATAGCAAGAGTGCTGTGACTTGTTTTTCTAAAGTCAGGAGGAGGAAGTTGGAATAACTCAATATTTGAAATGGCCTTGTCAATACCTGTTCCTCTTTCTTCACATAGATTCATTCGTCTCATTAGTTTTGCTAGAATTTCATTCCTAGATCTTGGGCTTTCATCCATAAACCGTAAGGGGTCGATTAAAGGTAACCCTGGATTAGCAATTTCAACTCGATTTGTAAAAATTTCAACCATTGGGCCAGCTCCCCTAATGCTAAAATCTTGATGAATAAGAGCATTGGCAACTAATTCTCGTATTGCAATTTTAGGATACATGCGTATTTCTTTTCTTAAAGCATCACTAATGTGCTCGTTTTGAGGCAATTGATCATTGATATACATAACCACCTCTTCAAAACCTAAAGCATATCCCTTTTTCGTCTCATACTCTTTTACTGTCTCATTACGATTATCTTTATCATACACAATAACTCGGAAAGATTTTCTTCCAAGCCATTCAAAATTTTCTAGATCTTTTGCGAAGAGAATTGCACCTAAATTGGTAATATCAAAACCTCCTTGATCGGAAGGAGAAAGTAATTTTTCGGAAACAAATCTCTCGAGTGCTACTGATCGATTTTCTGGATGAGGTAATCTCATAAGATCAAAGTAGGCTTCAATATGCAAAACCGTAGCAATGTCCTCTACCGAAACATTTTTCATTGCGATTCTTTTTTCAAAACTTGTTTGATCCAATATGCGCCAAAGTTCTCTTTCTTTTTCAGGACAATCTGCCAGTTTTTTCTTATAAGTGCCTATACGGATATATTCGATTCCTTTAAATCGGATCGGACGATGAGTTGCTGGAGCAAATTCAAATAGAACAATATGATGATCATCAACTTTTCCTTCATGGATGCGAAGGTCAATTTGTGGATCCAATTGCATAAGAAGCCAACTTTCAAGCTCTTGTCCTTGAATTTTTTCGTCTCTAGGATGGAAAGTGGTTCCAACAATTTGATTGGATTTATCTTCAATACCCCATAGAATATAGGCACTCTGGCGTCCAAGAAGAGCAGCTGCATTAGAAAGGGCAGAGATATATTCACCAATCTCTTGGGGATTTTTATTGTTCTGCTTGAGCTCCAACCACTCAGTTTCTTTACGAAGAGAAATAAGGTTTCTTATTAAATTTTGAAAATTCGAATGATCCATTTCTTAATCCTGGGTACATGCTAGTCTATAAGGAAAGAAGGATTTTTACTAGAAGTTATAGTTCATTGCATAAAACTGCGCGTAGGTGGCAGCTTAAACGCTGACTATAAAGCTTTCGACTTTGAGTAAGAGTTGTTTACTTGGTATATCTATTTTTCTCTACCCACATTCTTCTAAAATGTCTGTAGGTGTTCCTTAACTCTTTAAAAATAAAAAGCCTTCCCATTTGATAAAACAGATATAAGAGTTGTGGAAGAAAGAGAAAGCCTCTCAAGCTTTCATAGGTGTAAGCGTAAACAGTGATTGTAAGAATACTCAATAAGACTATAAATTCTGCTAACTGCCCTTGTTGACGATGGATGATGGTAAAATATGAAAAAGCAATGAGCATAGAAGATCCTAGCATGTTAAATCCTTGCTCTGGAAAAGTGAAGAAGCATACAGCGCCCATGAATACAAGAATTAATGGGATGCACGATCTTAAAAATCTTAGCCAAACCTTATGTCTTTCGTGCATACTATCCCTCTATAGATTAAGTAATCTCTTTTCCACAATTTATCAAAAAAAATCATTTACTGACATGAATATGTATGGATTTGCGTAGGTTTTAGTAGTAGTGTTTATTGGCTAGCGGCTTGCTGCGTGTTTCTGATATTGCGACAATTTAAGGATAAATCTTAACTTATTTCCACTAATTTTGTGTCCAGTTTTAGCCAACCATTTCATTGGATTTGATGTCTTAGGAACACTGTTTGAGTGTTTTCTGAGTTTCTTATGATTATTGAGATGCTTGTGTTTATTTAGTAAATTGTGTTTTTTACCATGTCATGAAAAAGAATAGCCTCCTACTATTTCAAAAGTTCACTAAAATCGACAACTTTATCAAAATAACCCTCGTCTAAAATAGCTTCTTCTATCCCATTCACATGAATCAGCACCGGTCTAATTGAAAAACGCTTTGGCGATTTTAAGTGCTTTATTTTTGTCTCCATCTCTTCGATGATTTTTTTATCAATAGGGCCCTTTGAAAACTTAATTTCGCATATGTACAGATTATGAAAACGAGTTTGGATCATATAATCGATCTGACATCCAGGCTGCCTATTTGTTGAACTTTGAAAAAATGGCCCATCCATAACGACTTCCTCTTCTGAGATATCCAACATTTTCCAGAGAACTTTAAAGTTCTGGACAACGAGATTCTCAAACTGCAATCCCATAATGCCTTCCCACCCAGGAAGGTTGTTTAGCATTGAAGCTGAGAGGCTGCCCTTTTCAATTTTGGCATGATTTGGAGCAATGTATTTCAAATAAAAACGCAGATAATTGTCACTCAAACGATAGCGGCTGAGTTTTCTTTGCTTTCCGCTTTGTAGATCCCAGATAAAGTCTCTTTTTATAAAACCAGCCTTCACTAATTGATCTAAATGCTTGCTGTACATTCCCCCTTGACTCTTCCCCATTTCCTTACAAATTTGAGCAAACTCTTTTGGTCCGTTAGCAAGGCAGGCTACAATTTTCTTATGACTGGCTTTACTACGTAAAAAGAGATCTGAAAATATCTCTTCAAATTCTCTAACAAGCAAACCACCCTTAGTGAAACAAAGATCCCTAATATTCTGTTCGGCAGATAGATTTGGTCTAATTTGCTCCAAGTAGAGAGGAACTCCCCCTGTTATAGATAAAAGCTTGAATTTCTCGTAGGCTGAGACACGCATTTCTTTTGGGTGCCAGAAGGCATTACAAGAGTGTAGAGAAAGCTCTTCAAGAACAAAATCGATGGTAATTCTTCCAAGAAAACCGGTGCTGCTGAGGATGTTCTTTTCAATCCATGAAGAAATCGAACCGCAAAGCGCCATAATTAACTCTGGGTTTTTGCTGAAATACATATCCCAAGCAGTTTTCAGCTCACCGAGGAAAAGAGGGTCTTTTCCTCCTAGCCACGAGATCTCATCAAGTATGATAAAAATCCTCCCCTCCTGTGTCTGTTTAGAGAGGTGCCAAAAAAGATCTCCCCAATTATCTGACTTAACACCAGGAATTCCCGCTCTCTGGAGCTGACGAGCAAAAACATCACGCTGAGATTGAGCTGTAGTTCCCTTTGTTGGGGGAATACCAGAAAAGGATAAACACTTCATTTCCTTTCCAAATTCCGTCAGAAGCCTACTCTTACCAATCCGCCTCCTTCCCCTCACCACAATAAGGCTGCTGCTATTTTTAGATAAAAGGCCCTTGAGCCTGTTTATTTCAATATCTCTGCCAATGAATGGAGGTTTTTTCACCGGATTCTCCCTTGTTTTTGAACATAGAATATCTATTCTCATATATAAAATCAATCTGTAAAATGACATTTGTCGATTTACAGATACTTTTTGTGCCATAAAAAACAATCTGTAAATCGACAAATGTCATTTTACAGATACTTTTAAAAAATAAAAAAGTGACATAAAAATCAACAAATGTCGATTTACAGATAGTTTATTAGGAGAACTGCCAAAAAAAGGTAGTCCTAAACATGTAGTGCTGAGAGTTTAAAAAATATCTGGCAGTATGTATATAGCCATTTGCTTTTTAATATCTTGATGCTTTGAATTCAATTATATATAACTCCTCGAATATTTAAAATAATTTCTATATAAATTAAGGAGAATAAAATAAATGAATCTGTTCGAATGTTCAATTAAATCGGAAGAAAAAATACGCAAACAATGGTTCTTTGCTGCTGTCTGCTCCTTAATCCTTTGTCCATTGATTGTATTTGTGGGGTTGATCATCTTGTCTGGATGGGCGCAAATTCCGAAAGAAGCACTTTATCCCAAATGCACCGAAAAACACGGTCCTTCAGGGCCGTGATGTAAGGTGCCTCTTGATTTCAATATCGATCAAACATAAAATTTAGAACATGATAGTTAAAAGAGGTTTCAAATTCAATTTAAAACCGACATCTGCACAAGAAAACCTCTTCAGACAATTTGCAGGAGCTTGTCGGTGGGTTTTCAATCGTGGGCTAGACCAAAAGCAAAAAGCTTTTAACTTCACAGGAAAAAGTCCCTCATACTTTGAGCAGAATAAAGAACTCACTCTTTTAAAAGAACAACCGGATACAAGTTGGTTAAGTGAGATTCATAGTCAAGTCTTACAACAAAGTCTTAAAGATCTAGACAGATCCTTTCAGAATTTTTTTAGAAAGATCAAGAAAAAAGAAACGCCTGATTACCCAAAATTTAAGAAGAAAGGTACAGCAAGTCAACTTTATCGACAGAATGGACCATATCTATTTATCCTCTATAATTTGCTATCTAAATTCTTAATAGCAGAACTGAATAAATCCACCAAGATTTGAATATAGACGGTCATAACGATGAGAAATAAGAATTCAACTATTTTGTAGAAATTAAAAATGTCTGAATGATAGTCTGCCGACCATATCAAATTTTAGTCTTTAGAATATGTTTTAACTCAGTTAATGGAACAGTGTTTTCTTTGTGAAGCTATTTTGATATCTAGGAGGCGCATGTTTTGTTTGTCTAATTTTTTAACTCGATTTGTTCTTTTTTTCACAATTCTCTCTATTGCAATTTGTCCACAATGTGTCTTATCTAATCCTTCATTCCCCTATCAACCTTGCGAGATCTCGGAAGAAAATTTTCCGAATGGTTGTCTTTTGACTTATGATCAAGTTCTCGATCTATTAGATATCATTGAAAGTGATGATTTCATGGAAATATATAGTCCAGAAGATCTGGAAAAAATTAATCAGTTTTTAGTCTATTTAGCAAAAGCGGGAGTTATTGAAGATGATCCTGAGGAAGAAGAGGTTCTAAAAGATTGTGAGGAATTGCTTAGAGGGGCTAGCAATATCTGTGAAAATTGTGTCTATTCGAATAATCCATACGCTTTCTCTATTGTGCCAGCTATTTCTTATGGGCAAATAGAGATCAGTGTATGCAAGAATTTTGGCAAAAAACTCTTAAGCTCTTTTCTTCCTATTGACAAACACCGTTATTACCAGTCAAAGAAATTCGTAGCTAAAAATAGAAAACCAATTCTAATAGGAGAGGCTGTTCTAGCAACTACGGCTGTTGTAGCAGCTGTCGGCCCAAGTGTTATAGCTTATGCATGTGCAGCAGCTGCACCTGCACTTGTTCCAGAGAAAGAAGCTTCTAATGACTCTTCTCAAAATGAGCAGTGTAATACCAGAGACATCATTGCGGATCGCGTTGAAACTATTAAAGAAGAGGTAAAAGAAAGCGACAATTTTCAGAAAAATGTCTCAATGAATAGATACGAAGAATTGTCTTTCGGAGAAAAAGTTAGAAGTGTTGGATCTGATGTTGCTCACCAAATACTTGATGAAATAGGTAGCTTTACTATTCAAGGCGCTGAAATGCAAGATGGCATAAAAACTATTGGTAAAAAATTTCTACCAGATACAGTTTCCTCTTCAAATGCAGCCTCTCCTCAATCTAATGCAGAAGAATGGCAAAAAAAAATTGCAGCTGGTCATGAAAAGATTGATGGGGTTTTTTCAACGGATCAAGCCTGGAAATATACTCCTGAAGGGAAAGAATCAAAAATGGAAATGACAAACGCTGTTATACCGTTTCCAGGGAAGTCTGTCCTTAGCCCTGTTAAAAATAAAGTTGGCAGGATAGCTGGAACACAAGCTGCTGACACATGTGGATGGAAACCTGGAGATAGCATTATCAATCGTACAAAATCTGGAAATGTGCCAAAATGGAGTACTGTTAGAAAGAGGTATTGGAAAAATGAAGCGCTGGCACAAAAAATTAATCCAACAAAAAGTTACTCAGAAGAAAATCTAAAAAGAATGGAAAAGGGTTTAGCTCCTCAAAGAAAAGTAAATGGACAGGTAGAGTCTATGGAGTTACATCATGATCCTGCTCAAAAAGATGGGGGTCTTTTTGACTTTGTTGAAGTATGGCCAGACCAGCATGCAAAATTAGATCCTAATAGAATATTGGGAGGATAACATGACAAATTTTGATGTCTTGTTTGAACAAACTACAAATAGCCCTGTTGAGTATGCAGGTAAACAACTTTATAGATCTCATAAGTTTCCAGTAAAAAACGGTGATAGTCTCAAAATATGTATAGAAAAAACTAACAGCCCCTATGTGCAAGGAGTCTGTCTTACAGTTATAGGAAAATTTAAAATTAGAGAAAAAATTTTAAAAAAAAGCAAAAAAACGGGTATTAGACTTTGGGAAAACGACGTTGGGGTTGATATAAAAAATATGATTGTCACCGTTTTAACAAAAGAAGATTTTTTATGGATCGATAATATCTGCGAAATTCCTTATTCTTATTTAATAGGAGATGAAAAGGGAAATCCTATCGAAATTAAAAAAACTAGAGTGGACGGCATGCACAATGGAGCAGCAATGCTTATTGAAGAAATAGAAAATGGCAATCGTTACTACTGTAATGATATTCGACCTATTGGTACTTTTGATAGTATTGTTTTCACAGTTCAAAAAATTAATTAATTCTCTACCATGTTCTGTAGAAATATTAAAAGATGAGGCATAAATGGAAAAATCCAATTTATATTACCGTTATACGGCTCAAAATTTAGAAAGAATGGAAAAAGGGTTGGCTCCTCAAAGATTTAATCGAGAAAAGGGAAAATGGGAATCTATGGAATTAGAACATGACACCTCAAAAAAAGAAAAGGATATGTTTGATTTTGTGGAAACTTGGCCAAAAAATTATACCGTGATAGATCAATATAGACATTCTGAGGGACGAAATGACAGCTTTTGATATACAATTTAGTCGAAGTAAAGGGCCTACTATCAAATATGAGGAAAAAATCCTTCATTGGTCGCATAAATTTCCAATCAAAAATGGAGATAAACTAAAAATCTCCATAGAGAAAACCAATAGCAACTATATTCAGGGACTGACTTTAGATATACAAGGTAGTTGTGAAATAAATGGAAAGTTATGGCAAAAAAGAAAGGGTATAAAAATGGTGTTTTGGGAAGATGCCAAACTTTTAGATCCCAGAAATATAGAATTGACTATATTTTGTAAGAGAGGATTGTTCAAAAGAGACTTTATTTACATACAAAATGTATGGGAAACCGAATATTCGTATTTAATAGGCGATAATTATGGGAATCCTGTCGAGATGAAAAAAAAGATGATGGATAGCGGTCATAATGGGGCAGCAATGATTGTTGAAGAAATAGAAAATGGAAGACGTTATTACTGTAACGACTGTCGTCCTATAGGGACATTTGATAGCATTGTTTTTACTGTTCAAAAAAATTAGCTAAGTTGGTGTCTTTAAATAGATCCTATTCCACAGTTATTGTGTTCTATATCTATGATTAAGGCCTGATTTTCAGATTTTTAATGAGATTTTTGACGTCTTGTTGATTTGGCACTTCATAAAACTGGGCATAGGGATAGCTTACTCTCAGTTCTTAAATGTCTCCCTTAACCCTTTGGTTAAATTTCCATAAATAGCGAATCAATTTCTAGCTCATATGCTCATTGCCGCCTTCCGCCCTGTCAGCAATGCTTTTGTCTTTAAATAATAAACGCTTAAAAATACGCCATAAGCAAAGAAGTCTGTTAAATCGGAAGTAAAGTACTATGTCTGCACGTTTAAAACGCATTTTTAAGGATCTTATAGCATTCCCATCTATAATCCATTTTTCTTTTTCTACTAACTCTGCTTGAATCTTAAGAAACTGACTATAGTCTCTTTTCAATCCAGTTTTTGATGTAAAAATATCGATCGAGGTATTCAACTGGAAGATATAATAACTTACCTAGTTGAACCGCAAAAGTCGATTTCCCACTTCCAGGAATTCCAAAAATCATGATTCTTTTTAGAGAAGGGTGATCCACAGGACTTCCCTTGATAGTTATGGCTCCTTAAATAAATCTTCAAGCGTAATATGGTTAGTCACTTTAGGTCCTATAGACTTCAAACCTCGTCTTCAAATCCCATATCTTTGAGAGAAACTTTTCCTTGGGTAATTTTCTCGATATTTTTGGCCATATGATGCGTAGGGCGCAGCCCAGCCAGATATTTCTTTAGAGTTGAGTAACTGATTGGTTTAATTTTGCAATAATCATAGGGAGTTAGGCCGAATTCTTTCTCTAATTTTTCGAAAAATTCATTAATTTTCATAAGTTGTTTGACAGTAAGTTACTCAATATGTTTTACTATTTCTATAATGCAAAAAATCTCCGTTTTAACAGAGAAACTCGCATTAACAAAGGTAACCCGTATGGGCGTTCATGATGATACAGTTCGTTTGAGTTTTCATGAAAGAGATAAGTTTTTGAGTAATATTCTCGAGGTAGAAAAACTCACGCATAAAATTTTAGAAGATCGCAAGAAAGCAAAAGTTGATTTAGATCGGCTAAAAGAAATAATCGATTTCTTGTACCAAGAAGCTAAAAAATCTACTGGCTAGGAAGTTTAAAAACACTTCAGTAAGAAGTTGAAATTTTTAGAAGAAAATTAAAAAATAGGAGGATTAAAGATGGAAAAGCATAAAAATATGAGATCAGTCTGTGAAGAATGGCTTGAAGAAGAAGGCTTTATTAAAGCAGTGGAAATTGCTGCCACTAAAAAAGCCTTTATACCATTTATCAAAAATAAGTTTTAGTTTTTGTCCATTCTCGAGAACACAAATTACGAACAGCTCCAACGCTTGCGGTAAAAGCATTCCAAGCCT
>CAYUZN010000069.1:0-9712 GCA_964449295.1 uncultured bacterium | reverse complement strand
CTTTAAAGGCGCCTTGCCACTTATTCACATAAAAAGTCTCAGGCAACTTCATCATGTTTGTGAAGATGTTTTTATGAAAATCTGGAGAAAGAAGCTCCTCTTTTAAAAGCGCATTCAAAAACAGCGTTTTTCTTTGCAGTGTCAGTTTAATGTAGCGCAGCCTTGCCTGTTTTTTCTTAGCATAAGACGCAAGAGCAGTCACGTGAAGATGATCATGAGGAAACTCTCTTGCACACTCACTGAGAGCACTCTCCCACATCTTGGGAGATGCGACAAATTTAAGAGTGACTTGGGGATGGTCCAAGATGATGTGTGCCTGGGGAGTTTTTAAAAAGATATCGATCACACCTAAATCATCTTCTAAAACCACAAGATGATGTGAGGGATTTTTAATCAACCACTGTTCAACTTGTGAAAACCATAAACCCAGTCCTAACCCATACATGTAAAGAAACGAGCTAGGCTCTAATAGAGTGATTTGATCATCTCCCTGAAGCACAAAATCACCTCTTCTGGCATTAGGCAACCCTTTGTCATCCGTATAGAGCTCAAAAGGCTCAAACGGATGAAAATTCAAATAAAAATCTATCTCAGGGTAATTTTTGGCAAGCATTGAAGTTGTGGATAAAGGTTTAAGAAAAACAGTATTTTGTGCAAGAAAGCCCCATTCTCACCATCTTGATTGTGACGTAAGATAACGGTCTTCCAGACATCCCAAATAGGAAGAAAAACGGTTTGATACCCAATCTCTTGAGAGAGATCATGCTCCAAAAGAGCACAGATGCCATTTTCTAGCGGGGGTTTTGGGAAATGTGTTTGGATCTCTTTCAAAATGGTTTGAATAATCCCATAAGAGCGCGTTAATGAGGTTGCAAGAGTCTCTCGAATAGGTGTTGTATCAATAGAGGGAAGAGACTCTATAATTTTGGTGATATCTTTTTGCAAAAGTGGAAGATCGATATCTTTAAGAGGCATCTCTTTGACTCCTTTAAAGCCAATTCCTCCTTCTGTAGCATTGATGAGCTGACACTCCGGGTGCTCTTGAACAAATTTTTCTACCCATTCAGCAGCTAAAATCCAATCGAGTTGCGCATAGACGGTGTCTCCGCTTGTGCTGATCACGGCTTGTCTGGAAGCTGCTCCACCACCTTTGACGCCATCTGCATAGACATGATCTTGAGTGGCTGAAAAGTCCATGCCCACAAAAATGATCGGATCACACCCTAAATGGTAAGCGAGTGCCAGAGAAAAAGTTCCCACTGTCCACCCTCCATCTAAGGAAGGTGTTTTAAGTCCGAGCTCTTCTTCTAGCCAAGATTCGAGCTCAAAATTGCCATTGCCTCTCACTAAAAGTTTTTTTCCATGCGCAGACAAAACAGCTTTTTCATCTGTACGTAGTTGAAAAAATGTCGCCGTTTGCGTAGGAGAAAAGGGATGATCGGAATCTGGATCGACATGGGTTTCAAAGTGAGGTGTCACACCTAATTTTTTAAGAGCAGAGGTAGCACCTCCACCTGCGATCACGACAGCTTTACTGGTAAACTCTTTCAGAAAAGACCCATTTTTACGAAGTGAAGGGCCTGCGCCACAGATGATGGCTGGCACTTTTGAGAATTGTCCAAACAGCTCTTCTCCTAAAGAAAAATTCGACGCTAAATTGGCCTGGATATTTTTAAATATCTTAACACC
Source organism: uncultured bacterium (assembly GCA_964449295.1). GTDB lineage: Bacteria > Chlamydiota > Chlamydiia > Chlamydiales > Rhabdochlamydiaceae > CANJJB01. Next base: position 8,023 of record CAYUZN010000069.1, on the reverse strand, counting down.
ATTATCGGCAAAATCAGAGGCTCTAAAATTAACTTCTGATTGAATACGCATAAACTCATCAAGAGTGATCTGAGGATTTACGGTTTCATAGGAAAATGGTAGAAAAAGATACTTCCAAGCAAGCGCGGTAAATACCTGCTTTTTGCTCTCTTCATTAAAAAAAGCAATCTCAACCTGTGGATACTCCTCTTGTTTAAAGAGGGTCAAAGAATTGGTCTCTAGGACAACGACATACCGATCTTTTTGAGCTTTTAACCAAGGGAGAATTTTTTTAATTTTTGCTTCATCCCATCCAGCAAAACAGACAACACCACTCATCGCACTGCCTTGTGTAATTGCTCATAGGACGGCATAAACCGAAGTTCTTTCTCTTGATCATAAAAAAGAACCTCTGTCTCATTGACAAGAGCAACATAGAAAGCTCTCACAAAACTATTGTACCCACGAACCTGAGCTAAAGCAGCAGATGAAATCTTCTGCGCTTTACATTCAACTAACAATAAAGGAAGCAACTGAGGAGAGAAAAAAATAATATCGGCACGTCTGTCAGGAACTCTTTCGTTAGATTCTTGCAAATGGGGCAATGTTTTAAGCTCTTTTTCGATAGCAAAAAGTGCTTTAGGATATCCTAGCTCACCTATCATTCTTTTGAGCCACGTCTGCCTCACCACTTCTTCAGGTGTGGCAGACACCCAAAGACCTCTAACCTCATCGTAAATTTCCCTCATTCTGGCAAAATCATTCCGTAATGGCCATCAGTTCTGCGGTAGATCACTTTAAGCTTATTGTCTTCTTCTCCGCGAAATAACATAAAGTTATCTCCTGATAGTTCCATTTTCATCACCGCTTCTGCAGCTGTTAACCTCTTCATAGAACATGTTTCTGCTCCGATAATTTTAGGAGGCTGGTACTCTTCTACGGCAGCCGATTTGTTAGCCATTTCAATCTCATCATTGATCTCATCGAGATCCGTATAAGGTCTTTGCAAAACATTCACTTGCAAATCAACTACAGCGGATTTTTTCTTATGATGATCTTGGATCTTATCTTTCCATCTACGTAGCTGCGCCTGCAATTTATCAACGGCTTTATCTATAGAAACATACATATCTGTACTGACAGCCCCTACTTTAATTTTAAAGTGGTTAAACTTTAAAACAATTGTCACAGAATGCTCCAGCTTCTGTATATCCATCGTCACATGCATATCTAGTACATGATTATGAAAACGATCGATTTTTGAGAGTTTTTCAAGAGCATAATTTTTCATGGCATCTGTCACAAAGACATGTCTTCCAACTAGACTGATGCGGTAGGCGTGTTCTTCTTCTGTTATTTTAGCTTTATCACTCATGATTTATACCCTCATCTTAAATTAAAGATTCCTCAATATAATCGGTGAGCTCTTTATGTACAATCAATCTAAGAAAATTTTGACTATCTGCCAGGTCTTAAATGTCCAAGACAACTCAGAGCTAGGGCTGTAATTGTAAATAATGGAATATATGTCGATGAAAACTCCCATACAGATTTAGGCTTAAGATCTCTTTGTTTCACAAAATTAAAAAAATTTTTGTCATACCAGCGATATCGAACTTCACCACCATGCACAAACCTCTCTAAAATCATTTTTTCTATTAATTGATTAACTAATAAAATATCTGTCTCCTCGTGTAGCTTCAGATCATCTAAACTAAACGATTTTTCTTGCCCCTCTATTCTAGAAATAACACATACAAGTTTCTCTTCATCATCACTTAATTCTTCAAAAAAAAGATGTTGGTATCTCTCTTCCATCGAAATATATTCAGGTCTATGCTTAGAAAACGCCTGTGCTGGCAACTGATCAATCGACTCTCTAATATTAACAAATCCCATATCAATAGAAGAAATCGCAGCAGACCAAAATAATCCTGGATGAAAGCTACCATTAGCATCTTGTATTTTTTCGATACCATCTAAGGTAAATCTTCTAGATTCAGGTAATTTCTGAATTTCTTTCATCAATATTTCTATCTCCTCTCTTGATAAACCTTTAAGCTCGATTTGAGCCATTCGCACATTAAAATAAGATGGGTTAATTGGACTATAAGATCCAACCAACAGTGCTTGCTCAGGAATAATCTGTCTTACTAAATTCAGTGCTTCTTCGAATCCCTTTGAAGAAGCGATATTATCAATGATAAGTAGTTTCAAGTTTGGAGAAGATACCGCTAATTTTTTCTCTTTAACTTCATCTAAAGATTGAATATCGATATACTGGCTACAATTAGGGTCTTTTTGATTATATTTTTCCCTAATTCTCAGAGCTAACTGAGTCTTGCCTATTCCAGCAATTCCATTTAACAAACAAATAGCTGTTGATTGGGAACGATCAGTTAAAACAGTTTCAATTTCTTTTATTTCTCTAGATCGTCCCACCCACAATGTAGATTTAATAGGGATTGCCGTTTCTGCTTTTTGAGGAAAATCTATTTTTTTTTCCCATTTAATTAATACAGGTGACCAATTCTTATCATTTATCAATTTATATCCAACATACGCTACCCCTGTAGATGCCACTCCACCTAAAATCCATTTCTTCCATGCCCTTAATGGAGGCTTCTGTGTTGATAAAAATTGTCTTAGCATTAAGTGAGGAGGCTTAATTCCAGTCAGTTGGTTTAGAATTCTCATTTTTAACTCCTAAAGTTTGTTAGCTATTTTTTTAGCATCGTCTTCACGCTGTTCAGGATTTAATTGAAAAAAACCTGTAAATGCACCCTGCCATTTAGAAGCATGAACATCTTTAAACAATTTGGAAGCAAACGGGTTTACTCTTAATCCTGTATCTGTATCATCTATGATTGAATGACGGATTAGATGGTGAATGACACTTGCCCAATCCCCTTGCTTTCCTCCCCAAACGTAAACTAGAGCATTACTGAGCTTGTCTTTTGTTTTTAACTCACCTGCATTAGGCATATAAGGCAGGGTGTGTAACAGCTTAAGAACATCTTTTGGATTTTTTCCTTTTAAATCTTGAATGACATCTTCTATATAAACATCATAAATGTTACGTGGAGTTTTTGGATAAAGCATATTAGGAAAAGTGTTTGCAAAAATACTATCAAGGGGAATCCCATTTGTTAACTCCTGAGCAAGCTTTTTTGTTGAACCTTCTTGAGCACAATATGAAACAGCAGTTGCAACAAAGAAGGGATAGCATAAAGTATGAGAAAAAATAACTTCTAAATCACCAGGATTAACATCAAAAGGTTTTGGGATCGTTTGTTTGTGAAGAAAGTCAAAAAGCTTGGCTTGTTGAGGCTGATCAAAAAAACCCATTGGAATAAATCCTACACGAACCCCGCCAGTTATTCGACCAAGCATACTACCAGCATATCGACCTGATATCAAGATATCGACATTTTCAAATGGATCAAGCCCTCCTGGAAATAAAATTCCAATAAACTCGGCAAAAGCAGCAGGACTATCTACATTATCAAAAATCAATAGCCATTTTCCTCCTGAATTCCGCACATCGCTTGAAGTTAGAATATTCACTGCCTTAGCAAATTCTGCAGCTATTTGAGCGGGAGTCCATCCTCCATTCATAATATTAGGAGCAGGGGGTGTTTTTATTAGGTCTGCTCTCATTTGTTTTGGAAATTTAATGTGAACACCTCCATCCTTCAATTGTATATTTGCTTTAAAGATATCAGCTATGTTTACAATAGCAGTTCCCTGAACGCTAACAATAGGAGCTCCTACCTGAGTTTTAATTTTAAAAATAGTATCGCTCATGCCTTCTATGATTTTTGGGACGGAAGTTCTATTTTTATTGTCAATAGCATCTATCCGAATGACTCCCGTATATTTACCATGCTGCCCCCATAGATAATTAGATTTAATGTTTGCACAGTTGTTTGCAGCATACTGCCTTCCTACAGTTGACTTCCCAGTTCCTCCAAACCCATGTAAAAATGCTATTTTGTGACCTTTTCTAAAAATTTCATAAATTTGATCGACTTCTGAACGAGGAAAAGAATCTCCAGAGCTACCGATCGAAATTTTCTGAGCTTCCTCAAGAGCAACTTGCCTTTGACTTTGCCTATGGACTCTTTCAAATAGGAGCCCTACTGCACATAAACTACCTATAACCTTAATCCATTTTGGGAAAATTGGTATACGACTAAAAACAGATTTCTCAGAGTAACAGCGGTTAAAGCCGTTTATCCTTGCATGCATAGATTGCATTTTTGCAAAAGCTGGATTTTCCTGCTTTGGTCCTATAAAACATCTTCCTCTATTGACATCTCTAATTGAAATCATGCTATACCCTCAATTTATTCAAATATTTGTGTTATTTTGGTGTAGATTGTTGAAGAGAATCCGTAAAGTTTATACACACCAAATCCTAATCCTATAGGAACAGAGACTATAGTCAGAAACCCTCCGCCAGCAGCCAATATAGCTAATCCGCTTGCAATACCCGTTGCACCCCCAGCCCATAGTGCATGAGTCTCAGTTTTAGCTTTTTCTCCAACTTCTATTTCATCTCCCATGTCATTCAAGCAATTATCAATTTTATTGGTCGTATTTATACTTAAGTAAGGATTAAAACCTTTTTTTAGTTTGGTGCACTTATCAAACTCTTGTCGTTGATATTTAAGAGGGCGCTTACTTGATCTAATATCGCAAACAGCTTTATCAAAATATCTTTCAACAGAACTCTCCACTGAATTATGTACTACTGCAAGATTTTGACCTCCTATATCTGCTAATAAGTAAGAAAACTTTAGCCCTTCTAGGGCTGAAACAAAATTTTTATTTTTAAAAAATTGATCCAATTTTTTTTCTATTTCCTTCCCCAGATCATAAGCTTGTTTAAATTCAATCGGATCTAGTGCAATCTGTGAGTTCGTTTTAGGATAAATTTTTGCTTGTAAAATACTTTCTAGGTAACGTTCTCGATGAGCAGGATTTAATGGATCATACACAGAGGCACATTCTGAAAAATCTGGAAGCCCGTTTGAATAGTTGTTAATGTTATTTTTAACAGCAGTTAGATTAGTTGTTTTTGTAACCACTAGATGCAAATCACTTTCATTCATTTTGCCCTTGAACCATCCCGGTAATCTATGACATAAAAGTTCTGCTGAAGATTTCCACATTTGACCTTTAGCTGCAAATCCTCCGTTTTCAAAAACCATAACAAATCTTATACTCCGAGCATTTTCTATAATTTTTTTAAGAACAAGCGCATTAGCTAGAGTGACCTCAAATCCTCTATTATCAGAGAATCCCGGCATATCGCAAAATGTTAAGCTTCTCTTCTCTACAGCTTTTGACGCACTATCGACAAATGAAGGCTCTGAATTATGAGTCCAATTAACAGTGATGAATTTAGGAAAAAGTGTACAGGAATGATTTCTTACACCAACCTCTACAACTTCTTTAATAGGTGATTTCGGATCAACTAAAATCTGACCATTTTTATTTTCTGCCATTTCGCATCCGTATAAAAAGTTGATGAGTGTACTTTTTCCTGCACCCGTATTACCAATAAAAATCACAATATCTTTATTCTTTGCTGCTAATGCTGCTCTCTCTCCTGATCTCACTAAATGATCAAAACAGGCTATTTTCTCTTCTAGAGTTCGTTTATTTTGGCAATCCTGTTTATCAAAGTAAGACTGTACAACCTCAGACATACGATTGTTCCCATTTGTAGCAGCTGCTGAATGACTCTGATTCATTTGAGCAACAGACGCTACAAGTAAACCTCCTACTAGAAAAAGAGGATTGATCTGATTTCCGTTGTTATCATGGCTTCCAAATCCCAATCTCGCCATATATCTAGAAAGATTTGGGTGTTCGATCAAATAACCTTTTGTAAAAATGAAATTTCTTTTTCTCGCTGAAAGCAAAACTTGACCTGAACATTTTTTTTCAAATTGAAAACGCACTTTTGGAACGATATCTCTTAGATAAGCAGGTGTTTGTCTAAATCCATTAATTAATGAAGGCCTCTTACCAAATACTCTAGAAACAACACTCATCACATACTCCTTAATTTTTTAGAAAAAAAAAGAATGTTATGGATATTAAAATTTTTAGGCAATAGAAAAACAAAAAAAATGTCTATTTTAATTGACGTTGATTAGATGAGAATCGCACCGAACAGGACTTGAACCTGTAACCACCCGGTTCGAAGCCGGGTACTCTATCCGATTGAGCTATCGGTGCATAAGCGATAAAGCGTAACAAAGAGACGTCTCTAATGCAAGATCAATTGAATTTTCAGCTTTTCTTTTAACTCTGAACTTAAAGAAATTGTTTGCATCTCCTTAAAAGAGCGCACCAGAGCAAGAGCTTGAAGTGTCTTCCATTCATCATCTGTGACAGAACATGGAAATACCTGAGGGCTATCCCAAGACAGGACCCCTTCATGAGTGAGTAATTTTAAATAAAAAGAATGAGTGAGAAGTGCGGTGTCTGAAAAAAAGGGAAGCTGCTTTAAACAAGCGAGAAGTAAGTGATAGAGCTGAGGAGCTGACTTACCAGGAAGTTGTGATTTTAAAACATGTTTCACCATATCTGCTGCTGCTTGCAAATAAGAAAGATTATTTCTCAAAAAAGAATGATCATTGATGATGGCCCCATCCTGCAGTTTAAATAGATCTGATTTCCCTTTAGTAAAGAGAAATTCCGCTTGGCAAAAGGGGGTGGTTAAAGAAATTTTATTGTTATATCTAATCCCTTTAACAATCAGTGTGATCACGCCTTCGTCCGCGGTTAACACCGTAGAAATTCTTTCGTTATCTTTGTAATCAAAAGTTTTGAGGACAATCCCTTCAGCACGCTCTTCTTTCATAATATGAGTATAGCGCGCTTTAAGATTTTATAGAGAAAAATTGCGAAAGGTGGGACTCGAACCCACACAAGTTGCCTCACTACCACCTCAAAGTAGCGCGTCTACCAATTCCGCCACTTCCGCATTAGTAAATAGAGGCAAAATCTTACTAGTACTCTAAAAAGAAATCAACACTTTTTGTATAATCAAAAATCAGCTATAGTTAAATTCTATGCGATGCACGACCTACTGTACGGCCTCCACTTACGATATTCCTAGGCTTTTTCAATCCTTACAAAAATTTGGACAGGCTCAGCTCTTCCGAGATTGTATTCATATTTTGATCAAAGAAGATAAACGTCCTAAAGGAGATATTTTTTATTTTGCCTATGGATGTGTTGTATTTTGGGGATTTACAGAAGAAGAAGAACAAGCGATTTTATTCTCTCTCAAAGAATTTGAAAAAACACCCAATGCTAAAGCAGAAATGGATGAGTTCTCCTTTGCCTATGGTGAAGGAATGCATATCGAAGAAGATGAAATCATCTTGCATACAAAAAATACGCTCACAAAACTAGCTATTTCTCACGGACTTGCTCAGTCAGTCAAACTCACAACATTTGAAGATACAATTCAAACCACAATTGACAAAACAAAATATCTCCCTGAAGACCTCTCTATGAAAGGAAAAATCTCAATGTCCCGTAAAGGGATCTCTAAAAAAATGGGAGAGCTCTTCATCGAGCGTAACTTCATCAACTTGCATTCAGATATTCTCGATACGCCCGAGTTTTTTTGGAACTATCCCGAGTTAGAGCCTTTCTATCGTAGAACAGCTCACTATCTCGACGTCACCAAACGAATAGAAGTTCTCAATAGACGCCTGACAGTTGTGCATGAGCTCTTCGAAATCTTAAGTAACGAGCTCAACCATCAACACTCCTCCCGCCTTGAATGGACAATCATCATTTTAATTGTGATCGAAGTTGTGATTGCTCTGCTCCGAGATCTCTTCCATTTAATTTAAAACGATGCGCGAATTTCTCTTCAGGAAAATTCGCACATCACATTAAATCAAAATACTTAAGAAAGAGGCGAAATATAGACGTCGGGCAGCAAGCTCCCTGCGACCCATGCGCCTAACTAGGGCTTTGCCAAATCGATCCTCTGCGCAAAAGTCCGTGC
>CAYUZN010000068.1:0-10245 GCA_964449295.1 uncultured bacterium | reverse complement strand
CCCCGCGATCATCAGCACATTAAACTCAAAGTTCAGGTTAATAACTTTTGTTTGAAAAGATTTTAACAAGCAAGTAGATAAGGAACAAGCAAATATTGCATGTACAAATAGATTAACCTGTCAAAGAAGCGATAAAAAATCTAGGAAAACTAAGAAAAAACATATCTACAACTAGTGAGGTAGTTGCGTATCGATATCCGGTTCTCTGTTAGAGATAAGGACGATCATTAATTGATTGCAAAGCTGCCAGTCTATCGGTATTCTATCTTTTCCAGAGATTACTTCTTTTAAGAGGAAGCTCTTGATTTTAACAAAGAAAATAGAGTATGCAGGAGTCTTATGCATACTGTTTGAATACAGGTGGTTACTATGAGTCAAGAATTAAAGCAATTAGGCGCGCTATTTCAAGAGAAACGAAAAGAGATGAACTTGTCTCTCAAAGAGATTGAAAATGCGACATCGATTAGAACAAGTCATTTAGAGGCAATTGAAGAGGGCACGATCAATGATTATGTCGCCTCTGTGTATGCGCAAGGATTTACAAGGCAGTATGGCACTTTTTTGGGAATTGATATCGACAGAATTATGAAAGAGAACCCAGCTGTGTTTCAAGGAGAAGCTCAAAAACATGATTTCACCTATGGCATTGGCACATTAGAAGTGAGAGGAAGCTTAGGTGGAGGAGTGAAATGGATGCCCTCTCTTTTATGGGCAGGACTATCAGCTGCTGTTCTTGTTTTGGCATGGTACTTGGCTAAATTTCTAGGTGTTTTGTAAGATATGGCAAACAGGCTTGCTCAAGAGAAATCTCCTTATCTTTTGCAACATTCGAGCAATCCTGTCGATTGGTATCCCTGGGGAGACGAGGCTTTTCAAGCTGCTAAATCACAGAATAAACCTGTTTTTCTCTCTATTGGTTACTCAACCTGCCATTGGTGTCACCAGATGGCACAAGAGTCATTTGCCAATCCTGAGATCGCTCATCAAATGAATGAGGCTTTTGTCAATATTCAAGTCGATAGAGAAGAGCATCCAGAAATCGATGCTGTCTATATGGAGTTTGCGCAAGTCTTGATGTCGTCTGCAGGCGGGTGGCCGCTGAATGTTGTTTTAACCCCTGATTTGCAACCTTTTTTTGCAATTACGTATTTGCCTGCTGTGAATAAAAATGGATTAGTCGGATTTCCTCAGATTATTTCCCACATTCGAGAGATGTGGCAGAGTGATGAGCGCCAGGTGTTTTCACAAGAAGCTGCAAAACTCGTCGAGATTTTCGGACATACAGCTAATGCAACAGGACAAAATCTTCCTTCTAAAGAATCTCTTAAAAATGGCATAGAGCAACTCTTTGCAATGGCAGATCCTGTCAATGGTGGTCTCAAAGGCCTTCCTAAGTTTTCTTTAGGATATCAGTCAGAGTGTCTTATGACTTACGCCAAGGTGCACTCTGATAGCAGAGGTCTTTACTATGTTGATAAAACACTCACGCACATGTGCAGAGGCGGCATTTACGACCATTTAGGTGGAGGATTTTCTAGATATGCGATTGATGAAGCATGGGTGATCCCTCATTTTGAAAAAATGCTCTACGATAATGCCACCTTAGCCAAAGCTTACTTAGAGGCTTGGAAGATGACCAAAAACGAGCTCTACAAGAACATTTCCATCCAAACGCTTGATTATCTTCTACGCGACATGAAAAACCCAGACGGTGGTTTTTTTGCAGGACAAGACTCCGATATAGACGGAAAAGAGGGGCTCTATTATACCTGGACTCCTGTTGAAATCCAAGATCTCATTGCAGATGAAGAGGGAGAGATCTTGTGTGCTTTTTTTGATGTCACCTACCAAGGAAATTTCCAGGGAAGAAATGTGTTGCACACAGAGACATCTCCCGAAGACTTTGCCTCATCGATGTTGTTAGACAAAGAAGAGTTTTTGCACAAATTAGACACATGGAAGCAAAAACTTTTAGATAAGCGCTCTTCAAGAGCCAAATTATTTACAGATAAGACAGTGCTCACGTCTTGGAATGGGTTGATGATCGACGCACTTGCAAGAGCCAGCTCTTCTTTTGATGAACCTCAATATTTAGAGGCAGCCATCCAAACAGCTCATTTTTTAAAAACCCATCTTTACAAAGGCTCATCTCTTTATCATAGATATGTTGACGGTGATATGAAGTTTTCAGCAACACTTGAAGACTACGCTTATTTGATTAAAGGCCTTCTGACACTCTTTGAAGAGGGTGCAGGTAGTGAGTTTCTTGAGTGGGCAATAACCCTTACAAAAATCGTAGAAAGAGATTTTAAAGAAGTTGAAGGAGCTTGTTACCAAACAGATGGCAAAGAGTCTTTAATTCTGCGTAAATGTGATTTTTATGATGGGGCAGAACCCTCTGGTAATGGCGTGCATGCAGAAAATCTCATCCGCCTCTATCAACTCACATGGGATGAGTGTTACTTAAAACAAGCAGAAGATATCTTAAAAGCTGCTAAAAACTATATCGAAGCCTTTGCGCCAGCTGCGTGCTACAACCTCATGGCACTTCAACGCTATCTCAATAAAGAGGCTGTTACACTCATCATATCTCTTAACGATTCCCATTCAAACAAAGATGAAATCAAAAAATTACTGTCATCTAGATTCTCTCCCCATACAGCCGTTGTTTGGAAAGATCAAGAGATGCAAGCTCTTCACTCTGACAAAATTCCTTTGAACCAAGAGACAACTCTCTACCTGTGCAAACAGCAGCACTGTCTTGCCCCCTTGACCAAATTAGATGAAATTGAGAAAGTCATACAACAAATGTGAGAACTTATGAGACAGACTTCTTGTGGCGTTTTTCTCGGCGATTACGAAATTATCAAGACAATTGGAGAAGTTTTCTTAGTAGAACATAGATTTTTGAAGAAAAAATATGTGCTAAAGGTTCTGTCTCGTGATTGTGAGATAGGTGAAGAAATTACTATCTTAACAGCTCTCAATCATCCCAATATCGTTAGATTACACACCGCTTCAGAAGATCAGGGCACATACTTTCTTGTCTTTGACTGCCTATTAACTGGTGAGGCTCTTTCTCTTGCTGATTATAAAGATCCCCTATCAGAAGAAGAGATCATGAGTATTGCCCGTCAGCTAGCGTCTGCACTTGACTATGCACATGAAAAGTCTTTTTTTCACAAAGAATTAAAACTATCTAACATCTTAATTAAAAAAGAGGCAGCAGGAATCATCGTTTATCTCTCCGAATTTTCAAGTTGTTTGGGTGTAGATACCTATGCCTTTGGTGTTGTTCTCTATTATCTTCTGACTCAAAAATACCCAGAAAGTCTCCTTGCAATTCCTTCTTGCTACAAACTCAATTGGAATAAAGTAATCACAGCCTGCTTGCAGCAAGATCCTGCTAAAAGACCTACTAGTTTGACACAGGTCTTGAGAGAGATTTCACCAGAAACCACGCAATTAAAACCCATCTTAAAACCAGGTGAAATCTTAAAACCACAATTTGATGCTGACCCAGGTGCTATCTTCCAATTGGAGATGGCAGTTGCCAAATACTTACCTAAGCCGCAAGAACAAAAAGACGTTGAGCCTATTTTAACCGAGATGGTTGTGATTAAAGGAGGCTCTTTCTCTAGAGGAAGTCTGTCAGGTGGCAGAGATGAAATTCCTAAGCACACAATCACTCTTTCTTCTTTTGCAATCGATATTCATCCTGTCACAAATGAACAATTTGTTAGATTTCTAGAAGCTATGGGTGGAGAAAAAGATCACAACAACAATGACATCATCCGTCTGAGAGATTCAAGAATTAAACGCTCAGGTGGTAAACTGACCATCGAATCAGGTTATACCAAACATCCCGTTGTCGGTGTTGCGTGGTATGGAGCTCTAGCCTATGCTAAATGGGTTGGTAAAAGACTGCCCACAGAAGCTGAATGGGAAATAGCCGCTTCCTCAGGCTCCGACGAGAATCTCTATCCCACAGGCAAAACTATCGAAAGATCACAAGCTAATTTCTTTAGCTCCGATACGACAGCTGTCATGAGCTACCCTCCCAACGCCCTTGGTCTTTACGATATGGCAGGCAATGTCTACGAATGGTGCCAAGATTGGTATGATTACCACTACTATAACATCTCTCAACAAGAGCCCAACAATCCTAAAGGCCCTGCTCAAGGGGTCTACAGAGTTCTTCGTGGCGGCTGCTGGAAAAGCCTCAAAGAGGATTTAAGATCCTCCCATCGCCATCGCAACAACCCAGGCACCATGAATGGCACCTATGGCTTTCGTTGCGTTGCTGATGTTGTATAACAGGCTTCTTTAGCGAGTTTTCAAGCGATAAATACCCAAGCACCCAATTAAGCAAAAAAGTCCCAATGTCGTAACTTTTATAATCGATAGACAGAAATTTTTAGCTTTTTCTCTGACTTCATAATCTTGTTTCTCTTTATTTATCATGTCTTCGAATAAATCTAGCTTTGATAATGGTTGCTTATCTTCTAAAATTTTTTTTATAATTAATGTTCTTTCTTTAACAATGCTGTTTATTTTTTCTTGAGATAGAGTCTCTTGGATTTCTTTTGAAAGTCCAAAATTAAAATTATTAATTATATTAGAAAAAACAGTTAGTCTTTTATCTTCATATTTTTGCTTTAATTCTTTTAAGGCTGTTTCAGATTTTAATAAATTATTATTTTTGATTGTGTTAACATAAAGAGTATTCAAAACATCACGAACTAGTACTCGATAGAGCCAGAGCTTTATAAAGACTTTCTGATCAAAATTGTCAGTTCGGGTGTGTCTTAAATCAAAAGCATGAGTAATTAGCTTGGTTGGAGTTTTTGAAGTAGTCACTTCTTTCAATAATTTTGGAATTGTTTCAGGCTCGAGCTGGTTAGGAAAAAAATTTAAATCTTGCTCATAGCTCTCAGGTAGAGTTATAAGATCTTTTGTTATTTCATATATAATATATTCTTGAGTATCCTGCCCCAAACCTTCACTTGTCGCGTTAAGTAAACCCTGAATATCACTTTCGTCAACAGGTGTAAATATTTGGCTAATTTTTTTTATTATAGCACATTCGAGATTTGCAACTTTAGGGAGAGAGTTGTCTTGTAAACGGCGTCGAAATAATATAATTATCCTACTCAAATCTTTATGTTTTTGAGCATGAGGATACCCATGACATTCATATTTTTTTGAATTCCATAAATAATGCAGACCATCTTGAAATAATTTTATCATACAAAAGCGAAATTTTATCATATGTAATATTAGAATACAAGAATTTTTAGTCAAATGTTAGCGATGAATAGAAATGACCGGTTTTCATTCTGTAAAAAGATCTAAGTTCTTGGGTATGAAAGATATTGATAGAGAGGGATAAGATGGATTGTTTTCCCGTCTTTTAAGATCTTATCTTCTAAGGAAAGGGTTAAGATTTTTCCCGATGAAAGCTTTAGGGATTTTAGACAATCGAGGAGTGCCTTGATTTCACGGTTGCGCGTTTCGAGATTTTCAAGATCGCAGTAGCAGACTTGTACTGCATCTACAGGTTTTCCAAGTTCTGTAATGATGAAATCAACTTCTTGCTCTTGTTTGTAATAGAATACTTGTTTATTTCTGCGTCTCAATTCTAAGTAGACAGCATTTTCTGCTAAACGGCCCCAGTCTTCTCGATTCGATTGTAAAGACACTGTGCGCAAGCCTGTGTCGATCGCATAAATTTTTTTAGGATCTCTAGTTTGTACTTTGAGATTAGGATGGTAACGACTCATTTCAAAGACAAGAAAAGCTTGCTCCAAATAACCGGTCAACGTTGAAGCTAGTTCAATTGAAATTTCAAAAGCTTTTCGTAGGGAATTATAAGAATGTAAACAACTCAGGCCTGTTAGATAAAAACTAACGACTTGATGTAGAGCTTGCCTGTTTTTTATGGAATGTCTTGAGACAACATCTCGTAGCACAATATCACTTAAGTACTGTTTTAATAAAATGATTCGATCATTGTTATCTGGTGTTAAGATGACTTTGGGAAAACCACCCCAACGTAGATAGTCTTCCAGGGCTCGTAACCAAGTTCCCTTTGTTGAAGGCTCTTTATTTGAAAATACCAGATATTCGGAGAAGGAAAGAGGCCAAATAGTTTGTTCGATAACTCGTCCAGAAATAGCCGTTGCAATTTCAGAGCTCAATAAATGGGAAGAAGAACCTGTGACAACAACTTGGTAATGTCCTAGATCGACAGCTTTTCTCACCCACCGTTCCCATCCTTGGACATTTTGGATCTCATCCAAAATCACAAGTTTTGGCTTTTTTCCTGTTTCCTCTTCATAAAGCAAGAGGAGCTGGTCGATGACTTCCACAGTGGCTCCCGGGAAAAAAATAGGATCCTCAAAATTGAAAAAAAAGGTTTCCTCTAACAAGTCCTGTGCCAGCTGGACTGTCATGGAGGATTTTCCAGAACGCCTGACTCCTGTGAGAGCAAGGCAAAGATCTTTTTGTTGATTAACAAGAAGAGATCGTGGAACAATTAAACGGCTGTTTTTGATCAACCATTGCTGCCAATCCTGCAGAGCTTTTTTTAATTCGCCTCGTGTTGCCATAACCTTATATTAATCGATCTACCGATTAAAAGCATTAATAATTAATCGGTCTACCGATTGATTATTGTATTCGCTTAATCTTTAATGGCTTATAAATTAAGCTCGGCAAGAGTGAAATTATATAAGAAGAACTGACGTAAATTTATGAAAAAATATAACCGGTTTTTAGCAGAAATAATAGAAAAATGGGTTGATAGTTTTTTGCGGCAAGAAGGGAAGAATGTTGACCTAGCTGAAGGCCTTAAAAAACAAAAAAGATACTGGATTGGTCCTATAGAAATTTCCTTACAGAGACTAGAGCGATGTTGTGGACCAGAAGATTCTATGGAATTTAAAGAGCCTATAGAGAGTTGGACTAAGAGAGTGGCTTCACTGCTAGAACATATTAAAAGAGATGGTCACATTTTTCCTTTGATAGTATCCTATAAAAGCGGGGTTTTTTCTATCTGTGATGGGAACCATCGTTATGCAGCTTATAAGAAATTAGGATTAGACAAGTGCTTAGTTGTTATCTGGTGTGATTCAGAAAAAGAAATAGAAGAAGTGCTCAATGAAAAATAAATATCAGTATACGTCTGGTAAAGAAAATTATGAAGATTACTCGAGTGGAAGAGTTCTTTACGGAGTTAAAGGAGCTACTAATTTTCCAGTACGACTAAGTAGCGAAATTTTTCAGCACTGTGTGACTTACTTAAAAAATCAGGAAAAGCAGGGGCCTTATACAATCTATGATCCTTTTTGTGGTGTGGCTTATTCTCTAACTGTTATGGGTTTTATCCATGGTGGGGATATTGCCTCAATAATAGCGTCTGATGCAGACGGCAGGTTATTAGAATTTGCACAAAAAAACCTGTCACTTATGATCTTTCCCAGAAGAGCCGTCGCAGAGAATAAGAATCGGATAACTCTTTTAAGTCTCAGGTTGACTGAAATAATAGACAATAGGGGATGGGCTTTCTTCACGCTCTAGGGTGAAACGACTAGGCTCAGCGCCTTGCATTATAGAAAATTGAGCAAGTAGACAGATAACAAAAGCGCGCATTAGAGACCCCATTAAGAAACAGCCTCCAAAGCAGATTTGTAATTAGGCTCATTTGTGATTTCTTCAACCAGCTCTGAGTAGAGAACTTTATCCGTTTCATCAAGAACGATCACAGCTCGTGTACAAAGACCTGCAAGTGGCCCTTCTTGAATTAAAATACCATAGTCTTCTGCAAATTTCTTAGAGCGCATCATAGACAGTGTCGTCGCATGTTTGGCTTCTTCTGAGGTGCAAAATCGCTTTTGTGCAAACGGTAAATCACAAGAAATCACAATAAAAGACCATAGTTTGCTTTTAAGGGCTTCATCGTTGAATTTTTTAGTCGATAAAGAACACGTGGGCGTGTCTAAACTAGGAACAATGTAGATGATTTTCTTTTTGCCTTTAAACTCAGAGAGAGATCTATCTTTTAAATCACCATCGACAAGTGAGAAATCAGGAGCTTGAGACCCTTTTTTTGGAAATGTGCCTTTGAGAGAAACGGGTTTTCCTTTCATTGTTACAGTTGCCATAAACATCTCCTTGTGGAGATCTCTTTTAGCACGGGAAGAATTTTAACTTCAAGTTCTAAAGAATGTGGGAAGAGGGGATTCAAAAGACATTTTTTTGTGAGTGATGGGATGCTCAAATCCAAGAAGAGAGGCATGCAGACAAAGGCGTTTATAAAAACGGATTGTCGAGCCATATTTCAGATCTCCTGCAATCGGATGACCTGCTTCAAAACAGTGCACTCTAATCTGATTTTTTCTGCCTGTTTCAAGGCGAAATTTAACGAGAGCCACAGTCTCATTTTGAGAGATGACTTCGTAATGAGTGATCGCGCGTTTTCCTGTCTCATGACTTTTGACAAAATAGTTAGCATCTTCGATAAGGTTACTTTCCCAAGTTCCTTGAGGTGGTGTGAGAATGCCTTGGACAATACCGTGATATTCTCTATCGATATCGTGGAGCTCGAACTTGTTTTTGAGCTTATCTCGTGCCTCTTCTGTATAGGCAAACATCATCACACCTGAGGTGTCTTTATCAAGACGGTGAACCGGCCAGACTCTTTTTTTTGTCCTGCGCTTTAAGATATTATGAGCAGTTTTCTCAAACTCTGTTTCAGAGGCAACAGAGAGCAACTTAGCAGGTTTTTCAATAATGACGATGTGATCATCTTCAAAGAGAAGCTTAAGGCCTCCACCCACGAGCTGAACTTTAGGGCGAACAGCGACTTCTTCCCCTCTTATGACTTTTCGATTCCATCTCAAAGAGAGCCTCCCATTAATAGAGACTCTACCTTGTTCAATCCATGATTTTAATGTGTTATTTGAGCTGTCGGGACTAAGTTTTTTAAGAACATCCAAAATAAGAGCTGGTGTTTCAACTAAAAGTTTCATGTATTTGGTGTTAAGAAGTTGTCTTTTAAAATATCAACAAATAGAGACTGTTGTATAGGTCCTCCTGTCGGCAGGCTGCCAAATAATAACTGAGGCAGATCATGACTTGCACCGACATGTACAAATGGCCCATCTTCATCTGAGAGCCTATAATCACGGCAACCAGGATGCTCATTTAAGTCTGTAACAGCGGCAATCGATCTAAGAGAGCCTTTAATAGAATAAGATGCTGGCCACATTCCTATTGTTTTAGTGAGGGTAATACCGTTTTCTTGGAAATTGATAGTTGTCGAGTGGTTTGCAAATGAAACAACTAGAGAGAGCTCTTGAGAAATAGTGACAGGAGTGTTGAGGAGCTTTTGGATCCAAGACACAAATGTTGCACCTAAATTCTCTTTCATTATTTTTATGGTTATTTCTGGAAGATGAGAAAACATCAGC
This sequence comes from uncultured bacterium, assembly GCA_964449295.1. Taxonomy (GTDB): domain Bacteria; phylum Chlamydiota; class Chlamydiia; order Chlamydiales; family Rhabdochlamydiaceae; genus CANJJB01. Next base: position 772 of record CAYUZN010000068.1, on the reverse strand, counting down.
GTTTTCTCCGATGGAAATACTAAATTATATCTGATATCTGTTCCATTTTGAGTCATTGTGCAAGATTGACTATCTTTAAGAAATGCCTCAAATAAAAGATCTCCTAAAGATGATTCATCATTATTACTTTTGCCAAAAGCACGCATGACGCTTTTCAATTGTTCTAAAGCTGAAGGAGGAGTGGGTGCTATTTGTGAAGTTGTTGGTGAGGCGACTTCAGGAAGTTGAGATTCAAGTGCATCATGGAATTCTTCTTCTTCTTTTGGTTCTTCTATTACTATAGGTGAAGGCTCCCTGGCAGGTGAAGGAGATGGAGTGCTTGTTTTTGGTAAAATATCCACATTATCAGGGGAAAAAGGTTTTTCTGCAGAGCTAAATAATTTGCTCAAATAATAAAATGCAGCAGCTGCAGCTGCAGTAATAAGGGCAATGGCGGCATAACGTCTTCCATTAGAAGAAGAAAGGAAATAATTTGAAGTGTTAAAATTAAGAATTTTCATGCATTGATTATAACAAAAATCAGAACAAAAGTATACATAAAACTTTAATTTAGAGCTATTAGCCTCTATAATTTTGTAACTCGCTAAAAATCAATAGAACATAACAGGTTTATTTTTATGGTTTTAGCGAGGATGAAAAGAAATCTCTCATATACTTTATTTTAAAAGACTTAAGATCACCCTAATCATCAGCTTTCTGTAAGATAAGACTTAAGCTGTTTTTGCAGTGTTAATCTAGAATAGACCTCTTTCGAAATTAAGGTTCTGTCGAT
>CAYUZN010000067.1:0-10259 GCA_964449295.1 uncultured bacterium | reverse complement strand
TTTGAGTTTATCATTGAAGTCGGTGATAATTTCGTTTAGTGGAAGCAGATACGTGAGAAGAAGGCGGGTGGCATCAATCGTCTCTGTCTTTTCTAGTTTCCCACGTTTATCCATCCCAAGGCTCATGATAGCGCCTAAGTATTCAGCAGGGGCCATGATGTGACATTTCACCCAAGGCTCTTCGACAAAGTCGATTTGTGCAGGGTCAGGGTAGTGAGCGACATTGTCAATCTCTTTAACTTCTCCCCCTACAAGCGTGAATTTGTAGACAACGCTGGGAGCTGTGGTAATGATATCAAGTGTGAATTCTCTCTGCAGCCTTTCAAAGACAATTTCCAAATGCAAAAGCCCTAAGAACCCACATCTAAAACCAAACCCGAGTGCCATGCTACTTTCTTGCTCAACATAGAGAGCAGAATCGTTGAGCTGCAGTTTATGAAGGGCTTCTCTTAAGATCTCAAAGTCGGATGAATCAACGGGATAAATCCCTGCAAAGACAACAGGCGCAATCATACGAAAACCAGGCAATGGCTCTAAAGCTGGATGTTTGGCAGATGTCACCGTGTCACCAATTTTCACATCAGCTGTATTTTTAATATTGGCAATGACGTAACCCACCTCTCCTGCACGCAAAACATCGACAGGTCTTGCCTCAGGCGTAAAGACACCGACCTCTAAAACTTCATAAGTTTTGCCTGTGAACATCATTTGGATATGTGATTTTTTAGCAAGTTCACCTGTCATCACTCTCACATAGATCATCACACCTCTGTAAACGTCATAGTGAGAATCAAATACGAGTGCGCGTAAAAGGATATCTTTTGGAATTTGAGGTGGTGGAATATAGATGACAATGCTCTCCAAGACATCTTTGAGCCCAAGACCTGTTTTAGCAGAACATAAGATTGTATTAGCCGTCTCAATCCCAATCACATCTTCAATCTGCTGTTTGACTCCCTCTGCATCAGCAGCGGGTAAATCTATTTTATTGATAACAGGTAAAATTTCGAGATTGCGCTCGATGGCCATATGAACATTAGCTAGCGTCTGAGCTTGGACACCTTGGACAGCATCGACAATTAAAAGGGCTCCCTCGCAAGCCGATAAGGAGCGGGAGACTTCGTAGGAAAAATCGACATGTCCAGGTGTATCGATGAAATTCATCTGATAGGTTATTCCATCATCAGCTCGATAATACATCGTGACAGGGTGAGCTTTGATCGTAATGCCTTTCTCTCTCTCGAGATCCATCGCATCAAGCACCTGCTCCTTCATGTTTCTGGTAGCAATCGCACCTGTCAACTCAAGTAATCTGTCAGCAATTGTCGATTTTCCATGATCGATATGAGCAATGATTGAAAAATTTCTTATGCGTTTGATGTCGTAATTAAAATATGATTTATTATCTTTTTCTGAATCCATATGAGACATTTTTATGATATGCTCTACTAGATTGCAAGGAATATCCTCACAATGGTAAACTTCTTGTTAAAATCATATGGCAATAGAATTTTTCAAAACACTTTATAGTTCTGGGATCACATGGAGTCAAAAAAACTTTACTATTAGTAAAGAAACTTCTGACACTATCTCCACTATAGCTCAAGAAACTCTAACATGTCTTGGATATGGCTTAGTAGGAGCTACGGCTGCAGCTGCCTTTGTTTACTATCCCATTGATGCCACTGCCATTGTAGCTACAACAGGATTTGTTTATTGGATTTTGCAAGATGAATGCCGCGCTCTATTTGAAAAAATCTTCGGAAAGCCTAAAGACCCAGATAACACGACTGGGCCCTCTCTAGGTTTTTTTGAAAGATGGTTTCCAAAACCAGTTTTCATTCAGGGACAGCCTCCTTGTTTAAGCAATAATACGCATACAGCTTGTTTTATGAATGCCCCTTTTCAAAGTATATTAAATGATCCTCCTCTTAAAAAGAGTTTACAAGTAAGTACCACTTTATGGAACGATCGATATCAAGCTCTAGACACGCTTTGTTCTTATTTAAGTAATCAAGAAAGAGCACTGGCTCTTCATTCACATAATGAACACGTAGCTCCTACCACTTCTATAATTCCTTCTGTTCTTTCTTTGTTTGCTCATGAAGATTTTGCAGCTATCAGAACTTATCTACTTAAAAATTTACCTTATTTCAAAATTCCATTTGAACAACTTGTTTCGAAAATCCACAATAAAGAACCTTTTGATCCACAAGATGTTTTTTATGATGAAGCAGAAAATCAAAAAATTCTAGATTTTTGTTTAAACAACCAAGAACTCAGACAACTAATTTTAGACGCAAACCCTCAAATTAAAGAAAAACAACAAGCTTTATTATCTCTAAGCAAAATTTTAGAACGCTGTGAAAAATATGAAAATAGTTGTGATCGTCCATCTGATACAATTGATTTAGAATCTTTAAGACCTCTTCTTTTACAAGGATTGAGAGAAGGGCAGCAAGATGCTCTTGATTTTTTAATGGTGTTGATCAATCGCATTGTAGATTCGGGAATTCCTTGTCCTTACTTTTTTAAAATAGTTCATGAAAAACACTATACTAAAAAAGAGATGCCAGCAGATGAAAAAGCCAATTACCTATCTGTTATAAGAGATCCATCATCGATAGGCGCTAATGACATCATAAAAACAGAGGAAACTACGTGCCAATTGATTCTCAAACCCAAAGAAAAAAACAATCCAAGCGGACAAAAATTAATTGATCAATCACTCTCATTATGTTCTGTAGATGAAAGATCAGAGCCAGGTATTTTTATAGATCCTCAGAACGCTGTCGATATCTATCAACCTACTCACGAGAAGTTGTCTTTTCCTAAACTACCTGAGAAATTTATCTTATCTTTAGCAAGAGGCATTGACAGGCAAAAAAACACCGCGGTTGTCACTATCCCTGAACAGTTACAAATACAAGGAAAAACCTATCACATGCATTCAGCTGGTTTGCACCGTGGAGGTTCTTGGGGTGGCCACTATTTGAGTCTTGTCAGAAAAATTCATAATGGAAACATCAGCTGGTGGGAGTGTGATGATGACTCTATCACAAAAGCTTCATCTGACACTATCAAGAACTTTTTAACTCAAGGCTCGTTCTATTTTTTCACCTGTCAGAGTTAACAAGGTATCTCTAACTAAAAAATTTTCCTATGATCCGCGCAATATCTTGGTAAGTCACATAAATAAAAAATACGATCAAAAGTACAATAAATGGAATAATGAGTTTTTCCATTGTTTTTGCTTTAATCGGTTTTTTTGTGACCCCTTCAATAACAGAAAATAAGATGTGTCCTCCATCTAAAACAGGAAGTGGTAAAAGATTGATAAATGCCAGGTTTAAGCTCACAAACCCAAGCCAAAAAAGCGCATCTTTGATCCCATTTGTCCAGCTCGATTGCAGAGCTTGAACAATACCAATAGGACCTGCTAGATGTTTTGGGCTCAAGGATCCCGAGACTAAACTGACAAGTGTTCTCCATGTTTGACTGACAACATCGTTAAATAAAACAATAGGAGAGGGGTTATAGGCCACAAGACGATCTTGCAAAGAGACTCCTAACATGAGCGTTTTTTGAGAGGCCATCAAAAGCTCCATCTGCTGCGCTCTTAATTGTTCATCATCTATTTTTTCGATGAATTTTTTCTGCGCTTGAAAACGCGCGTCTGCTTGCGCTTTGAGTTTTGGATCAAGAGGTAGTTCTGAGTAAGCTTTTAAAACAACAGGCTTAAGAAGATGTAAATCTCCTACTTCACCAAGTGGCTGCTCTGTTCCAATTGTTTGGATGATCTGCAAGAGCTTATCGATTTGAAAAGATTGCTCATATAAAGCGTCTGACTGCTTCCAAGAAACAAGTGACGATTTAGGAGTTCTTTGAACAACGACAAGTGCTTGTCTATTTTGGAGTTTAGCAAGCAACTCAAACGAATTTCTGACAGGTTCTCCATCAACAGCTACAATAACATCTCCTGCTTCAAGAGCGCGTGCTGAGTGTTTTCTGAATTCTTGTTTGTATTGTTTTTTTTCTAAACTTTTATCGAGGTAAGAAAGAGAGCCTTCAACAACACAGCCGCTGGTCATATTGTAAGGAATGAAATAGAGTTGAGAGATTTTTGACATGAGCCCTGCCTCATGCTGCCAATCATCTAATTCTGATTGTTCTGCAGGTCCAATATCTAGATCAGAGATTTTAAGTCTGGGAACACGTGAGAAAAAAGTGTTTTGCCCTCGCTTGACGGTCAGAAATGTGATCGGCTCATTCACGACTTGTGTTAAGTAATTTCTTGAAAAAACAAGCTCTCCATCAACCCATAAGATGCGATCTCCTTTTTGGATACCACTTTTTTCCATAGGAGATCCTGGAGCTGTAAACGCATGGAAGGTCAAATATTCAGCTGGCATAACACCTAAAGAAGAAATCCCTTCCATCCCTTGCTGAAGAATGGGATAGCGAAAAGGATCTTCTGTGTGCATAAAATAATCGATCTCTTTTCCTTCCAAATAACGCTTGTTTTTGCTCAACATTAAACCCACAAAGATATCTGTAAAACCTTGAACGGGTTTCCCATCAACAGCTGTGAATTGATCGCCTGGCCTGACTCCAAAAGTATAAAGAGATGATTGGGGGTCGATGTTGCCGATGATATTGGTGTGTTCAGCGAAAGGTTTTTCTTGTCCACCGCTCATCCAAATGAGAGAAAAGACTAAAAAGGCAAAAAGAATATTTGTGACAGGGCCTGCGAGTGCAACTTTTATGCGCTGCCAAGGTTTTTTACCATAAAATCCATCAGGAATATCGTGCGGTTCTATAGTTCCTTTTTTTTCCATCCCTGCAATGCGTACATAGCCACCAAATGGGAGGTAGCAGATTTGCCATTTAACACCTTTTGATTCCCAGCGGTAGATTGGTTTACCAAAGCCAATTGAGAAGGCCTCAACTGTCATGCCTACTTTTCTTGCCATCAGATAATGACCAAGCTCATGAATGAAGACCAAGAAACCAAGACCTAGAATTGCCAGGCATAAATAGACTATATTTTCAATCATTCCACTCGCGCCTCCTTGCGCGCCTCATCATCAATCTCAAGCAAAAGCTCTAAATCACTTAAGTGTTGTACCGTATGTTTATGTAAAAGTCTCTCCAATTTCTCACCAATCTCATGCCAACCGATCTCTTTTTGACAAAATCTACCTACCAGCTCCTCATTCGCAGCATTCAAATAACACGGAGCACTTCCCCCTTTTGCTAGCGCCTCAAAAGCGAGCGCAAGACAACGAAATTTTTTCACATCGGGAGGCAAAAAATGCAGAGAGAAAGTCTTTGTAAAATCAAAAGGAGCCACCAAAGACTCTCTTCTCTCTGGGTATGTGAGCGCATACTGTATTGGAATCATCATAGTCGGTTCCGACATTTGCGCCAAGCAAGACCCATCGATATATTCAACAAAACTATGAATCAGACTTTGCGGGTGAATGACAACGTCAATTTTATCTAAGGGGATATCAAATAGAAAATGTGCTTCGATCACTTCAAAACCTTTGTTCATCAGTGTCGAAGAATCGATCGTGACTTTAGATCCCATCTGCCATGTAGGATGAGCGAGTGCTTTGTCTAATGTGATAGAGGAGAGCTCTTCATAAGGCGTATGCAAAAAAGGACCACCTGACGCCGTCAGAATAAGCCGCTTAACACTTTTAAGAGAATTGCCCTGCAAACACTGAAAAATAGCGCTGTGTTCACTATCAATCGGAATGATATCGACCTTATGATCTTTAGCAAGCTGCATGATATAAGATCCTGCCGAAACAAGCACTTCTTTGTTGGCAAGACCTATCGTCTTACCTGCTTTAATAGCCTGAGCTGTCGGTAAAATGCCAATAGAGCCTGTCATCGCAGAGACAACATAGTTCACACTTGAATGAGAGGCGACTTCATACAGCCCTTCCATCCCTGAAACAATTTTTAAATTAGGAAATATTTTTTTAAGCGCGCGTGCCTTCTCTTCTTCATAGACAGCCACAATCTCAGGATGAAACTCCCTAATCTGCTCTTCTAAAAGAGCGATATTCGATTTAACCGCAAGGGCCTTGATCTCCATCTCTTGTGGAAAAGATCGCACCACATTCAGAGTGTTTCGTCCAATTGACCCTGTACTTCCTAAGACAGCAATTTGTTTCTTCATGGCTGCCCCTATTAAACGCTAGACAGGGTCTATAAGTCAAGAAGAGTGCGTCTTAATAAATTCTTCGTACTTGTCAGAATTTTGATGGGTGGAAAAATCTTTAAACTCCTCCCATACTTTCTTATCGAAAACAAGCTTCTGAAAAATATTCCAACCAGTGCTTAGGAAACGATAGCGCAATTGTTGATCTTCTGGTATTTCCTTGCCTTTTTTGATCAATGATAAGTAACTATCCAGAAATAGTCTCTGCTCTTTTCCAATTAGCTCTACAAAAGTACCTCGTTCTGGTATTTTCCACGTCATCTGATAGTGTCGTCGTTCGTATTCTTGTACAACCTCATCTTTTTCCTTGGCACTTTTTTGTTTATCTAGGAAAGCCGATACTGCGGGAAGCTCGCTCTCTGAGTTACATAAACCAATAAATTCTTGAATCAAGTCTTGTAATCTATTAGCACGCACAAGAGAGATTCCTGCTTTAAAAAATGCAAGACGGGTCTCTTCATCACTTTTTAAATTTTTTCCATTTGTCAGATTTGATTTATAATCTGTTAAACACTTCGTTATGTAACTTTCTACCTCTGCTCCGATACGATCTTTTACGAGAGGTAGTTTTTCATCAAGAAACAAGTCCATCTCTTTGATTTTGTTATTTCTGCGAGATTTTGAATGGTGAGACTCCTGAGAGCTTCTCCACTCGCTCTTCCATGAATATGAATCTTGCTTTTTAGCATCTGAGCAAGCCCCAAGAAAACAATTCCACAAACCAACATCTTTTTCTTTTTCAGCGAATGCTTCCTTTCCCTCTTTCAAGAAGTCTAATTTTCTTCCTTGATTCCAATCTAAGTCTCGATTCTGTTCCAGAATTAATTTCATGGCTTGCAAAGAGCTTACTACCTGCAAATCTTTAAATTCTTTTATAGCATCTTGAAATGCTTGATTAGCAAGAAGCGCGTTAACATCTGCTAGTTTTTTCAAAGATCGCTTTTTATCTTTAAGCTCCTCAACCAAAATTAAGCACTCACCGACACTTGCTTGCTTTTGAGCCAGTCTCTCTAAATTGTTTAACTCTTCTGTAGAGCATGTCTCCAAAATTGAGAGCATGTCTCCAACACAGCTTATGTGAACTTCTTCTGTTTTAGAAAATGTTTCACTATTTCTCTCTATATCTTCTTGTCGGTTTGCGCTTGGTAACAATCCATTTAAATGCTGATATATCTGCAGATGAGTAGTTTGGATAGATTCAAGTTTCTGACGAACTGCGAGGAGCTCTTGTTGTGGCCTTCCACGAAAGTGGCTTCTGTATCCATCCAGAGCAGACTTAAGGCAATACTCCGCTTTTTTTTGAATATATCTTTCTTGCCAGCCAATCCGACCTAAGACAAATAAAGAGAGAAGTCCTAGAGGAAGAGACAGTGTACTTGTGAGTATAAAGGTAGAACCGGCTCCTATAGCCTCTACAGCCCTCTCTTTTAAAGAAGTTTTTTTGGAAGTTCCCTCTTGATAAGATTTATAAAGGATTTTAACGCATAAAGCACTCAAAGCGGCAATACCGATAGCTAATTGAGTCTCTTTCTTTAGGTTTAATCGAAACCCTGCAAACATTTTTTCTATCACATCAAAGATCTTTTTGAGATCAAGTAGAGGAAGTAGAGTCTGAGCAGGTATTATTACAGGCGCTAGAGGCATCAAAGTTGAAGCGCAAGGAGATAAGATAAGCGCCACCGCCTGTCCAACTCGACTAGCAAGCCGGCTCAATCTTCCAGGCGCAGGACACGTACGATCATAGCTGTCGCCAGCTATCAAATCATACCACTTTTGCTGAGATTTGAAAGCTGCTACACCATAACCCACTAAAAAACCAGCTGTTCCTAGCGTTTTTAGACTATTGATTGCTGTCATAAATCCTCCCTAATTAATAGCAAACATTTAATCATCAAACTGGATAAATAATCAACCTATTAATAACTCTCTTTCTTCCTCTGTGACTCTGTGATCTCTGTGTTAAAAATATTTTTTGAATTCAGCTTGAATAAAACAAGATTTTTAACACAGAGATCACAGAGGAAGAAAGAGAAAATCCTTTATTGGAAATGCTTGGGGATTATAAGGAAGCTTTCCATTTCGCTGATCTCTTTATTAAAATCAGTAAGAGAACAAAATAGACAAGACCCATCAGAGTGACGACAAGGCCTGCTGTTGAGACGGGCAGATGGTAGACTGACAATAAATTTCTTGAAAAAGCGACCCCTATAAGAGAACACAGCATCCCTAAGGCGCAGGAGAGAGAGATGAGTGTTTTGAGGTTGTTTGTGAGCAGTCTTGCCATAAGGACAGGTCCTACGATAAAGGCGAGCACGAGTAGAACACCTACTGACCTAAAAGCGCCAATACAGGTGATCGCTGTTAGGACCATGAGCAGATGACTAAAAAGGGTGGACCGTATGCCTAAAGCATTCGCAAGTGCAGGATCAAAAGCGGTGACTTTAAATTCTTTGAAACATAAGAGGATGACAACTAGATCAAGTGCTAACACAAAACCAACAAGTTTTAAATCGTGGGGATCGAGAGCATCGATATTGCCCATGACAGCCTCTATTCCAATATGCATGTTTTTTGTAAAGACAGTGACAAGAACAATCCCCAAAGCAAAAAGAGTGGTAAACACAAGGCCAATGCTGGCATCTTCTTGCAATTTAACAACATGGATAAAGAGTTGTGTGAGACCTGTTGTTAAAAATGCCGTGATCAGAGCTGCGATAAGAAGTGTGTGAATATCGAGTGTGAGTTGTGATGAGACATAAAAAGTCAAAATATAGGCCATGACAATCCCGAGAAGCACTGTATGAGACATTGAGTTAGCCAGCATCGTCATTTTTTTGAGAGTGAGAAAAACGCCCATGAGCGCGCACGCACAAGAGATGCCCATGAGGGCGAGTAGCTGCACTTCATCTGAAGGCAGAGCCTCTAGCGGAAGAGATCCTGTGAGTCTGCGAAAGAGGGTGGCAAAGAATCCAAAAAAATCTTGTCCCCAATAAGGATTCATAGGGATGACTCCCTGGCAGGAATAGGCTGGTGATGGGGATCTTTTTTAGGATCGCGTAAAAGAGCTGTTAATTCTCTTTCCAAATCGGGTGTAAACAAGTGTTCGAGCTCTTCTGCATTACGGTGTACTTTTTCAACAGACTGCCCCATATAATCGACAAGGTAGACTTCCCATAAACGGTGGAGCCTGATGATTCTCTCAGCTTTTTTCCTTCCCGCTTCAGTTAAGTCATGCCCTTTGATCCATCCTCTTAATTTCAGGTGAATCAGAATGAGCCAAGGGATATGTGGATTTGATTTTTTCCAAAGAGCTTTCAGGATATTTTCTATGTGACACTGCCGTCTGAACATCACAGCTCTTGAAAAACGCAGGAGAAGACCGCTTTTGGGAGCAAGAAGCATGCCGATAATGCAAAAAGAAGCAGCTGAGAGTAAAATCATAGGGCCTGTGGGCAAAGAATAGTGTCCTTGTGGGATTAAAATAGAGAGATAATTGCCTAAAAAACCGCTGAGAAGACCAAAAAATCCTGACAGGCAAAAATGGGAAGAGAGTTTTTTTGTAAAGGGCCTGGCTGCTGCTGCTGGCGCAATGAGCATCCCTGCCATTAACACAACACCCACACTCCGGATGCCAATAACAATAGCAAGAATCAGAACGAGTGTTGTCATGTGATCTAGTTTTGAAGAGGGAAGTCCAAGTGAGGAAGAAAAATGGGGATCAAAATTGACAGCTGCTAAATGGCGATACATCAACACAATAAATAGAGCTATTAAGAGAGAGAGTCCTCCATAAATGATGATATGAACATCGGTCATCGTTGCAGCTTGTCCATAGAGAAAGAGCTGCGCTTGTTTATACCATAGAGCGTGTGTGATTTGGAGTCTGCTGGCAAAGAGAATACCAACTCCAAAAAAAATCGAGAGAATAAATGAGAGTGCGGCATCATTTTTAACTTTAAGACGCTGCTCTAGAAAATTGATCCCTTTGAGTCCTAAAAAAGCTGTCACACCAGCTCCTACAAGC
>CAYUZN010000066.1:0-10269 GCA_964449295.1 uncultured bacterium | reverse complement strand
GGCCCGGCTTAAGGGGCTTTTAGATAAAAAAAGTGCTAGTCTTATTGTTGTTCGAGGTAGAAGACGTATTGGCAAGAGCAGGCTCCTTGCAGAATTTGGAAAAGAAATGAAGAGCTTCTTTTTTTCTGGAAATCCTCCTGTTCCTAAGACAACAGCTCAAACTCAGCGCGACAACTTCGTGCTTCAGCTTGCAAGAGTTGGTATACGTGGTATCAAGCCAGATGACTGGAGTAACCTCTTTTGGCATCTCTCCGCAAAAACTAAAAAAGGCCGGATCCTTATTGTCTTCGATGAAATTTCATGGCTCGGAGGGAAAGATCCTCATTTTTTAGGCCACTTGAAAACCGCTTGGGATATGTACTTTAGTAAAAACCCCCATTTGATTATTGCGCTTTGTGGTTCCGTTTCTTCGTGGATCAAAAAAAACATCTTAAGTAGCACAGGGTTTCTAGGAAGAATTACACTAGATCTTGTACTTGAAGAGCTTTCATTAGAAGTCTGCAATGCATTCTGGTATCCAAAAGAAAAGCGCAGTACTTCTTATGAAAAGTTCAAACTTTTATCTGTGACAGGGGGTGTTCCACTCTATCTGGAGCAAATAAAACCTAATCTTTCTGCAGAAAAAAATATTCAAGATCTCTGTTTTACTAAAGGCGGTCTGTTGGTACGAGAATTTGATGAGATATTCTCTGATCTTTTTTCTCGTGCTAAAGCTAGGCATAAAGAAATCGTCCTCTCTCTTGCTAATGGTCCAAAAGAACTTATACAGATTTGCAAAGAATTAAAGAAAAGCATGGGAGGAATATTTTCTAAATATTTAGATGAATTGATTAAAGCAGGCTTTGTAAAAAGAGACTTTACGTGGGATCTAAAAAATGGAAAAGAAAGTAAATTCAGTCGTTATCGTTTAAGCGATAACTATTTGCGCTTTTATCTAAAGTATATAGCTCCGAATCGTTCTAACATAGAAAAAGAGAGCTTTTCTACTTTAATAACTCAGCTTCCTGGATGGGAAGGTATCATGGGATTACAATTTGAAAATCTTGTTGTTCATAACCGAAAAACACTCTGGAAAATATTGGGGATTTCTCCGGAAGAGATAGTCATGGAAGGTCCATTTGTTCAAAGTTCTACTACCAAACAACCAGGATGTCAAATTGATTATATGATTCAAACTCGCTTTCATAATCTGTATCTATGCGAAATCAAATTTTCTAAGGATTCAATTAGGAATAAAATCATCGAAGAAATGGAGAAAAAAATAAAAAATTTGAAAATTCCTAGAAACTGCTCCATCAGACCTGTTCTTATTCATGTTAATGGAGTGGAAGAGCGTGTTATAGATGAAAGATATTTTGATAAAATAGTTGATTTTGGAGAGATACTCAGTGGTCAAAAATAAGTACTTTGTATCTAAAAACAAATGATTTTATATTTAGGCACAGATCCTTCACACTATAAAGAAAGAAAATCTCTCATTCACTACCCGATCATTAAATTAATCCCAAGAGATATTCCCCCTGATATTTTTGAAGAGATTCCTCGTTATACTCATTGTATTTTTACAAGCAAAAATACAGTGTCTATTTTAAAAGACGCTTTTGTTCAAAAAGGATTATCATTCGATCTTTTGCAAAATAAATCTATCATTGCCTTAGGACAGATCACAGCAGCCCAAGTGAGAAAAGAAGGGCTTCAAGTAGCAGCTATAGCCGAAGAAGAAACACAAGAAGGGGTGATGTCTCTTTTACAGCAGATGTCTCTTGGGCAGGCGTACATATTTCTTCCTCACTCATCTTTATCGCGAAAGAATCTAGAAAATTTTCTGAAAGAAAATCACATTCAACACCGCGTGTGCGATCTCTATGATACGGTAGTGCAAAAATTAGAACCCGTGCCTAATTTTGATGAGATTGAGGAAATTGTCTTTACAAGTCCTTCAACAGTGAGAGCGTTCTTTGATATCTTTGGCATACCTCCTTCTGGGAAAAAGTTATCTTGCATAGGCTCTGTTACACAAGAAATTCTTAATCGCATGATTGACCAGAAAGCAAAAGAAGAGATATCCTGACTGCAAAAAAGGAGATGCTTTATGACATACAAACTTCCTGAGATGCCCTACGATTTTAGCGCTTTAGAACCTGTGATCTCAGGACAAATTATGGAGCTTCACTACACAAAACATCACCAAGCCTATGTCACAAACTTAAATGCAGCGCTTGAAAAATACCATGAAGCAGCAACCAAATCGGATGTCGCTCAAATGATTGCTTTGCAGGCAGCTATTAAATTCAATGGAGGAGGTCATGTCAATCACTCTATTTTTTGGACTAATCTAGCTCCTGTTTCAAAAGGTGGGGGAACTCCTCCTAAGGGAGAGTTGGCGGATGCGATCAACAAAACGTTTGGATCTATAGATCAATTTATAGAAAAATTTAGTGCCTTAACGGTTGCGATTCAAGGTTCTGGCTGGGGATGGCTAGGGTATGATAAAGGCTTGAAGCGGCTTGCCATGACCACGTGTGCTAATCAAGATCCTTTAAGCACACAAGGATTTGTCCCTCTTCTAGGGGTCGATGTGTGGGAACATGCTTATTATCTGCAGTATAAGAACGTACGGGCCGAGTATGTAAAAAATATTTGGAAAATTGTGAATTGGCAAAATGTTGAAGAAAGATACCAAAAATCAATTTCATAACGGATGTTGTCTTTTTTTAATAATTGTAGTATCATGGGGGAAGTGTAACTTTTTAATTGATTAACTGGATAGGACATGTTCAAGAATTTATTTAACAAGCCTAAAATTAAAGATCAAGTCGTTAAGAAGGATGGTTTTAGCGGCTGGATCAAATGCACAGGCTGCCATGAAATGATCCATGTCAATGAGTTAGAAAAAAATAAATCATGTTGTCCGAAATGTGATTACCACTACAAATTGACCGGTACGCAACGCATAGAATTTCTTTTAGATCCAGGTTCTTTCACAGAGATGTTTACGCAATTTCAAGCGACAGATCCTTTAAATTTCGTCGATTCAGAACCTTATACAGAACGTTTAGCCAAAGCTCAAGCCAAGACAGGAAGAGATGAAGGAGCGATAGTTGGCGTTGGTACAGTTGAAGGGATTTCGATTGCTCTGGGTGTTTTAGATTTTAGTTTTATGGGCGGGTCGATGGGATCTGTTGTCGGTGAAAAACTCACCTCGATCATTGAGTATGGACTTGAGAACAAGCTGCCTGTTGTGATTGTCTCTGCGTCAGGAGGAGCTAGGATGCAAGAGTCGATTCTGTCACTCATGCAGATGGCAAAAACATCCGCTGCTCTAGGAAAATTACATGAAGCAGGGCTTCCTTATATCTCTATTTTAACAAATCCAACAACAGGTGGAGTGACAGCTTCTTTTGCATCATTAGGAGACATTATCATCGCAGAGCCAGATGCTTTAATTGGTTTTGCAGGTTCAAGAGTTGTCGAGCAAACAATTGGACAAAAACTTCCTCCTGGAGCTCAAAAATCGGAATTTTTACTTGAAAAAGGCATGATCGATTGTATTGTGAATCGACATGAATTAAAAAATAAGCTACATTTATTTTTACGTTTTCTAACAGGTAATGCACGCAATTTCAAAGAATTTTCAGAAATGGATGAGAGATCACTTAAAAAAATGCCTCAAAAATTGAAAGAATTGCTCGTTGCTACCGAACAAGAGGTTTCGAATGTCACATAACTACCGTAACGTCGATGTGTCAATTACCATATCTAAAGGGGCTAGAGCTCCTGTCTACTCTTCGGCACTCGCTGCAGGTGCGGATGTGAGTGCGTATTTATCCTCAGATATGGTTATAGAGCCAGGGCAGGCGGCTCTTATTCCAACGGGCTTACGTTTAGCTATTCCAGAAGGCTTTGAAATTCAAGTGAGACCCCGATCTGGCCTTGCCCTGAAATATGGTATCACTGTTCTTAATTCGCCTGGAACCATCGATGCTGATTATCGAGGAGATGTAGGTGTGATTCTAATCAATCATGGTAAAGAAGCTTTTACTATTACTCCAGGGATGCGTATTGCTCAGATTGTTTTAGTGCCCATATGTAAAGCAGTCTTTATGGCTGAAGAAGAGTTAACAGCAACTCTTCGTGGAGAGGGTGGTTTTGGTCATACAGGAATGTGAAATTAGATGAATCAGAGTACTAGGCCTTTACGTAAAAGAGATCGATTTTTATATTTGCTCATTAAACTGCGTCATTTCTTGATTAAAGGAGCAGGTGTGTCAATTTCTGAATACTTAGATGATAGATTAGTTGTTTTTTTAGATGTCGAAACTCAAAGCGAGGCTCTGAGACAATTAGTCACAACTTTGGATGAAGGGCATAAACTAAAAGATAAAGAAGTTTTTTATAAAGCTATTCTCGATAGGGAACATATTGTTTCCACAGGTATCGGTCTTGGAGTTGCCATTCCCCATGCTAAGTTACCAGATTATGAAGATTTTTTTATCGCCATCGGCATCCAAAGTAGCAGGGGAATAGAGTGGAATTCTTTAGACGGCTCTCATGTTCATGTTATTTTTATGATCGGTGGACCAGATAACAAGCAAACAGCTTACTTAAACATTTTATCGCGTCTGACAACAGCCATCAAAGATCCTGAAAGAAGACTATCCCTTTTAAATGCGACTTCTGCTAAACAGGTAATAGAATTATTCAAAGACTGCTAAAAGGTTCCCATGGACTTAAAGATTAAAGATGTTGCCGATCTTCTCAATGTATCTGAAACCACAATCCGCAGATGGTTAAAAGAGGGTAAAATCCCAGCTTATCAACTCAATCATCAATACCGTTTTAGTAAAAGTGAAATTGAAGATTGGATGATGAAGTGTAAATTAGGAGGAGAGGGCATCTCTTTTTCTGAAACTCAAATTTATCCTCCTTTAGGTAAAGAAGCTCCTCCTCTCAAAGGTGGTATGCAATCTTTTAGTCTTTACAGAGCGATGCATAAAGGTGGTATTCTCTATGATGTTCCTGGGAAAAATAAAAATCAGGTGATCAAAAATGCTATGCAAAAAGCAGCTCCTCGTATTGGGGTTGACCCTGAACTCATCACAGAGCTACTCATAGACCGAGAAAACCTCATGACAACCGCTTTAAATAATGGGATTGCAATTCCTCACCCAAGAGATTCTATCATCGAGCATCCAGGAGCTGATCTCATTGTCACTGTTTTCCCAGAAAAGCCGATTGAATATGGAGCTTTAGATGGGAGACCTGTTCATACATTGTTTTTCCTTTTTTCTTGTTCAGATAAAACTCACTTACACCTTCTTTCAAAATTGGCTCATCTGAGTAGTCAAACAAGTGCTCTAGATTTTTTAGCAGAGAAGCCGTCTGCTGAAAAATTACTTGGCTATGTGAAAGAGTGGGAGCCCTCCGTCAGAAATTAGAGCTTTGAAAAAAGCGCCTATTGTTTTATCCTGTTTTCATAAAGAGAGATAACTATGAGAAAAGGACTTTTTGCTAAAAAATCAATCGGAGCTCTTTTAAAAGACGCCTCTGAATCTAAACATGGACTTAAACGGACATTAGGACCTGTTAATCTAACAGCTATGGGAGTTGGTGCCATTATTGGAGCCGGCTTATTTGTTTTAACAGGGGAAGCTGCTGCTAAATATGCAGGGCCTGCTGTTGTCATTTCATTTATCATTGCAGCTATTATCTGCGCTCTTGCAGCTCTTTGTTATGCAGAATTTGCCTCTTTAATCCCGATTGCGGGCAGTGCTTATACTTATGCTTACGTGACTATGGGTGAATTTTTTGCTTGGATCATGGGACTTGCTCTCACTTTAGAATACCTGTTTTCATTTTGTACGGTTGCTGTCGGGTGGTCAGCTTACTTTGGGAGTCTGATGAGAGATTTAGGATTTGAGGTTTCTTCTGTCATTGCCAAATCTCCTTTAGTTTATGATATCGATTTTGGATGGTCTTCAACAGGCACTTATTTCAATTTACCTGCCATTTTAATTATTGCTCTTATTGGATGGATGGTCTCTGTTGGTGTGAAAACAGCAGCTTTTCTCAATAACCTTCTTGTCTTTGTCAAAATTGGCATCATTTTATTATTTATTGCGTGTGGTGTAGCGTATATCAAAGCTGATAACTGGGTCCCTTTTATTCCTGCTAATACAGGTGTCTTTGGGGAGTTTGGTTGGAGTGGTATATTTAGAGGTGCTGGGATTGTTTTCTTTGCTTTTTTGGGTTTTGATGCTGTCTCAACGCTTGCACAAGAAGCCAAAAATCCACAAAAAGATATGCCCATTGGCATGCTGGGATCTTTAAGTATTTGCACAATTTTATATATTGTCTTTGGACTTGTTCTGACAGGTATTGTGAGTTACTCACTTATAGGAGTTCCTGATCCAATTGCTGTTGCTGTGGATGCACTGGGACCAGGCTTTACATGGCTTCGTTTTGTTGTTAAAATTGCGATCTTAGCGGGTCTGACGTCTGTGATTCTTGTCATGTTGATGGGGCAAGCTAGAGTCTTTTACACAATGGCTCAAGATGGCCTTTTACCCAAAATATTTGGTACAATTAGTCCAAAATTTAGAACACCTCTTTTCACAACAATTTGTGTGACTGTCATAGGTATGGTTGTCGCTGGATTTTTTCCTGTCGACATCTTAGGACAGCTAACATCGATGGGTGCTTTGTTTGTGTTTGGGATGGTGTGTTTTGGGATTTTGATTCTACGCTTTACACAACCGACTCTTCATCGTCCCTTTAGAACACCTTTCACGCCTTGGGTGCCGCTTTTAGGCACACTTTGCTGCGGTTTTCTCATGGTACTCATGCCAGGAGTGACATGGCTCCAACTACTCATATTTATGGTGTTTGGCTGCTTGTTCTATTTCCTCTACGGTAAAAAGCACAGCAAACTTCAAAATAGCTAAAGTAAGTGATGTACGAATTTTTCCTAAAGAAAAATTCGTACATCCTATGTAAGATGCATTTTCTTTTATTCTTTCATGAAAGAAAATTCGTGCTTGGTTAGCTAATGAGAGCACCACCAAGACAGCAATTGTTATGATAAAAGACAATTGACTGCCGAGGGGTGATAGCTCTTTGAGGTTTAGGAAAAGAGACAAATAAGCGATTATCTTCGATCTTTTCAATCACACACTCTTGATCGGGTTGTCTATACCGAACTTTAGCGTGGCATTTAAAAGGTAGTTGAGGAGCTTGCGTCACCCAGGTGATGTCTGTCGCTATAAGTTGTGACGAGTAAAGAGCTGGATGATCCTCTCCTTGCTCAACATAGATAATGTTTTTCTCAACATCTTTTCCGACAACAAACCAAGCCTCTCCAGGACCACCAATACAAAGACCTTTTCTTTGACCAATTGTATGATAGGCAACACCTAAGTGCTCTCCAACAACCTTGCCACTCAGTGTTTGTAGCTTGCCTGGTTGATAAGGAATAAACCTGCTTAAAAAAGGTCTAAAATTTCTCTCACCGATAAAACAAATGCCTGTGCTGTCTTTTTTCTGAGATGTTGAAAGACCATGCTTGGCAGCGATTTTTCTCACCTCTGTTTTTTTAAGATCTCCTAGAGGAAATAAGACTTTGTCTAAAATTTCAGACTTTAGAGTGTAGAGGAAATAAGTCTGATCTTTCTCTTGATCTTCACTTTTAAAAAGAAGACCACCCTCTGTTTTTGCATAATGGCCTGTAGCTAAAAAATCAGCACCCAAATCTTTAGCTTTTTCAAAGAGAGCTTTAAATTTAATTTCACGATTGCAAAGCACATCAGGATTGGGTGTCCATCCCAATTTGAGCTCATCTATAAAATGGGAAAAAACTAGGTCCCAATACTCTTTGACAAAATTCACAGAAAAATAAGGGATATCGATTTGCTGGCAGACTTTGACAACATCGTCATAATCTTTTGAAGATAGACAGATTCCATCACCATCTTTCTCTTCCCAATTCTTCATGAAAAGGCCAATGACATCGTACCCTTGCTCTTTTAAGAGCAAAGCAGCTACCGATGAATCGACTCCTCCCGACATGCCAACAACAACTTTTTTCTTCATATAAATTTTTTTAATTTAAGAGACAAAAAAAGCAGGAGAAAAATCCCCTGCTTGTGAAAGAAACAAGGATGCTTATCCGCGAGAACGGTCTCTACGACCTCTACCTTCTCCGCCGCCCCATCCAGCTCCACCACCACGGCGCTCGCCTTGACCTGAACGTTCACGCTCTTGTGGAGGGCGTGCTGTGTTCACAACAAGTGTTCTGCCGCTGAGTTGCGCTCCGTTGACACCGTCGATTGCTTTTTGAGCATCGTCAGCACTTTCCATTTCAACAAATCCAAAACCTTTAGATTGGCCTGTGAATTTGTCTGTGATAATGCGCACAGAAGATACTGGACCGAATTGTCCGAATAAATCTCTTAGCTCATCTTCTGTCGTACTATATGGAAGGCTACCAACGTACAATTTCTTATTTGAATCTTGATTCATAAAACTCCTAACATTGTTTAAATTAAGCAGGTCATAATAAACCTACCTTCTGAGACTGACTCGGTTCTTTCCTTGAGCGAAATTGTAAAATACGCATAAGAAGCAGGACACGGGATCATCTACTGCCAGCAAGTATACCAAAAACGCCTTTCACCACCTAGACATTCTTGTAAAAATAAATTAAAATATTTTCTTACAATGGTTAGAGGCTTAAAAATGAAAGGGATATCTCCTTCATAGACTTCTAAAATAGCTTTTAGTACAATACGTCTCCAATAAAATAAGAGGTTAAGATATGTCAGTAGTTACCAATTTTTGTAATAAAGCTTTTCCTTTTGTTTATCCCTTCATCCAAACAGCTCTTACCTTAGGTTCTGTGAGCTTGATAAACCACATCGAAGCAAATAAAACTCAAAGACTCGAATCTAGATTCAGATTAGTTACATTAGCATCGTTTATATTCCAAGCTATTAATGACACCGTTGTTTTAAAAAGAAATTTCATCCCGTCTATTAAACCTTTTTCCTTCAAGCAATTGGTAGTATCTTCCTCAATGTGGACGTGTGCTTTTTTGTGTTTAGATATATCTGCCCGTTTGTTCGAGCACTGGGGTAAAGAGGGCTCTCAGAAAAAGTCTATTCAAAATAAAATAGATAAAATAGCTGCAGGCTTCACGTCTATTTGCTTTGCTAAAGTAGCTTATGTTGCTTTGACTTCTATTGGTAGCGCCAAAGCTAAGTTTGCAATTGGATTTTCTTTAGTTGGATTAACTATGGTCCAATTGTTTGGGCTAAATGAATCAGGTGGTGATGAATCGATTGCTTTACCACTCACTCTTGCAGGTGCCAATTTTATGGTTACGGGTGTTCTTGTAAAGAAGCTCATTTCCAATCCTCCAAACACTTTTTCTTTTAACTACGCCTCATCTTTTCAATTCACTTTAGGTGTAGTTGCAGCAACGACGGCTTTTTTTGCAGCTGGAAAGATTTTTGAAGAGACGGAACCGAAAAGAGTCTAATGACAAATTGTGCTCAATGTCGTCACATTTTAGAATGCGGAGGATGTTCTATTCAGGACATTCTCTACGCTAGTCAGCTTCAGCAAAAGCAAACCCTAGTTGAACAACTTTTTGCCCCATTTAACGTGCCTGTTAAGACCATCATTCCATGTAAAAACATCTGGCACTACCGCAATAAGATGGAGTTTTCTTTTTCGCAAAATAAAGCGAGAGACAAATTTCTAGGTTTGATTTTGAAATCATCACGCGGGAAAGTCTTTAATTTAGAGGAGTGCAAACTAGCTTCACCTTGGTTTTCACAAACTCTCAAAAGAGTGCAAGTCTGGTGGGATAAGACGCAGCTTGAAGCTTTTAATTTTAGATCGGGTAAAGGCTGCCTTCGCAATCTCACCTTAAGAGAGAGCATGCGCACTCATGAAAGACTTGTCATGCTCACCGTTTCAGGAGATCCTAATTATCCTATCCACAAATCTCATCTCACAAGCTTTATAGAAGTTATTGATGATCCAAAAGCATCGATATTTTTGCGTGTGCAACAATGCATCAAAGGGCAACCAACCCAATTTTATGAGCTTCACTTGAGCGGGCCTGATCACATCACAGAAGAGCTTGAGGTATTAGGACACAAGATGACATTTAAGATTAGCCCGACCTCTTTTTTTCAACCCAATACAGAGCAAGCAGAACGTCTCTATGAAAATGCACTGCAATTAGTGACTCTGTCAAAAGAAACC
>CAYUZN010000065.1:6630-10802 GCA_964449295.1 uncultured bacterium | reverse complement strand
GCCACTGATAATCAGCATATTAAACTCAAAGTTCAGGTTATTATGAATTGTAAAATAGGATCTCTATATGAAAGCATCAACCGTTTTATTCTCTGAAGAAGAAAAAAAGATCAGAAAAAAATGGATAGAATTACTTATTGTTTTTAATATCCCTATTTTTCTCTATTTTTTAGCAGGCTTTGTTACTGGATTAAAAGAAGGTTTTGTTTATTTGATTGCTCTGACATTTTTTGCTTCTTTGGTTTTTGCCTGGTCTTACTCTCTTTATCGCTGTGCTTATAAAAATACAGGAACAGCTTGGCTAACTTTTAACACAGTCTTGTCAATCATTGGACTAGGAATTTCCCTTATTGAATTAATTTTTGTTATTTTTACTTATTCTTCACTCAGGATTCAAAATCCTGAAATCAATACTTTTTCTTATATCTTAACTTATCTTCTAGGGATAGCTATATCTATTCCTGGCTTATTATGGACTTTTAGCAGTCTCAAATTAAGAAAAATCAATAAAAAATATAACAATATTTCTTACAATGAACATGTAGATCTGGCTCAAAGGATGGAAGGCGTTGTCCAAAAAATGCAAATGGCATCTGACATAGAAGAACTCACTACACATTTTCATACTGCAATTCAACTAGCCCCTCAATTTGAAACTCATTTTTCGAAAGAATACGAGAAAAGAAAAGAAGAAATTTCAACAAAAGAGCTTGTCTAGCCATTCTGTCTAAAACCCCGCAAAAACAACAAAATGTCGATTTCGCGGGAAATTATGACCCCCTAAACTTTACCGCAAAATCGACATTTTGTTGTTTTTGCGGGAAATATCTGCTACACTAAGACCTTATACTCAGGAGGCTTTAATGACCGCTCGATTTATTGGAAGACGGAAAGAAATTGAAGGGTTAAAAGATTTAATGAGGAAAAAGAATTCTAGCCTGGTTGTGATTAAAGGAAGAAGACGGATTGGAAAAACGCGCCTGGCAGAAGAATTTGGTGAGAATTTTGACACTTATTATGTGTTTGCAGGCCTTGCCCCCAGTCAAGCTAAAACAGCGGAAGACCAGAAAGTAGAGTTTTTGCGTCAAATGAAAAGGCAAGGAATTCGTAGCTTTGGCGATTATGATTGGGGCAACCTTTTTGATGATGTAGCAGAGAGTTGCCAGAAAGGAAAGGTTCTTGTTTTACTCGATGAAATTTCTTGGATGGGGTACGGCGATGAGACATTTTTAGCTAAACTGAAAAACTCTTGGGATCTTAAATTCAAAAAAAACTCTCAACTTATACTCATCATCTCGGGATCAAATTCTGCCTGGATTGAAAAAAACATATTGACTGACACGGGATTTGTAGGAAGGATCTCTTATAGATTAACACTTGAAGAGTTCTCTCTTTATGAGAGCAATAAATTTTGGGGAACTTCTTCAGGTCACATCTCCTCTTTTGAAAAGCTGAAAATTCTTTCAATTACTGGTGGTATTCCTAGATATCTAGAAGAAATTATGCCTCAAGAATCTGCTGAAGAAAACATTCACCGACTGTGTTTTAAAAAAGAAGGCCTTTTATTCCATGAATTTGAAGACATTTTTTCTGACTCTTTATCGACAAAAAGCTCTTATTACAAAATCATTATCAAGCTACTGGCAAACAAAAAATCAACCTTAACTGAAATTGCAAAAGCAGTCGGTTTGAAAAGAGCTGATGGCACTGTGAGTGACTACGTAGAAGATCTGTGCAGTGTCGGATTTGTGACAAGAGACTACACCTGGGATCTTGAGAAGGGAAAAGAATCGAGAATTAGTCTATTTAGATTAAGCGATAACTATATTCGCTTTTATTTAAAATTTATTGAGCCCAATAAAGAGAAGATTTTGGCAGATACGATGCGCTCTTTACCCCTCGGATGGGATTCTATCATGGGGCTTCAATTTGAAAACCTTATTTTGAGCAAAAACAATCGCTTAAAAATTTATGAGCTTCTAGGCATTCCTCTTGAGAGTATCATTCAAGCCAACCCCTTCTTACAGACTAAAACAATACGCAGGCAAAAATGTCAAATTGACTTTCTCATCCAAACGAAAGAAGGAAGCCTCTACGTCTGTGAAATCAAATATAAAAAAGATGAGATTAACAGCTCAGTTATTGCCGAAGTTAAAGAAAAAGTGAAAAGGCTTAAAAGAAAGAAGTATATGTCTTGCCGCCCTGTACTTATCCATGTCAACGGAGCGAGTGAGAGTGTTAAGCAAAGTGACTATTTTGTTAAAATCATCGATTTTGGCCAGTTTCTGTATGAAGAAGGGCTTAGAGATGCCTATCTCATGGCAAACAAAGATAAAAGCCAACGTAAAACTGCAGACGATTGGAAAGGCTCTTTACAAGACGGATTAAAGAAGCCATAAACAGAGTCTTTAAATCCTAGTAAGAGTGCAAGTCTTGTATAGCCCTTAGGCTTTTGTTTGTAATTTGACTCTTTCTTCTGATGACATAACTAATCTTGGGAACAAATGATAGGGGCGGTAGGACGGAGATTCTGCCAAATCCAATATCGCGAATGATATTTTCTTCAATCCAATTAGAGACAGAGCTACGCAATATAAGAATCCATGGACGATCTTCCCAGGAGAAATTACCTTTCCAGGAGAGCATAGCCCACCAGGTTATGAATTTACTTACAAAGGTAGGATCTTTTTCACCCATCCAAGAAATTTCATCGAACAAAATAACCGTAGGCTCAGAAACTAAATAATTTTCTAGTGCAGAAAAAGCATCATACCAATCACGAAAGGTCATATTAGGTAATTTAAAGTGGCAAGATAGTTGATAAGCAAAGGTATCAAGCTGATCTTGAGCTATTGCCGTCTCTTGAGGAGCAAGTCCTGAAAAAGGCAAAAAAACTTCACCTTTAACACACTCAGCTGCAAGCGTAGTTTTTCCAATACGATGAGAATCTCGCATAACCACGAGAGAAGGTCTTTCCAGTTCCGCTAAGGTTTCGAACTCGGCGATCTCTTCTGCGCATCCAACGACTTTCTTCATCTTCCGCAAAGCATGCAATGCTTTTGTTTTGCGGAAAACGATGATTTCTTCATCATGCGCATTCTTGTAACTTAACCCGCTGATTATTAATCAATTGCAAAACCACAATTTTTTTTAAAATCGAATTTTTAGTCTTTTGTGTAATTGGAAAATGTAGTATAATTTTACGAAAGCTGGGAGAATTATGACAAAATTAATTAGTCTACCAATCTGCACGCACACAAACATACAGCATTATTTATACCCCCTCTTTTGCTCCAAGCAAACATCTCTACAAAAAGTAACAAGTGTTGCACTTGCCTGCATTGTACTTGTTGGTTTAGTGTACTCACTCATTTCGCTTGCTGGTTCAAAAATAGAGAAAAAACCAAAGCCTGATCCTACTCTTCCTCTTCCACTAGATCACTCAGACGCAGTAAAAACTGCTATGCAGTTTGCAAAAGCTGAAAGTACCGCAGGGGTAGAGATTTTTACAAAGATTAGCCTATTAAAAAAATCTTATGATGAGCATTACGCTATTTTTAAAAGCAACCTTGTGAGAACTTCTGATTTTTATTGGGATAAAAAATTGATCGATGCAGCAGATTCTCTTATGAAAATAGCCTATGATATTAGTTGTCTTTCTTTACAACAAGATCCTACAAAAATTGATGAAGAGAATTCTTCCTATTTACCTTGTACCTATCTTATTCTTAGATCAGCTCCTTATAAAGATCGCGATAAAGTCCTTACGCTTTTTTCATCTACTACTGGCGAATTTTCTTCTTGCGTGTACCTTTTCTTTACGAAGTTCTATAAAGCTAAAGATAGTACAGATGATGTCTTTCCTCAAGAATTATGGAATCAACTATTTAATGAGTATTGTGACCATGCCGAGAAAGCAGGAGAACGATTTCCAAAAATAAATAAGCCTCTTATTGTAAAAGATACCGATCATACAGCTTTTAAAAATTGCTATACTCTCTCTCCTCATGAGGATACGTATGATCCAATCAGATCGTTTATTCAAAAAATGGGTTAATTTTTCTTGTGTTTTTTTTTGATCGCTGCAAGAATCTGGACATGGCAGGTCCTTTTATTGCGACAATCGATATATCCCTTGCAGAAAGAATGCAGGCGGATCTTGAGAATCAAGG
>CAYUZN010000065.1:0-6620 GCA_964449295.1 uncultured bacterium | reverse complement strand
TACGTTTTCAGCTCCTCCCTATACGGTTTTTTCTGCACAGAAACAAGGGGTGTCATGCACGCTCTACACATCCGGCAAGTTGGTGGTTCAGGGTAAAGACAAAGAGGAATTCATCACCTTTTATCTTGAGCCAGAAATTCTGCAGAAATTATCGTTTTCTTATCCAGAGATCGGCGTTGACATGGAGGCGAGAATTGGAGTAGATGAAGCAGGCAAGGGAGACTTTTTTGGGCCTTTGTGTGTCGCAGGTATTCAGGCAGGTGAAGAGGAGATCAAACAACTTTTATCTATTGGAGTCAAAGATAGTAAACAAATGTCTGATAACAGTGTCAGAACTATGGCAAAAAAAATCAAAGACAAGTGCCCTCACACGGTGATGGCCATCTCCCCTAAAAAATACAACGAGCTGTATGAGAGTTTTCGCAATCTCAACCAATTGCTGGCTTGGGGACATGGAACTGTTATTTCTGAGCTTACGCAGAAGACCTCTTGCAAAAATGTGCTCATCGATCAATTTGCCAGTGAACATCTTGTGATTAATGCGCTTAAGAAAAGAGATATCTCTGTGAACTTAAAACAAAGACATAGAGCTGAAGAAGATGTGGTGGTAGCAGCAGCATCTATTTTAGCAAGAGCAGGCTTTTTAGAAGGGCTTGAGCGTCTATCTGAAAAATATCAGATGACACTTCCTAAGGGAGCTTCTGCTCTTGTTCTGCAAGCAGGTGTTAATTTTGTGCGTAAGCATGGCAAAGAGATATTAGGAGAGGTTGCCAAGCTCCACTTTAAAACCACGTTAGAAGTTTTAGCAAGAGCCTAATTGTTTCTTTCCTTAAAACCTAAAGTCAGGTATCTAAAGAGAATACAGGTGATCTATGGTTAAAACGAGTCTGTGGCTTGCAACAATAACTGGGTGTTCTCTCACATCGTCTCTTTGTGCTGTGACGTATGGCTTTTCAGACTATTATTTTATCGATCCACAAACAAGCTGCCATGTTGAAGGAAGATATAGAGCTATTGGATCTGCTGAATTTAAAGACCACTCCTATGGAAAGCTAAACTACGCCGATGGCAATGCTGCTGTCTTCTACAACCATTCTTTCAACGAAGATAATGCGATTTCATTTGAAGTTGAATACGACTATCTCAAACTTGATTGGGATAAAAATCCCAGGTTTAAACAGACTAATTTCAACTATTTTGTGGGATCTTTCGGCTTTATCTCAACAGAGATTGAGAAATGGCGCTGGATCATGAATACAGGTTTTTCTGTTGAGACAAACAACTTCAATTTTGGACAAACGGCTGTTTATCATGGACTATTATGGGGAAGATATAGCTTCGCAGAAGGAGCAGGTCTTAATGTGGGTGCCATGGGATGGTATGGCGTTTTGAATGGGTATGTTCTTCCTGTCGTTGGATTTGATTGGTTTTGGGGAGATCATTTAAAATTTGACATTATTTTTCCGATTAATGCCTCTATTACATACTCTTTTGATCAGAATTGGGCTCTTTACCTGAGTTATTCAGGGTTTGGAGGTCCTTATAAATACCCCAGAAGAGCCTCAGATGGCATAGGGGCATATCACGACCCTATTTTTAAAGTGTTTTCCTCAGGCTTTGATCTCAATCTCAACTATGCTTACAACCAAGTTGTGAGAGCCTCAATTGGTGGCGGATGGAACTTCGGGGGATGGATTTTGATTAAAGATCACAACAGCCACCATGGCAACTACTATAAGTACAACTCAGCACCTTACGCTCAAGGCTCACTTGCCTTCTCGTTCTAGAATTACTTTTTGTTATGCGCTTGCTTAACATCATCGTCGAGTAATTTAAAAGAGTCGACGAAATTTTTAAAGTGGACTTCATCATAGTTTTTAATCTCACATTCCATAGCCATTAAATAGAGGCTATTTTTAACCATGATGGCTCTACCTTTAAAATAGACACCACCTGTACGGATGAAAAAGTCCATACCAGGGTTGCCATTCACGAGAATAAGATCAGCAAAAATCAGTTGATTTTGATTGTTGTGTGTTAAAATGCCGTTAAGGAAGCTCTCTAAACTCATTTGAGCGTAAGAGGCATCAACAAAGTCTGGGTACTGTGCAATCAAAAGCATAAAGACTGTCTGTTGATCCATAGATGAAATATAAGCATCGTATTTGAGCTCATAATTGCCTTCTGGCATTCTTAAATTTTCAGAAACATGCTCAGGTGCATCAGGAAATGTCACTGTGCATTTGCCTGCCACAGAGTGAAATTCCTTCCAATTCACTTGGCTTGTTTTAACTTTATTTGCAGTCTTACCTGAATAGGCATGTAAAGCAAAAGGGCTGACTAAACAGACAAGTCCTGTGATGCCCGTCATGATCCCCCTGCATATCTTTTGTATTTTTTGTTCCATAAGTCTCCCCTTTTATTATTTATTTGAGGTAGTTGCAAAACTCAGGTTCTGTCGAATTTCGGGTTCTTTTGAGCCGATTTTCGATTTTTTTCGTGGGGGTAATATCAACCTGCGTATATAACCCCCACGAAAAAAATCGAAAAGCGGCCAAAATAATCCCGAAATTCGACGAACCCTGAATTTTGCAACTACCTCTAACTTAAAGCAGGTATTGCCATCAGTCTGTAACAGATCCAGCTTACAAACCAAAATGTCACCATCAACATTACAAATGGGATCACAATATTAAGTAGCGCTTTCCATGCAGAAAATCCCTGAACTTCCGCAAGGGTTTGCAGTCCGATAAAAAAGCCCCAAATAGAGGCTATGATTTGGGCTAAAAACCCAAAGAAAACAATCGACAGCTGGTATCCGGCAAAGACAGTGTCTGCAAATGTGCTTGCAAAAAGTGACGCTCCAAATACAGCTAGCATCAGAAACCAAACAGCGATATTAACAATACTAGGCACATAAGCCCAGGCAACTGCTGCTTTGATATGAGCAAAAGAGCCTTTTCCTCCAATCCACTTACCTGTCCAGCAAAGAAGAGCTGCAAAAATATTAAAAATCAAAGTGCCTAAGGGAGCAGCAAGGATAAGAGATCCCCCTAAGATTGGAAGAAGTGGCATCTGCAAACTTAGCGACAAATCTTGAGCCAGCTGAAGAAGCATGACAAACCCATAAATCCACGATAACAGATAAAAACGATAGGATGGATTGAGAGCAATAATCGCACGGATTGTTTCTCGAGGACTCACCCAAATTTTCAGCCATGGATTAAATGGTAGTTTTTCCTTCATCGCATTCTCCTTGCCCTGTTTATTCAAGATATATTTAAAATATTAAATTGTCAATTTAAAATAGTTAATAAAAGCGATTTTTAGTATCAAAAACAAACAAACTTAGTTTGTTATGAAATTAGAAATAGATTGTGATTGGAAACAAAAACCACTGGCGAGCAGTTTTTGTGGAAGCACTTTGGCGCTCGCAAGAAAAGTTTCTTCTGCAAGCTCACCGAAAAGAAGTTTAAGACAAACTGCCGGTATATGAAAAAAAGCCGGCTTTCGTAAAGATTTTGCTAAGATTTTTGTAAAATCTCTATTTCTCATAGGTTGAGGAGAGGTAAAATTAAAAGAGCCTGTCAAAGAGGTTTTTTGCCTTGTAAAATCAATGGCTCTCATCAGATCGTCTAATGAGATCCAACTCATCCATTGCTCTCCATTTCCTAATCTACCGCCTAGCCCACAGCGAAAAATAGGTAGCAGTTTACCAAGCATCCCTCCTTTCGGCGATAAAACAATGCCAAACCGTCCATGAACGACTCTGATGCCTTTTTTTTCTAGGAGATCAGTGGCTTGTTCCCATCTGACACACACCTCTGCCAAAAATCCTGTCCCAGGAGATGAGGCCTCTGTTAAGACGTCTTCTCCTCGATTACCGTAATAGCCAATCGCAGAGGCAGAAAAGAAATAAGAGGGGGGGTTATCTAAACAAGATAAGATTTTAGCAAGCAACCAGGTATCCCTGCATCTACTTAAAAAAATTGCGTCTTTCTTTTTTTGTGTCCATCTACCTTGAAAAATCGGGCTACCTGCTAGGTGAATGACTTCATCAAACCCCTCTAAGTCTTGCAGATTGATCTCACCCGTTTGAGGATTCCAATAGAGGCTATTCGGTTCTTTTCGTCTGAGAAGACGCACAACCGTATGCCCTTGTTTGGCTAAAAAATCGACTAAGGTTTTGCCGATAAAACCAGAAGAGCCTGTCACAAGAATTTTACTCATATCATTGACAGGCCCTTAAGGTTATTTACAGCAACCAGAACCTTTGTCATTGCGATTGCAGCAACCACAAATTTCTTTGCACTTACCTAAGAAACCAAGCCCCCAGACCCCTCCAAGACCTACAAGTGAGTAGATCATGCGAGCCATTCCATTCGTATTTCCGCCTGAGATCCATGCTACGAGATCAAACTGAAAAAAACCCCATAAGCCCCAATTAAGAGCGCCTACTAGCACTAAAATCAAAGATAAAAAATTCAATACTTTCATAGTTCCCTCCAAAAATATACTTTCATATTTCCCTCATCATAGAAAAAATTAAACTCTTTGTCATTCTTTTTTTTTATGATTCTTGAAATATAAAATCAAAAGATTGTACCCAATTTAATTGAGTATATGTCAGAGGCTGGGAATGAATTTGATGACAATCTTAGTTAATTTTTAAGATTCCAAAATCCCTAGTAGTTTTATCGTAAAATAGTTTCACTCTCTCAATTGATTGATGGGAATAAGTTGTCGGCTTATCCTTAGCCTGATTTAATTCCAAAATTTGTGAACTTCCAAATCCTAAAATCTCATCAATATGAGGAAAACAAGTAGCTGGATCTGTATTAAATAAATCAATTATATAATTTTTTGCGTCTGTCAAAGAAATTAATTGCTCGATTTGTACACGAAGTTTATTTCGTTCCTCCATCTCATAATCACCACATGTTTCATAGCTTGTAGTTAAACTA
This sequence comes from uncultured bacterium, assembly GCA_964449295.1. Taxonomy (GTDB): domain Bacteria; phylum Chlamydiota; class Chlamydiia; order Chlamydiales; family Rhabdochlamydiaceae; genus CANJJB01. Next base: position 1,656 of record CAYUZN010000065.1, on the reverse strand, counting down.
GTAAGCTCATGTTTCTTAGAAACCATTTTTAAAATAGAATACGATCTAATCTCAATCGTGGGTTCGTATTTTTTGGCTTGACGCCAATCACGCCATTGACCGCGATAGGCTCTAATAAAAGAGTCAGGAACACTCTCTAATTTTTCTAATTTCCCTTTTACCCATTCTTGAATTTTCAAAGAAAAGTCAGGCAAATGTGAATAAGATTTTCGAAGCTCTACAATATCTGAATGACTATCTGAAAAAGCAGTGATATTTAATAATTCTGAAACATATAAGCCAAGAGTTAAAGAAAAATCCTTTTTCCCTTCACCTTTTAATAGTGCTTGAGAGATAGAATAAGTAAAAGCAACATTACTTTCGTGAGATTCTGTTTTTGGAGTTGTGATTTCTATTTCTTTTTGTGAGATATCGCATAAATCAACTAAAGAAGAAAATACACCAGATTTTTGTTCAACAGAAGGCTTAAAAGGAGGATATCTGCTATTTAAAAATGCGACTACATAGTCTACTCCGTTTTTTATTTCTGTGATTTTTGTTTGATTAAAATTATTATCAAGAAATATAGCTAATCTTTGGGTTTGTTGTTTACAAATATTTTTGGTAGAAGCTACACAGATAGGATCTAGGTTTGAGAAAATATGGCCTGGAAATAAAAATTTTCGAATCTTTTCTGGAAATGCGTCTTGGATTTGATAATAAAAGAGAAGGTGTTGGTATTGCGTTTCAGTTGGTAGAGCAGAGCTACTATCATATGTTTCTTTTTTAAGTCTTTCGATAATTTGGTTTAAAAGATTGATAAAGGAGAAGTTTTTTTCTAATTCTGTAAGGATAGATAGAGAAATCTGATAAGTTTCTTGTATTGTTGCTAAAACTTGTTTTTGTTCTCCATCAGTTACTGAAATTAAATATGTTAGAAGATTTTCAAATTGTTCTCTTGTTTCCCAAAGAACTCCTCCATTGTTACCCATACTTTGTGAAAGAATGTTATCTATGAGAGCTTGAGCCACAGTTGATGCTAGATAATTACATCCTTTTGTATCTTCAACTAGGGAAGAATTTTTTAGGGTCTCGCAAGTTATAGGATCTTCTTGGCCTGACTGAATACTTTCTGGAGATAAAGACTCAAATTTTCCAACCAAACACTTATATACATAAAGAGGCGGTGGGGTAACAGTAGCGACACGCATATCTAAATCTGTCTTTGGTGTGTCCTTTATTAAAGAGTCATTTTTTACAGTCTCAATTTTATCTAACAAATTGGGATTTTTATCTACATCTGGTTTTTTGGGCATTTGTTTATAATTACAAACCCAGGCAACAATTTTCTGCCCTAATCGACCTATTCCTATAACGACTAACCCTGCCAGAACACAAGAAATTATTTTATTGCTACAAACAGATGATTTGATTGAATTGATGATATTATACATATAAATTAAATACTATTTTTTAAATTTCAAAATAAATTATAAAATATTTTGAATTAAAAAACAACTAATTTAATAATATAAAAAAAATTAATACTTTACATAATTATCTGTCTATTAACATGTTACATTAAAGTGAACCCCAGGCCTTAAGGCCTGACAATTACCCATAAGTTTCCTTCCTATGAGTTGATAGTCAAAATTCAGTTATCGAGATGAATTTTTT
>CAYUZN010000064.1:0-10989 GCA_964449295.1 uncultured bacterium | reverse complement strand
CGAACCCACGATACGTTTATCACGTATACACGCTTTCCAGGCGGGCTCCATCGGCCACTCGGACACTCCTCCACTATAGAAAAAGTGAAATTCAATGAAGAGGAGCTTAGCTGAAACTTTAATTTAAGTACAAATATTGATTCAGCAAAAACTCATAATTGTTGAGATCTAATTCACAAACCAGCTATAGTGTACACCTTACAAACTTTAATTTTGAGAAAGTGGTTTATATGAAAATGTCTCTTTCAAATAGGCGCATCGGTGTGTGGATGGTCTGGATTGTCGCCTCTATCTTCTATGCTTACCAATATATCTTAAGGGTGATGCCAAACATTATGTTAAGTGACATCATGCAGCAATTTAACATCGATGCAGCGACGTTTGGGCAGTTTTCGGGTGTTTATTACATCGGCTATTCGCTCATCCACTTGCCCATAGGAATTATGTTGGACAGGTATGGTCCTAGAAAAGTGATGACAGGGTGCATTTTGCTCACCGTGATAGGAACTTTGCCACTGGCTTTTGCAACGCACTGGAGTTACCCGATCTTAGGCAGAATACTTGTAGGTATTGGCTCATCGGCAGCCATCTTGGGCGTTTTTAAAATTGTTCGTATGACATTTGATGAGAAAAGATTCACGCGGATGCTCAGCTTTTCTGTGACGATAGGGCTTATCGGAGCTATCTATGGAGGAGGTCCTGTGAGTTACATGCGTGACATGCTCGGCTCTCAAGCGGTTGTTCAAATATTTTCTTACATGGGGCTTGCGCTAGCTTGCTTAACCTACTGGATTGTTCCTGATATGAAAATCCCTTCAGAGACCCCTGTCTTATCTGATATTAAAAAAGTGATTGGCAATCCTAAAGTCATTTGGACCTGTATTTTTGCAGGATTGATGGTAGGCCCACTTGAGGGCTTTGCCGATGTCTGGGGAACTGCTTTTTTAAAACAAGTCTATCAATATGATCGCACACTAGCAGCCAGCCTTCCGTCTATGATCTTTATTGGCATGTGCTTTGGAGGGCCTATTTTAAGCATGATCGCAGAGAAGACAAAAAACTATCTCGTAACAATTATAGGAGCAGGTCTAGGCATGATTGCTAGCTTTATTTTTTTACTTATGACTGATTTGTCACCGGCTGTTACTAGCTTGAGTTTTATTTTTGTAGGCGTGTGTTCTGCCTACCAAATTTTAACCATTTTTAAAGTGTCAACGTATGTTCCTGAACATGTGGCTGGACTTGCAACTGCCATTGCCAACATGATCATCATGATTTTTGGTTATGCTTTCCATACAACGATGGGAGGCGTCATTAATGCTTTGGGTGGACCTCAAACGTCTCAAGCATTGACATATGGGATTGCTATTGTGCCTATAGCACTTGCTCTAGGGTCTTGTGGTTTTTTACTTCTCTGGATGAAAGAAAGAGCGGTCAAACTTCCTCTCAAAAATGAAACTATTTCTGATTAAGAATTTGCTTTTTCTTCCTCTGTGATCTCTGTGGTAAAAATCTCTTTTCGTATTTAAGCCAAATCATGCATATTTGACTGAAGAGGCAAATATGAAAAAGTTGTTAGTAGCTATTATTATCAGTGCATGTTCTTTAGTTGTAGCAGAAGAAGGGATGTGGCCTTTCAATATGCTGCCAGTTGAAAAAATCGAAAAAGATTACGGTGTTAAGCTAGATCCTAAATGGATCGAGCATGTCCAGCAAGCGTGCGTGAGACTTAGTCTGGGAGGCTCGGGGTCTTTTGTCTCTTCTCAAGGACTTGTGATGACAAATCATCATGTCGGGTCTAAAGCAATCTACCATCTCTCTTCAAAAGAGAATGATTTGATGGAAAAAGGTTTCCTCGCTAAGAATTTTGAAGAAGAGCTGAAATGTCCTAACATGTACGTTGAGAGTTTGATCTCTATCCAAGATGTCACACAAGATGTGAATAGAGATATCACAGACGAGATGAGCGCTATCGAGAAAGAGAAACTGCGCAAGCAAAAAATAGCTGAAATTGCTGCAAAAGCACAAGAAACAACAGGTCTTCAACCAGAGATGGTCACTCTTTATCAAGGTGCTAGATACCATCTTTACCTCTACAAGCGCTTCACAGATGTCCGCCTTGTGATGGCCCCAGAGACAAACATTGCTTTCTTTGGAGGAGATCAAGATAACTTTGAATATCCAAGATATAATCTCGATGTCTGTTTTTTTAGGGTTTATCACAATGGAAAACCTCTTGTGCCAGAGCATTATTTGACATGGAGTTCATCAGGACCAAAAAATTTAGAGCCTCTTTTTGTCGCAGGACATCCAGGAAGAACTGAGAGGTTGTTAACATCTGATCACGTGCGCTTTTTAAAAGAAAAAGAGATCCCTTTGCTGCTGTCATATTTGAAAGAAAGAATAGAGGCCCTCCAGGCTTTTGGACAGCAAAGTGTCGAGAATGAAAGAATTGCAAGAGACATCTTATTCTCTTGTCAAAACGCTTTTAAAGTTTACAGAGGGATTGAGAAAGCTCTAGGAACAACGCCTATTATCGCTTCAAAAGAAGAGAAAGAAAAATCTCTGTATGGTGATAAAAAATCAGCTGAGTATACCCCTTGGAGAAATCTACAAACGGCTCTTAAGGGTTTTCGAGACTATCATACAGAGTATGTGATGCTTGAAGGGTTTGCGTCCAATTATTCTAAGCTTTATACCTGGGCAAAACATCTCGTCCGTCTCGAGAAAGAAAAGCTTAAACCAAGTGGTGAGAGATTAAAAGAATACGCCGATCATCAACTAGCAGCCCTTGAGCTCAATCTCTTTTCAGAAGAGCCCCTCTATAAAAACTTAGAACAAGTTCTTTTGACTGGAAGTTTCACACGGCTGACTAGCAAATTGAACAGTGATCATCCAGCTGTCAAACTGATTCTTAATGGAAAAACACCTGAAGGAAGAGCCAAAGAGCTACTGGCTACCACACAGCTGACAGATGTTCAGTATCGCAAGAAACTCTATGATCATCCAGAAGAGATCTACAACTCGTCAGATCCCTTCATCAAACTTGCAATCGCTCTTGATCCTTATGCACGAGCTGTGAGACAGAAAAAAGAGGATGAACTCGAGAGCGTACAGAAAGAGAGTTATGCTGCGATTGCGCATATGATTTTTTCTCGTTATGGAGAGAGTCTTTATCCTGATGCAACATTCACACTTAGGCTGTCTATAGGATCTCTCAAAGGGTATGACGAGGAGGGCTCTTTTGTTAAGCCCGTCACAACATTAGGTGAGATCTTTAAGTATGCTCAAACACATGGGTTCAAAATTCCTTACCAATTGCCTCATAGTTGGACAGAAAGAGGCTCTTTACTCAAAAAAAATGCCGCCTTTAACTTTGTCTCAACCAATGACATCATTGGAGGTAATTCTGGTAGCCCTGTGATCAATGGTAAAGGGGAAGTTGTTGGGCTCATCTTTGATGGCAACGCCCATTCTTTTATTTGGGATTACGCGTTTGAAGATAAGCAAGGCAGGGCTGTGAGTGTGCACACACAAGGGATTATGGAAGCCTTGGACAAAATTTATCAAGCAGGCGCGCTTGTAAAAGAGATTCAGGGAGAAAAACTTTGAGAGAGTTTGCTCACAAGAGCTTCAAGTGTTTTCCTATGCTTTATTGTCACGTCTAAGGAAGCCTGCAGATGAGTTACTCTTTTATTTAAGTCTTTGAGAAGAGTTTGTAACTCTGAGAGTTCTTGTGCATTTTGAGTCAAAGCTGTTGGATCTTCAATTTGCTGTGCCGCTGCAATTAACACGTGAAACTTATTAAGCGTCGATTCTGTAGCTTTTGTTTGTTGCTGAATTGCGCTGAAAAGTGCTAGGATGCGTGGATCTGATGTTAAAAGTTCACTGACTAGATCAACTTCTGATTGAGTCCTTAGAGTAGCATTAATGCCGTCCATTTAAAATTCCTTGGAGTTTGTCTTTTAATTTTTCCATATGAGAGAGCTCTTCATGAGTCAACTCTCCCAAGTGTTTTAGTTTTTCTTGTAATTGTGCCACTAAAGAACGAGAATTCTGTAGTTCTGCTTGCTGAAGAACTAAAGTGCGGAAGGTTTTTTGAGTTTCAGGATTGCCCATGAGCTTTTTGATCCTCTGGACAGTAGCCAAAACAAGTGCTTGTTTGTCGCAAGAGAGTTCTGAGAGTCTGCTAATGACGGCTCCTTGCTCTTCAGAGGCTGCTTGAGCTTCAATAGATAATGTAAGTTGCGTTTGTTGATGTGTTGTAAGCTCGCTAAGAGCAGCTCTATGTGCGCTGCTGGTAGTTGCAAGCTCCTCTGTGAGTGCAAGAGGCGTGACAGTTCGTGGTATAGATGCAGGACCTGTGAAGAGGCGCTGACATGCATACATAATCCTGGCTGTTAACCGGACGGCTATTCCTACTGTAGAAAGAGTGTAACCAAGCGCTTTTCTAGGATCAGAGGCTCTATGAGCTGCAAAAAGTTGCAGTTGCATGAGTTGTGTCCCTCGATTAAATAGAGGGTAAGCCAGTGAGTCTTGAGGAACATCGTGCGGAGAACAAAAAGTCATGAGACAATCTAACACGACGATTAAATTCCAAGCACTCTGTATTTTGGGAGCAGGAGAGTTAGGTGAAACACCTTTAAAAAAATGTTTCAGGGCTTTTCTGTGAATTTTAAGCCATGCAAACAGATCGGGATGCTCTGTTTTCATGTGAGAGTAAACAGAAAAAACTGTGGAGAGATTGGTAACCATCATGAGGGGAGAGGTGGTTGTGTTCTTTGAGCAATGATTGTTTGTAAAATCTCAATCACTTCCCACAAACGAGCGTTTAATAGTTGTAAATTGTGGAAAGCAGTCTCTGCTTGAACAGGAATAGCTCCCAAATCTGTCGCTAAGTGTTTGAATGTCTCATTCGCAGCTCTAGCTAGCGCTAATTTTTCTTGCAGCTCAGAGTTACTCAGCATATCTATCGCAAGTTGCATTGTTTGACGCTCTTGTGACTCTATCTGCATGAGTGTATCTGTTTGCTTTCTTGTAGTCGTTATGAACTGACTTAAGGATGAGATAACTGCCTGAGCTAGTTCAGTATTTGTTTGTACTGCTTGTGTATCTTTTTTGCGCTCAGTTATTTCTTTTTGTAAAGCAGTTATCAGTTTTTGTTGATCGTTTTCATTTTTTAAAATGTAACATGTCAGAAATAATCCAGAAGCAGCTGCGATAAGAGGACTTCCTAAAAAGCCACATAAAGGTAGAGAGATCACAGCAGAGACTAAAGTTGTTACGCGCAGTGTGATGAACTTACGGCAGTAAAATGCTGCACCTGCAAAAGAAGCAAGTGCAAAAAGAGCTTTTTTCCCAAACACGGAATAAGCAACAGTTGTTACTGCCATGAGTACTACTGTCTCTTGTCTATTTACAGTAGTCCATGCATATCTAGCTTGCGTGCCAAGACTTGCTATCATAAAACAAAACTGTACACTGGAAAATACATTTATTTCAATTTTAAATTACAGATGATCAGAAGTACTCCAGGAAGAGCTGCTGCAACAAAACTAGCTGTTGAAAAAGACGGGGAAAAAGCAGCTGCAAGACTATAAATACCCAAAAGAATGATGATCCGGTTCACTTTTCTGGCAACGTCTGCTGTTGCAATGAGAGCAGTTGCAATCACAAGTGTGCCTACCAAATGATTGCTCTTGATAAGCCATGATGTCAAAGAGAGTATAGAGGGGGATAAGACAAGCCAGATGCCAATTAAAATGGTTAAAACGCTATTCCAGGTGAGAGAGCATCCGCGAAAACCTGCTTTTAAAAGTGTGACAAAGCGCGTATTGAGTGGAGGATCTTGATTGAAAGAGGGTGGGCTACTGACGCCTTTCCAAAAAATGTGCCAAAAGTTTTTCTTAGATGTTTGCCTAAGTAGTTGTAGGACCGCTGCTAGTTCATCTAAGGTGAGCGCTACCATAATGAGCATCGCTAGTGCAATCATAAGACACAGCCCACACCAAGCTCCCACAACAAGTGGTTGTAAAATGATCAGACTAATCGAGATGATGCCCACAGGAACAACAAGTATACCAAAGATAACCACAAGCCAAGGCATCGTGCGCCATCTAGCAGGACCTCCTTTACAACCTAGTAAAGCCTCTAAAGAATAAGCAAAAGCTCCTAAGCCTGCATCTGGTACTGGAAATGAGCGCGAGATAGTCGAAGTAATGACTTTAAGTGTGCCGTCTCCAAAAAAAGGATCCCAAACAGATGAAATGTACCCCAGTTGATAAGCAGCTAAATAACGAGATGCAAACCAACTAAAAATGGCAAGGAGAATGATCGGTAATCTTTGAGCATACGAAGAAGGGTTGTAAGACCAGCCTGGTGGGATCGTTTGTCCTGGTTTTTCTACGACGCCCGGAATCCCAGGAATGATGATTGTCAATAGAATAGCAAGAAGGCCTACTGAGGTATCAATCACATAAGAAGCAGGAAATTTTGCCCAAAAAACAAGAGGAGCCAGTTGAAGCCAAAGACCTACACTACATCCTAACCATATAGCCCAACTATGTTTCTGATATCTTGAATACCAACCAGAGATGATAAGAAGAGCGCCACATATGAGAGAATTATGAGATGTTGCTGTATCATGACAGTAACCAAATGTGACAGGAGCTACAAGAAGCCAAATTCCTAGAAAGAGAGTGGCAAAAGATGTCTTCATGATTTGTTCCATTGTCTCAAGAGTGATCGTGGAGGAATAAGCCCATTGGCTTTATACCAACTCATAGGATCTTTTTTTAGAGCATCGATCATGATAGGTAGTGTGTCATCAAGAGAGTGTTTAGGTACCCAGCCCAGTTGTTGTTTTGCTTTTGCAATATTTAATGTGTAGTTGTCGTCTGCAATATCGATCATCCAAGGTTTAATAAATGTTTGCGGCATCAAAGGAAGATGGTTTTGTAAAAAAGAGCCTATCTTTGCTAAAGGTTTAGGCAGGCTGTAAGTTCTGCAATGTCTATGAAAGAGGAGTTCAGAGATACGTGTTTGCAGATAATCATAACTCAGTGTTTTTGCCTCTCCAAGAAGAAGAGTGGTTTCAGGGGGAAGCTCTTTTCTTTTTTTAATGCAAAGATCAATGGCCTCTACAAGATCTGCCATATGCAAAAAAGAGGCTCCATGAGTCAGATCTCCTGCAAAGAAGTGGGCGACAAGTTGTTTTTCATAAATGCGCTGAATTTGATTGGAGATAGGAATCGAATGACACATATCATCATAGACACCTGCAATACGCAAGTTTACAGCTGGGATTTTTCCTCGTTCTGTGTGGATCACATTTTCTGTTGCCACTTTAGATTTAGGATAAGCCCATTTAGCTAAAATGGGGGAGTTTTCATTGATGGTTTCATGGATGCCACAAGGAGCATGGACAAGCATCGTGCTTGAGAAAATAAACTGCTCAACTTCGAAGTCTTGCAAAGCTTTTAACAGACGTCTCGTGCCCTGAACTGTGATTTTATCATACTTGCTGTAGTCTTGATCAGAGAAACTATAATAAGCTGCTAGATGCACGACAGCTGTGATTTTCGTGCCGTAGAAATACTTAATATGTTTAAACGCTTGATGAACACTCTCATCAGACGAGATATCAACGGGAACCAGCTCTTCATTGCGTGACGCATAGAGAGCTTTTAATAATTCAAATCCCACAATACGGTATTGTTCACCTAATTTTTTGACAAGATTGGCTCCAATTCTTCCACAAGATCCCGTAATGATCACAATACCACTGGCTGTCATGTTAGTGTCCTTTTTTTTAATCTATATACAACTGATTCTTTTATTAAAATTGAGATTTTGCTAATCTGCTTGTCTATGCAATGGATACACAAATTCGATCTTTTTTTATTTGATTTTGATGGGTTGCTCGTTAACTCTGAAGAGCTCCATTTTTTAGCTTATCAAGAGATGTGCCTTAATAGAGGGTATAAACTTTTGTGGGATTTGCCACGTTTTTTTAAGGCAGCGCACTTTAAATCGACGGGACTTAAAGAGGCGATCTATGCTGAATTTCCCAAGCTTTATGAAGAAGAACCTAATTGGCATGTGCTTTATGAGGAAAAGAAAAAAAGTTACCAGCAGCTGTTAGAAAAGGGTAAAATTAATTTAATGCCGGGAGCTAAGCCTTTACTAGAAGCTCTTGAAAAACAGGCGTTACGTAGATGTGTCGTTACAAATTCTTTATATGAACAAGTGGAAGTGATCAAAGAGCAGCACCCTGCGTTGCAATCGATTCCTCACTGGATTACAAGAGAAGATTACGAAGAAGCAAAACCTGCTCCCGATGGCTATTTGCTAGCGATAAAAAAGCTTGGCAAGGCAGGGGATAAAATCATTGGATTTGAAGATTCAACAAGAGGATTGCAATCTCTTATAGCTGCTAAAGTAAATCAGCCTGTCCTCATCTCTCCTGCGCACCATCCTCAAATGGAAGGACAACTTCCTACAGGAGTTCGTCATTTCACATCACTTGCTGATATTTCTTTTTGAAAAAATGAATTTTGGGTATAGACTATTTTTATTTATTTCTTAACGAGAGTTTTTATGGATAAAGTACGTGATACTCATATTAGTATGAGAATATCCTAGCAAGGACAAACAGTTGTATCTTCAAGACAATCAGAAGGGCAGATGTCTAAAAGAATAAAATTCTCTACGGAGACTTTTAGAGATATGCAGACATTTCTGGGAGATGTAACTGCAAACGGAGGTCGTGTTCTTTCAGTTATAAGTATCCATTTGCCTGATCGTGAACTGACCGTAGCTCTTCCTCCCAAAGGAATTGAAGAAAAGGACAAACGGTGTGCTTTGACATTTGGAGATACGCCTATGCCTATGTTCGCTAATACAGAAGACAAAGAAGATCTAGATGCTCAAGCAGCGCGTTTAGAGGAGCAAATAAAACAAACCGAGGCAGATCTAGAAAAATCGCACCAATATTTGGAAGCTTTGGGAAAGGGAGCTCCAGATGCAATAAAATTAATGCCTTTAATGTTAAAAGAGACACAATATTTAGAAGAAGTCTCACTACCTGTTTCATCGGTGCCAGGAGAGATAGAAGTTGAATGTTTACAAAATCCTCATAATATAACGTATACTATTCCTATAGAGACACCTGATGTAATGTGTGCTGGTAAAGTATACACACTTGTCGTTCAATCTGTTTTTAGTAACTCATCAAATTCCGATTTTAATATTACGGCCGAATTGGTATAACCTGAGTCTGATAATTAACTTTTTTGAGAAAAAGACCATGAGCAGGAGCTATTCTGCCTGAAAAGCACCTGTTTTTGGCAGCAAAAATATCTGGGATTTCGTGGAGAGAAATTTTGCCACAACCGATATCGATGAGAGTGCCTGTGATGTTGCGCACCATCTTGTAGAGAAAACCATTTCCCTCAAACTCAAGACGCAAACCTCCCGCTTCTTGACACACATCTAATCTAAAAATTGTGCGCACGCCATTTTTAGCTGCACACCCTTGACTGGCTTGATTGGTAAATGACGTGAAGTCATGTGTGCCAACAAATAAGCGCGCCCCTTCTTTTAAAAGCTGCACATTGAGACGATGTAGCACATGATATCTGTAGAGCCTTGTCAGAGGATTCTGTACGAGATCAAGGTGAAGATAATAATGGTATTCTTTAGAAAGAGCGCTGTATCTCGCATGAAAATCACGAGCAGCAAGTTCTACTTGTAAAATGCGAATGTCAGGTGGAAGAAGTCCATTCAAAGAGGCTTGCAGCCGTTTTAGATCTACGTCTTTATCGGATTGAAAATGGGCGACTTGTCCATGAGCATGCACACCGGCATCCGTTCTTCCTGCGCCCACTAAAAAAATAGGGTGCTTGAAGAGAATTTTTAAGGCCTCTTCAATGAGACTTTGAATTGCTAGCGCATTATCTTGGATCTGCCATCCGCTGTAATGGGTGCCATCATAGGCAATTGTGAGTTTATACGTGTGCATGGAAAAAAGTATGAGCTAACGCCAAATCTTCAGGTGTTGTGATTTTAATATTTTTGTAAGATCCTGCCACCAATTTAACAGGATGTCCTAAGAGTTCAACAAGAGTGACATCATCGGTTAGAACGAGATTTTGCGATTTGGCAAGTAGGGCTCCTTGTTTATAGAGAGAGGGTTCGATGATTTGAGGCGTTTGTATTTCCCATAAACACGCACGGTTTAAAGTTTTTTCTACTAACCCTTCAGAATTTGTCTGTTTAATAGTTGATTTAACAGGGACTGCTGAGGCAATAGCTAGATAGTTTTGCGCTGTAGCAAGAAGATGAGCAAGGAGTTCATACTCAAGACAAGGACGTGCGCCATCGTGGATTAAAAGCCTATCTGATGAGGATGACGCAAGAGAGGCTCCATTCCAGACGGACTCTTGTCTTTCAGCTCCTGGCTCTGCAAATTTCACAAGCGGATGATCAAACAAGTGACGGTAAGCGTGATCACAGACTATAATAATTTCTTGAATTTGTGGGAAAAGCAACAACAGCTCAAAACTGTACAAAATAACAGGCTTGCCTGCTAATGGCAGAAATTGTTTAGGAATAGAACTTTCCATGCGCTTTCCTAGTCCGCCTGCCAGTAAAATAGCTGTAATATGTGTCATAGTGGAATATAGTATATACTATATTCCACTTAAAAGAAGAAGAGAGATGTCTTAAGAGAGGTGTTTGCTAACGAGTTTTGTCATTTCAAACATATTAACAGACGGTTTTTTAAAAACTTTTTGCAATTTGTCATCTGCAAGGATGTTGCGTTTGTTTTTAGGATCTTGTCTCTTATTTTGCTTAATGTATCCCCAAAGTTTTTTTGTCACTTCAGTGCGAGGCATAGGACCTCTTCCGACAACAGCTGCGAGTTCATCGGACAGCTGCATTGGTTGCATAAATTTAGATGTAGATGGTTGTTTTTTTGCCATGACC
>CAYUZN010000063.1:0-11077 GCA_964449295.1 uncultured bacterium | reverse complement strand
ATTTAGCTTTTGGCAGAAAATGTATAGAGATTTTAAGAGAGGATTGAGGATTTTGTTTGGCAAAATCATAAATAGCTCTTAGAGATATCGCAGCTGCTTTATTTTTAGGAAAATTATAGATACCCGTGCTGATAGAGGGTAAGGCTATGTGTTTCTTTTTTTCTTTATAAGCCAGAATCAAACTGTTCAGGTAGCATGAATAAAGTTGATCTTCTTTTTCTGGATTAGTTTCAGGACCTTGAGGACCTGCAACAACAATCACATTAGTAATGTCTCTCTTTTTAAGATCTCCACTTGCAATCATAGCTGCATAGCCAGAGACAAATCCATTAGGATATAATTTTTTTAAATCTTGATGAGCTCTTTTATAAGCGTCCCCACCCTTTTCATGTGTTAATCCATCAATACCACCTCCACCTCCCAAATAAGTGTTGGCAGCATTAACAATCACATCGGCTTTAGCTTCAAACATATCTTGCCGACGGATAGAAACATTAATTGCTGTAGAAGAAGTGAATTTTATATTAAATTGGGTTTGATCTGGATTAAGATCTCCCTTAATAGACGCTAGTTCTGCAGGTGTTAAATCACCCGGATATTTGTGTACGCTCTCCTCTAGCTTAGGCTGCCTAGGAACTACGGAAAAAATCTGAACATCTGTTGTATTTTTGCCCACTATTTTGATACCAATATCACTTTTATCAAATTGCAATTGATTAGCTAGATTATCAAGATTATAATCGGAATCTTCTATAACATAAACACACTGTTTAGCATCCAGTGGACCAAATATATTAGAAGCAACGACTTTGGTATCTTTCATTTCGATTGCAACTGCATAAGTAATCCTGTGTTGCGGATTGTCAAAAATATAAGCTTTATTTAGAGTAGTACTCTTTAAATCTTCAAATTGAAGGTTTTCTAAATAAGCATGACCTCCATCTGCAACAATGACTTCATCATCTTGATTAGACCTGTGCAGCAAAGAGACTCTATCATTTTCTGATAAAATTTCATGTTCTCTCAAATACTTAACAAAACCTTGTATGACGTCTTCAGAACCTACATGTAAAAAAACCAACTTACCTTTAATGTTTCTTTCAAAATCTTTACCATCAGGTGTCTTTATAAGAAGTATCTCTTCCTTTGGGTTAACAAGAATTGTTGTCTCAATCTTTTCACCCGTAGGTGAGTAAAGAGACGTCTTGATTCTTTCGAATTTAGAGTTTTGTAAGGCCTCTTTTATAGATCTAGCCGTTACAGAAGCCCTATAGTAGTCTACTAAAATATAGAGCCCTAAAGCCAAACTAGCTATTATATTAAAAATTTTACTTATATTAATAAAAGAAGGCTTATTCAGACTTAGACCCATAACTTTTACAGTTTTGCAAGCTGCAGCAAAAGCAGCTAAATTAGCCATAAGACTGACTATACCGGCAACAGCAGATATTTTCATAAGATGTTGAGGATAAGCGCGATAAAATGGAGATATCAAGGCTGGGCATCGCTTTTTCTCTATCTGCGATAAGACTTTACCAACAATTAGGATAACGACACTGACAATCCCATTAGACAATAAATTATTTGACATGCCTTTAAAAGCCTGAAGTCTAAAGCCAATATGATCCATTTTACCCCTCTTAAATAGGAAATATTATAACTTATTCATTCTTTTAAATACAGGGGAGTGGAGGGCAATTTAACTAAAATTTTTTGATAACAGATGTGCTAACATGGCATAGTAAATTCTTCAAATTAAGGAGGATCCTATGTCAAGGCGTAAAGGGCTCACTTCCGTCAGGCGAGCTGCAACTTTCGGTGTCGGATACTTGCAAGGAATATCGCCCTGTCTCATAACACTCCTTTACTTTGAAAAGGGACGTTCAATCAGGGAATTATCGGGCTCCTTTTAGTTTGTACACATCTTTTTTAAAATATTTTTTAATATATTTGCTTTATCTTTTAAAGACTCTAAGATCCAATCACTAGTGTGTTATAAGCTTGGATTGAAGATTTATCTATTAACTTGCTCCTTTAACAACTTATTGAGGGAATTAAGCGATTAACTAGCGGTTAACTCGATTTAGAACGTCTGATAATGTATCTTATGTTGACTTCAACCCTTTATTAGAAAATTGCGCAAAAAGACGGAATCGCGCAAGATTAAGGAAACAAAGTTGCGCAGAAGCTGTCATTCGCGCAAGATTTTTGCTTAAAGTTGCGCGAGGTTGCTGCGACAAGGGGTCAAGAATGACTAAAAAATTAAAAAATGAACTACAAAGTCTAGCCGAGCTTATTGCCAGTCACTCAAACGGAGTCTCTTTAGAAGAGTTGCTTAAACTGACAAACAATACAGTCCCTAGAAGAACTCTTCAATATAGATTATCGACTCTTGTTAAAGCCTCTGTTTTAAGAAATGAAGGCTCTGGTAAAAATAGTAAATATTACATCAATAAGTCTACGTTAGAGACTACTGAACTCTCGAAAAAGCCTTTTGCTATTCCCCTATCTATTGAGGGAAATGAAGTGAATAAGCTCATATCCGCTCCCATTCAAATGCGCCAACATGTCAGTTATCAAAGAAAATTGCTAGATGACTATGAGCCCAATCAAACATTTTACTTATCTCAGGCTATTCGTGAGAAGTTGCTTAAGTTAGGAGCTGGCACAGAAAAAGGACGCCCTGCAGGAACTTATGCAAGAAAAATTTATCAACGTCTTTTGATTGATTTGGCTTGGAATTCAAGTCGTTTAGAGGGAAATACCTATTCTCTTCTTGAAACAGAAAAATTGCTAGCAACTGGAGAAGAAGCTCCCGGAAAAGATCAGACGGATACTCAAATGATCTTGAATCATAAAGAAGCCATCGAATTTATTGTCGATATGGCAGAAGAGGTTAATATTAATCGCTATACAATCTTAAACATTCATGGGCTGCTTTCTCATAATTTGCTTTCAAATCCAAAAGCCTGTGGAAAATTAAGAACAACACCTGTGAAGATTGGTGGATCTGTCTATCACCCTGTTGAAATTCCCCAATTAATTGAAGAGTATTTTGAGCTTATTATTCAGAAAGCCACAGCTATAAAAAACCCCTTCGAGCAATCTTTTTTCTTAATGATTCATTTGCCTTATCTGCAACCATTCTTAGATGTTAATAAAAGAGTCTCAAGACTTGCTGGCAATATACCTTTTATTCGAGAAAATTTAAGCCCTATTTCATTTGTTGATGTGCCTGAGGCCGACTACATAAAAGGTTTACTGGCTGTCTATGAGTTAAACCGTGTTGAGCTTTTTCGCGACGTTTTTGTTTGGGCCTACGAGCGTTCTGCCTCTCTTTATATGGCAACCCTTGAAACTATTGGACCGCCAGACCCATTTCGAACTTGCTACCGCGATTTAATTCGGAAGGCTGTGTACGAAGTTGTTCATAATAAGATGGATAAGCTAAAAGGCTCTCAGTTTATTTCAAATTTTTCTTACAAGAACATCTCCCTTGAAGATCGCAGTCGCTTCATTGAAATTGTCGAAATTGAACTAAGCAGCCTTCACGAGGGCAATTTTGCCAGATTTAAAATACGCCCTTCTGAATTTTTTGAATGGCAGACTAGTTGGAAATAGAGCCGCTATATCAATAAATTTATTTACTTTTTGAGAAACCAGTTATTCATGTACAATGTTTGGCATGACTCGTACAATTCAATCATTGACTGCACGGTGTCTATTTCATCCATGGGTGCTTGATCATGTTTTATCGCCCTCTGACCGTCAAATCTATCGTGTTTCTTCTACGGGAAATTCAGCTCTTGATGTTCTTAAAAAAGCAGCTAAAGATCCTTGTTCTAGCCCAAAAAATAGAAGCTATTTATGTTTAGCTAATAAATATTTTCTATTGACTCCTGTTAAGATAGCCTATATCGCTTTTGTTACTCTTTTTCTTTCCCGTATAGGAACTATCTTAAACGCCTCTTTAACGGTCTATTCATATATCCGGTATACATTCGCAACCAAGGAAAATGTTGACCCATTTTGGGAAAAGACAGAAAAGTATGCTCGTGCTTGCTTCCAAGATTTGGTCTGTGCTGTGATAGGTACTTATCTTACAAAACTGATTGTAGAATCAACTTTATATACTCTACACTTTGCAAGAATTAGCCCTATCATGGGAAAATGCTATGCGTCGGTTGGAAGCTCTGTTCTAAATGGAGGATCGGCGGCTTTGGGTGTACTTATCAGCACTCTTATTCTCATAGCTTTTCAACATCCTGAATATGCGCCTCAAATTTTTGCAGATTCAGAGACAAGAATTGGTATGCACCTTGCTTTATCTTTAAGAAAAAGTTTGGGTCTTGCAGGTAAAGATGGAGGACTTCTTCCGTATTCTGACAAAGATAAACTAGAGTATAATGAAAGTAGACGAACTGAAGATCCAATTCAATTCTCTGGTAAGAATTATGACACCCTCTTTCACTTATATTTTAATGCTGAATTGGACCTTATCCAAACTGTCCAAAAATGTAACGAATTACTCCCCCCTGATCGTCAAATTATATTTTCTTACCCCTTGAATGGGCAGATAATTGCAGATAGATTAGAGTCTACATCAACTTCCTCTAAAACTGAAGAAAAAGCGCTTGTATTGAGAGATAAAACTTCTTTAAATGTATTAGCAGGAAAATTAAGAGACCAACAATTCAAAATTACTCTTCTAAAAAGAATTTTTGAAACAGCCGAAGAATTGACTTTTAATGACCCTATTTTAGTGCTTATTTTCAAACAGGTTTTTAAGATTCCTAAGGAATTTTTCAACTCTTGCAAAAGCAATCCTGTTTCAGATAAATTTTCATGGGCTTCAGTTAATATTGAACCTCTTGATCCTAGTTCAAAAACCAGACCAACTAACAATCTTTTCGAAGAATTCAAATATGATGTTGCTGTTAATAAATGGTCTGCTCAAAATGGGAAAGCACCCAAATCAGAACAAGAGTTGTTAGGATTAAATCAAGACTCTACTTATCAAGACTTTGCTAATACAAGAAGAAAATATTTACTCGATATTCATCCTGATAAACATAGTGGCGATCCGGAAGCTCTAGTACTTTCTCAGGTTTTAATCACAATACTAAATAAACTTAAAGATGACTATACCATAGGACAAGAATGAGTCATATTATCGATAAGCTACAGACCGTTTATGCATTTGCAAGATGTGGGCTGACTTATGCACAAGAAAAGCCACTGTCTGATTTGGGACATCAAGTCTCTCAAGTCGCTAAACAGGCTCTCTTTGCTTTGTATGTTATTGATACTATGTATGTAGGATGGCAGATTCAAAAAGAGCTCCAAAAACATGAAAACCCTTTAAATAAAAAAAGGTTCTATACTAATTTAGCTGTCAAAAGTGCTTTACTGATGGGAGTTGCAGCTCTTTTTGTAACAACCATCCAAAAGATCGTAGTGCCTAAACTTGATCTTACAAATCTCTTAGAAAGCACAAAAATCCCTAAGAACACGCTTACCTTTATTGCTAACGAATCACTCGATGCATTCACAGCAACTTGGACAAAAACCAGATTAGAAAATCTCATTTCTGGTCTTTTTTTCATCCGTACAATTTTAGATGTTTATCTTGCTTATTTAACATCTACAAAACAGCCTCTAGTGAATGCCTTGATGCATGGAGCAGCCTTTTTTAGAACTTGTCTATATAAGACTATAGAAATTAAGCATAATTTCTCTTATTTATTTCAGACAATCGATTATACCCATAATATAGATCCTATCTATTCTGAATTGAGTGAAAAATTTTTTGCAGTCCCTATCAAAAAAGTCGAAGCTATTTTTCATATTAACTCGTATGGTCTTTCCAAAGAAGATCTTATAAGCAAATTTCAGCAGGTATACGACTATTCTAGCACTATGTTTCACAATAGTATCTGGGATAGAGATTGGCAAAATGGCAATAGCATATAGATCAAGGACTCAGAGCTTTTCATGATTGTTTTGCAAATCATAAGCTTGTTTATAACGTCTCTCTTCAAGGAGAGCTTCCTCCTGCCCCTGTTCAGGTACGCATTCTTCACAAAGATGACATATGGAAACCATTTAAAGGGATTGATCCCTTCAGACTAATCCCCCGATTTGCTATTCCAGCTGGTAAAGTTCCCTTTTCATCTTGGATAAATGTCAAACTTGATTTGCCACGTTCTCAATTAGACACTTATATGCATAAAATTAAAAATTTTATTATTAAAATTTTTCAGCACTATCAGTGAACCCCAGGCCTTAAGGACTGACAATTACCCACAAGTTTCCTTCCTATGAGTTGATAGTCAAAATTCAGTTATCGAGATGAATTTTTTTCGTCCACGCCCGATATATCACTCTAGATTCTCCACCAATTTTTCTATAAAAATTCTCCAAACCACGATTTATGGGTAATAGTCAGTCCTTAAGGACGGGGTCTTCTGGCTTCAGGATAAAATTAATCACTTCCTTACGATCCAATAAATTTCTTTACGAAATTTTAAATTAACTTGTGTATAAAAACTCTAGAATATAGTAGAATCACTGCCAATAATACATTCGAGGATCTCCTATTATGGCTTTCTTATCTGGTGTTGCTGCAAATTTAGGATCAAGTCTTGTAAACGGAGGCTTAAATAGTCTAGTTGCTGCAACTAACCAAGGGCAGCTCTCTGATGAACAGTGGTTGGATAATCTCCTTGCTCAAGCTATTTCAGATTTTTCTTTTGAAAACATATGTTTAATCACTAACTTTATTGAAGATTTTGAATACGAGGGTCGGTTTAAAGAACCTCTGAAAGACTGGAAACGGGTTGTTTGTAATAACTATTATTATTATGAAAATAAGCCTTCATTGTTATTAGAATCCCTTATCAAATTGAGACAAGATCTTTCTGGTTATCTCTCTCAAACTCCAGAGACCAGGGTCACAAGATTAGAAAACAATATTACGCGTATAGCGGGAATGAGTTTATTGAAACAGACCAGATCCTTATTAAACCTATTACCTACATCTATAGCATCAGATTTGCATCAACGGCTGGCTCGTTTGGAAACTGGGCAAAAATCCTCAAGTACCGAACAATGCCGCGAACAGCAATTAGATAAACTTTTATCTAATGCTATTGCACAACCTTCTTATGAGAATCTTCAAGCTGTTAAAGAATGGTTAGAAACTAATACTATAAACACAAACTTAGATCTAGGAGTCTTACAACATTTAGAAACAAGCCTCTCTCATCTTGATGAAGATGGTAACGGAAAAGAGTGTTTAGCAGACTTAATCACACTACGCCAAAATCTTCGAGATCAGCTAAATGCCAATAGCTTAGTTACTCAAGCTGCTCAAAAAGCACAAGTCATCTTTAAAAAACAAATCTCCTTACTATTACAAACTCTTCTAGGCTGGGTAGAAAGTAAAATCAAAATTCCTGAGAATGTTCGTCTGCAAGTACATACTCTTTTAACTCGCCTTGAATTAGGACAATTGTCAACAAAAGCAGCTGCTCAAGAGTTTGCTAAAATCTTTGAAACAGTAGAAGTTCGTGTACAAGGATTTAATGTTTCAGAGCTGTTTCAACGACTTTTTCAAGAGGTTGAAGAAGAGGAAGAAGAATTTCAGCCTATAGAAGAAATAGTTCCGCAAACTCCTCCTTCTCCAAGTATTCCGGTAGCAGAGATCAAAAATGAAATAGAAAGAGAAAAAAACCGTTTTATTGAGCAGACGTCTCTTTTTCTTGTTTTTTCTCTTGCCCATGATCTCTTACTACCTAAGAAGAACTCTTATTTTTATATGAGCTCTGTTCGTTCCTCTATGATAGACGAGGGAAATAACACAACGCCTAATCAAAGATTAAAAGAAACTCTAAGAGCCTATTTACAGAACGAGAATGTGTTGAAACGCTTTATCGCACATGTATTATGGTATCTTCTAAGTAAGATTATTCCTAGCCTTGTTGCTAACTTGTGCAATCACCATATCGATAATTTCTTTAAGACCTATATTTCTTCTGAAGAGACTGAGTCTAATAACCAACTCTTTAAGGACATTGTCTCTAATTTGAATCGTTATTTAGTCATTTTAGATCAAGCTTATAGACGTGTATCTAGTCAAACACATAGAGAAGAAGACATCCCAGACGCTCTTACAAAAGAATTAGATGACCCTTCTGTTTACAGGAGCCGTTCTACACGAAGTTTTTATGCGAGATTGATTCGCCAAGAATTAAATATTGCTTTAGGAAACTCTTTAACAGCTAAAGTAGCCAGCTTTATCATAGGATGGCCTTTATCTTGGATTTTGGCTCCTAAACTCGTAGAATTTCGCGATAATCAATTTCATTCTTTCACTCATTCAAATGGGTATCCTCATGGTGTTAATCTCGTTTTATTAAAACAGTTAAAACATCTGAAAACTTCTCTGGAAGGACCTTCTTTAACAACAAATGCAGCCTTAAAACCTCTTCCTGTACAAGATAGGGACGATCTTCGATCTTTACTTAAAAAATTACTAGAAATACTTAAACCTAATATTGCTTATACTCAAAAAGAGTTAGAAGAAGCCTTAAAATCCACCTCCTTTAAAGATGATCTATACAATAAAGGCATAGAAGCAGCCACTGATTTTGCGTCTAATTTTGTTCAAAGATTATCTTCCAATCATCAACTTGAACACTTGTTTTTAGAATTGATGCAGCAAGCTAATGAAATCTATGCATTTGATAGCACTCAGCCAAAAAGAGCAGAAGAAGCAGAAGTTAGCCAAGAAGTGACTGGTCTTATTGGAAAAATTACAGACTTATCTACAAGACAATTTATAAGAGATCTTGATTTGTTTGGAAAACAGGAACAAGCTTTAGTCAATGGGCTTATCACACATACAAAACAAACAATTGATAGCTTATCTGAAATATCAAATAAGATTGAAAATTTAAGATTAGATGGGTCCTCTCAAGGGTCTTTAGCTGATCTAATAAAAAGAGTGGAAAATATTAATTCTAGCTTGATAGATCTTTCTTCTTATCCACGTATTGAGCCACGCCACAAACAAATACTCACAACATATAATACCAGGCTCTCTACTATACAAAGAAGCTTGGGAAAAGCCTTAGAAAAGATGCAAGAAATCGTGACTAAACAAACTCAATTACAAGCTCTTAAAGACATAAAAGATCCATTAATTGCTATAAGTGATCAAATTCTTTCATCAGAGATGCCCCTTTTAGCAGATCTCAATTTTGTAGAAATTCGAAAAAAATTAGAAGAACAGAACGTCTTTCAGTTCCCAGCTTCTTTAACTAAAACCTATGCCGACTTGCAAAAACAGGCTCAGACTCTAAAGCAAGCCACAAATTTGTTATCAGACCCGGTAGGACAAGAACAAGCGATTTTAGACTGGCTAAAAGCTCGTTCTACTTATACAGAACTTCGTCAACAAGCTTGGTTGATAAAAGTGCAAAACTCTCTAAGTCGCGCAACGGCTTCACAAGCAGTGCCTGCAGCTGAAACTTCAACTGAAGTTCCCCCTTCACCGTCTAAAACACAAAACCCAACTGTGCCTATGACACCAAGAAGAGGAGCTACAGAAGATAACAGCTCTCAAATTTTAAACGAATTAATAAAAGAGCTCACAGCACAAAAGACTGCATTGAAACAATCTGTTGAAGACCTTAGAAACACTGTCTCTGACCAGATAACTCTATTAACCACACATATTGACAACCGAGAAAGAGGCATAAAGCAAATAAATGATCCTCGGAATCATTTTGAGAGAGCACAACAAGAGTCATTAAAACAGCTAGAGACTCTAAAAGTGTTCAACACTAACGACCTAAGGCCTATCACCGTTTATAATACTGAAATTATTTCAGAGCGGCAAATACAGAGAGGTGCCACTTCTATTATTAATCTATTTGGAAGTACACTCATCACTAGCTTAACGTCTCTTTTAAGTAAGAAAACAACTTATACGCATGGGCTAATTCCTCATGTCTTGATCCCTATTCTGACTAAGAAATAAGAGATTTTCTCTTTTAATAGAAAATCTCTTAGTGCTATCATAGCTCATATGAAAAAAATATCCCTCATCTGGCAAGTTCTACTAGCTCTTGTTCTGGCTATGATTGTAGGAACAATCACAGGAACAGATAAGACAATTTTCGGCACAACTTACTACCGCTTATTTGAGTTCTTAGGGCAACTATTTCTCAATGCTTTAACGCTTCTGGTCGTTCCCTTGATTGCCTCGTCTATTATTCATGGACTTGGGCAAATGGGCAAAGAGAAGTCATTTAAGAGATTGGGTGGAAAAACCTTCTTCTTTTATATCTTAACAATTCTTCTAGCTGTTCTCACAGGTCTTTTGTTTGTTAATCTTTTTGAGCCTGGCAATCACTATAATCATCAAGCCGCATCTGCTACTTCCTCTCATATGGAATCATTTCTAGCCGCAGCGCCTCAAAGTCATGGTGAAGCTATTGGTCAGATTTTATTAAAGCTGATTCCTCTTAATATTTTTGAGGCAGCTGCCACAGGTAATATGTTAGGGATTATTTTCTTTAGCTTACTCTTTGGATTTGCACTCACGCGTATCGAGAGTGAAGCTACGCATGTTTTACAAGCTTTTTGGAAAGGGCTTTTTTATGCCCTCATGAAAATGACTCATTTTATCATGAAACTCATGCCTTTTGGGGTTTTTTGTCTAGTTGCCAAAGTGATCGCCTCTCAAGGTGTTGAGTCTATGCAAGGACTTGTCTTTTTCTTTATCACCGTTATTTGTGGCCTTGCCGTATTTATGTTTGTTATTTTACCCCTTCTTCTATGGAGCATGGGAATTAGTCCTATTAGGCACATTAGAGCTATGGCACCTGCTCTTTTTACGGCTTTTTCAACAAGTTCTTCTGTAGCAGCTCTTCCTGTGACAATTGATTGTGTTGAAAAAAGAGCTGGAGTCTCCAATAGAATCTGTAGCTTTGTTGTCCCTTTAGGAACATCTGTGAATATGGCAGGCTCTGCTCTTTATGAGTGTGTGGCAGCTCTTTTTGTCGCTCAA